>JADJXL010000022.1 GCA_016715885.1 Polyangiaceae bacterium
ACTTCACGACGCGGTCGCCCGTGACGAGCGATGCCGTCGCCAAAATCGACGCCCGTCAGGCTGTCCGGAGACCGATGCAATGAGCACATATCCGTCGCCCGCCGTGAAGGCCGGCCATTTCCGTGTCGTCGTAGGTACGCACCAACGAAGGCGCGTCCATTTGCGTAAGTGTGGATGGAATCGGAGCGCCGTGATACCAATGCACCGTGGCGACGATATCCGAATATCGTGCACGTGCACGCAAGTACGTGATCTGCGTTGTCCGCGTCGTTCAGGGGCCGCATCCTCGACGACGCTCGCAGCGCCGATGCATCGAAGGTGAACCACCAGGGTTGCGCCCTGCGAAGGACCCGAACCGGCATCCAACCATTGAGGTCGATGGGTATCTTGGTCCGCTGCCGGACGACGCCATCGTTTGCGAGCGGCGTGATCAGTTCGATGTCGTGATGCTGTCGACGGTGGGCGAAAGAATGGTGGCCCATTCGAAAGGAGCGTTCGGTGTGGCGACGGCAGCGCACACTTCGTCGTCGCAAACGTGGCTCGAGCATTCCTGTCTTCCGGATGTGCACGGCGCGCCGGCATTGGATTGGCAGTTGCCTTGTCCATCCCCTCGGCGGCACGCCGACGGGTGACGAATTCGAATCGCCTTGCCCATTGACCACGTTCGAGCAGGTTTCCGAGCCGGTCCGTTGCACGCCATGCACGTTCCGGTGCATGCCGTATCGCAACCAGACGCGTCGACGCAGAAACCGGACGAGCATTCGCGCTGGTCGCAAGTACGATCCATTGTCGACCATCGTGCAAGCGGCTGCGCCGCTGCACGTACCGCTGCCGCCGCATTCATCGTCGGGATCGGTTCCCGCCATGATCACGCCGCATTGACCATTGATGCCGCCACCCTTCTTGGCAGCCGAACATGCTCTGCATGTCTCCGTACACGCGCCGCCGCAGCAATATCCATCCACGCAATACCCGGACAAACATTGCGCTCGCGTCACATACGACGCCGTTGTAGCTTTGGCACGTGCCCGTTCCGCTGCACGCACCGGCCGCGCATTCATTGTCGGGATCCTTGCTCGCTGCAATGGGACCACACGTCCCGTCGGAACCTTGGCTCTTCTTTGTCGCCGTGCAAGCCTCGCACGTTCCCGAGCACGCCGTATGCGCACAGACGTTGTCGACTCAATTCCCCGACGCGCATTGCGGATCCCGCGCTGCGCAGCTTATTTTTCGAGGCCCACGGGCGCCGTGCCACCCTGCCCGCTCCGGCGCCTGCTCGCCGGTGCATTCGTCGTCGGGATCGGTTCCCGCCGAAATCGGTCCACATTACCCGTTGACGCCGCCTCCCTTTTTGGCAGCCGAACACGCCTACAGCTTCCCGTGCAAGCGTTGCCGCAACAATATCCGTCGGCGCAATACCCCGACAAACAGTCGCCCGCCGAACTGCAAACCGCGCCGTTGTACCCTTGGCGTCCCCGATCCATGGACACCCACGCAAAAGATTCGTTATCGGGGTCCTTGTTCGCCAACGATCGGACCGCACGTCCCATCGGCCCCTTGGGACTTCTTCGCCGCCGTGCACGCCTCGCATGTTCCCGTGCAAGCAGCGTCGCAACAGACGCCGTCGGCGCAATTCCCGGACGAACATTGCGCGCCCATCGAGCACGCGGCGCCATTGCCGAGCCCCGCCATCACGCATGCGCCCGCGCCGTTGCATTCGCCGCCCGTGCATTCGTCATCCGGATCGGTCCCCGATGCAATTGCCCCGCATTGCCCGTTGAATCCACCTCCCCGTTTCGCAGCCGAACATGCCCGACACGTCTCCGAGCACGGAGCGCCGCAGCAATACCCATCCGCGCAATTGCCCGACAAGCAATCCGTCGTCTCGCCGCACGTCGCGCCGTTGTACTTTTTGCAGCTCCCGGTACCATCGCACGAGCCGGATGCGCATTCGTTGTCAGGATCCCCGTAGAGCGCAATCGGGCCGCACGTTCCGTCGTCGCCTTGACCTTTTTTCGCCGCCGTACACGCCTCGCACGTCCCGCTGCACGCACTGTCACAGCACACGCCATCGACGCAAAACCCGCTCGCGCATTCCGCGCCCGTGCTGCACGTTTGCGCATTGCTCGGTGGAGGAAGCACCGACTCTGCAGATGCTTTTTCCGCGCACCCCCGGCCCGGCAACTTCATCGGGTCCCCAAGGCACCGCCTCTTCGCTCACGGTATCCGTACTGCGAACACTGCCGCTCGTTCCGCCAGCACCTTCCGTGCTGCCCTGGTCTTCGGCGCCGCATCCGGTCGCGGCGGTCATGAGTGCCAAACAAAGGACGCCAAGTGATCCTCGGGTGGGCCCAAAAGGCACCCGGTGCCAAGTCGAATTCATTGTCGTGTGCCCTTTCTTCGTGGCGCAACCGTGCTAGCGCCCCAGTTTTCGAAATGCGCGCATCCGCGGCTTCTGCGTAGGATGTTATCAAACCACTGCTTGGTCTTCAATTGATTGATGTTCCCCCGCGCGCACTTCTCGCTATCTTGCTCGCGCCGAGCGCACGCGCGGCAAGAGGAGTGCGACGAGATGGCGGAAGAGATGCAGAACGAGCTGGTCGAAGAGCCTCCCAGGGTGGAACCTCCAGCAGACCTAGGCCGGACGACGAACCGTCGAGGTGCCCTCAAGGCGCTCGCTGCCGCGTCGGGAGCGATTTATGCCGGCGCGCTCATCGTGCCCGTCACCCGCATGCTCGCCCCCTCCTCCAACGGCGAAGCGGGAAAGGCTCGATGGATCCGTGTCGGACGCCTCGCAGACGTCAAGCCCGACGAACCCAAACGCGTCGTCGTGATCGCTGACGAACGCGATGCGTACACCATCACGCGCGATCAACTCCTCGGCTCGCTCTGGCTCGTTCGCAAGGGCGATCAAGTCACCGCGCTCAGCGCGGTTTGCCCTCACCTCGGTTGCTCCATCGACCTCAACGCAGACAAGCAAAGCTACGCATGTCCGTGTCACGTCTCCAAGTTCTCGCTCGCCGGTGAAGCCCTCTCGGGCCCGTCACCTCGCGCGATGGATCCGCTCCAAGTACGCGTCGTGGACGGGTTTGTCGAAGTTGATTTCCGACGCTTTCGGCAAGGCATCCCCACGAAGGAGGAAGTCGGGTGAAACTCGGCGATTGGATTGACGAACGCACGGGCTACCGACAGCTCGTGAAAAGCTTCGTGGAAGCGACCGTGCCTGGAGGCGCTCGTTTCGCTTACGCGTGGGGCACGGCCCTCGGCCTGATGCTCGTGGTCGTCGCCGTCACCGGCGTGCTTCTCTCCACGGTGTATGCGCCGAGTGCCACGACGGCGTGGGCCAGCGTTGCATACATCCAGCAAAAGGTGCCCGCCGGCTGGATCGTCCGCGGCCTGCATCAGTTCGGTGCGCAAGCGCTCATCGTCCTCGGCGCCGTGCATCTCGTGCACGCCATCGTCCGAGGCGCGTACCGAAGGCCGCGCGAATTCACCTATTGGCTCGGCCTTTTGCTCTTCGGCCTCATCGTCGCCTTCGCGCTCACGGGCAACCCCTTGCGCTGGGATCAACGCGGATTCTGGGCGCTGCGCGTCGAAACCGGCATCATGGGCACCGTGCCCGTCGTCGGCACCATCATGCAAGAAGCGCTTCTCGGCGGCAGTTTGCCCGGGAACCTCACCCTCACGCGCCTCTACGCCGCGCACGCCATCGTCTTGCCGCTCGTGACGGGCCTGCTCTTCGCCATGCACGTCATGATCTCGCGAAAGCACGGCCCGGCGCTCGAAACGCCCGCGGATGCGGTCAAAGTCGAACGATATTTTCCATCGCAAGCTGCACGTGATCTCGTCGTCGCGCTGCTCGTCCTTGCCGTCGTCTTCGTTCTCACGTGGAAGCATCACGGCGCGCCGCTCGACGCTCCGGCCGACCCGACGAGCGATTATCCGGCGCGTCCCGAATGGTACTTCCTCGCGCTCTACGAAATGCGCAAGCCGTTTCCGGGACGCCTCGAGCTCATCGCGACGGTCGTGCTTCCATTTCTCGTCGTCGGGTATCTCCTTTTGCTTCCGCTCTTCGACAAGAAGGCCGATCGAGGTGTCATGAAGCGCCTCCCGGTGCTCGTTCCGGTGGCGCTTTTTGGCATTGGCGCGGGCGTTCTCACGGGCGCGTCGATTAGACACGACGCGGCGGATCCCGAATTCGTCAAGGCCGTTGCAAAAGCCGAGACACACGCCAAGAAATCGCTTGCGATTGCATTCGAGGGGGTACCTCCCGAGGGTGCATTGGCGATGATGCGCAATCATCCTGAAACGCGGCGCGTGTGGCTATACGAGCAGCATTGTGCGAGCTGTCATCGCATGGGCGAAATGGGACCTCCGGCCGGCGAGGACACGGCGCCGGACCTCACCGGGTTTGGCTCGGCGTCATGGGCTACGCGAGTGCTCATGGAGCCGGATCACGATTCGATGTTCGGCAAGACGGCATTCAAAGGCATGATGCCGAGCATGACGACGCCGCCTGACGACCCTGAAATGGCCAAGGAATTCTCGCCCATGAAGCAGGAGGACTTGAATGCCATCGTGGAATTCTTGGCGGCGCAAGCCGAGGGTGAGGGCGCGGGAATGCCGGGTGAAAAACTCGTGCGACAGCGGTGCACGGGTTGTCATCGATTCGATGGGAAAACCGACGACGAAGAATCGCTTGCACCGGAGCTTCGAGGTTGGGGATCTGTGGCGTGGATATTGGCGCAGATTGACAATCCTGGCAGTGGCAAGACGTATCCCAAGGGCGCGATGGATCCGAAGCTCGAGGGCCACATGCCGGCATTTGCGGAAAAACTGAGCGACGCCGATCGCAAGCTATTGGCGTCGTTCGTGCAAATGCAGGCGAAGAATAAAGTGAAGTAACTCTGCTCCGCAGATTTCCCCGCCCGCCGTATTGCTTCGAATCAATCCATGTGCTCGATGCTTTCGGGCACGTTCACCCAGCCATGTTTTCGAGCCTCATATACGGAGAACGTGGGCGCTGGGAAGTCCGGATCCGCAAAGGCACCCACCGGCACCGCAATGACATCGGGCATATCGGCGATATCGTAAAACACGGTCGATCCGCATGTAGGGCAGAACCGAAACGTGACCGTCCCGCCGGAATCACCGATACGGACGAAGCTCGTAGCGACGCCTTCGATTTTCACTTTGTCGGCTGGCCAGCGCGCTTGTTGCCCGAAGGGGCTTCCCGTTCGTCGCTGGCACGCGAGACAGTGGCACATCGATACGCGGATCGGGTCGCCGTCGCATGTGACCCGTAGCTGCCCGCAACTGCATTGGGCGTGTCGTGAACGTATGGTTGGTTTCATCTGCGGCTTGTGAGTACCTCGAGGATGTGAGCGAGCTTGGTGCGTACTGTAGGCACGTTGTTCGCGTTGTGAAAAGCACGAAGTTGCGCGTGCTCGACGATTTTCCGGGCCTCGCGCAGGTCGGATCAGCGCATTCGAGGGGTCACGGGGACGTGGGATCGACGTTGCGTCTTCGGTTTGCGCCTCACGACGGCGTGGTCGCGCGAGGATGACTGGCGCGACGGGGTCGCAGAGGCGTGGCCTGCGAGTGCGCTTGGAGGTGGCTCGCTACGGGACGTCGTGAGGTGCCTCGGCTGGCTGGGCGGGGCGGTTCATGGCGTCGTGAGGTGGTCGATGGATGCGGCGCGGGCGGCTCACGAAGGTGCGGCTGGTGCGGCGCATGCTGGGAAAACCGCGCCACGAGCAAGGGAATGCGTGCGCGAGCGGAGGGAGGCGATTGCACGAGGGTGTGGGGTGGGTGACATAGCGGCAATCATGCCGCTTCGGGCAAGATGTACTTGATCGGCCGTACGGGCGGCACGGTCGAGGCCGCTTTAGCGAGCTCGGTGTCTGCCTCGGCGCGCAAGGCATCGAGCTTGGCCGCCGCTTCTGGAGAGACCCCCTCCGCCAGATAGAGATCCACGAGCCAGAGGGCGCGGAGGGGATCGGCCGCGCTCAGTGCGGCAGTGACCGCTCCCAGGCGCGCGATTTCGCCTTCTAGGTCATGCGCCGACGTCAAGTCGGCGATCGACTCTTCGATGCGCCCGACCTCTCGGAAGGCTTCCCGCGCCTCGTCCGAGCCCGCTGCAAGACGCTCCGCACGGAGGATCGCCTCGGTCACACGAACGTTCAGCTCATTCAGTTCCATCGCTGCTCCAAAAGAGTGCCTTCGGTTCGACGAAGCGTACCACGCACGCCGCCCGCGCGGTTCCCTTCGGCCAAGAGGCCCCTTGCGCTTGGGTGACCTTCCGTTTGTACAGCATTTCGAGGTCGCCTTCGTCCGTACCGCCGACCTCGACGATGACGTTTTGGCCACCGCTCCCTATCAACCAATCGGCCCCTTCCGAAAGCCGAGATTGGAGCCGCCGCTTCACCTTCCACCCACCGCGCCTCCCGGTCAATGCGAGCGCGAGAGCTTCCGCGCCCTCCTCCGTGACCCTATTGAAGTCTTCCATTTGGGCGAGCTGCAGCGGAATTTCTTTCCACTTCAGGGCCTCACGAAGATCTTTGCCGCGCATGGTCCCCGAGAGATTTATGCCCGATTGATGACGGCGCTCCAATGCAATCACCGCACGAAACTGGACCGCAGGTCGGTGTATGCGGCGCGGGCGGCTCGCGGTGCTGCGGATGGTGCTGTGCGGGCCGGGAGTGCCGCGCCACGAGCAAGGGAGTGCGCGAGCAAAAGAAGGGAGGCGATTTCACGAGGGTGGGGGGTGGGGAGGGCGCTGATCGGAGGTGGCTCAGTGAGGGTAGCGCGCCCGTAGGGCAGCGAAGGGAAAGCGACGGGAACCTTGTGCACTGTCCCATACGTGTGGGCTTCCTTGGTTCGTTCTGCTGGTGTATTGCTCACGCGGCTTGGCAAATGTGGACGGTTTGTCTGGAGCAGTAGACAGCCAAAGCCCTAACGGTTTCGACGAGTCACGTCACGCGCACGCTGTCAAGAGGCGAATATGTCGTCGCAGAAAAATTTGATGCTGCCGATCATGGTGTTTGCGGTTCTCGCCGGTGCTGGCGGTTGCGAGCTGATCACTCGTGTGGATCGGTCCCAGATCGACGAGTTGTACCAAGGAGCCGGTGCGAGTGCTGGCGCGGGTGGTGCCGACGGCGGCAGTGGCGGCATGGGTGGCGGCGGCACTGGCGGCATGGGTGGCGGCGGCACTGGCGGCACTGGCGGCAGTGGCGGCATGGGTGGCGGCGGCACCGGCGGCGGTGGCGGCATGGGTGGCGGTGGTGGCGGCGGTGGTGGTGGCGGCAATGGTTGCGTGCCCACGGACGACATGAACGATTGCACGGACGACGTGTGCAACATGGATGGCACGACGGCGCATCTGCCCAAGTCGGTCGGCGAGCCGTGCTCGAGCGATGGAACCGTTTGCAATGGCGTTGGTCAATGCGTTCAGTGCCTCGTATCTGCTGATTGTCCCGGCACGGATGATGCGTGTGGACAGCGCACCTGTATCGACGGTGCTTGCGGGATGGATTTCACGGCATCCGATACGCCGCTTTCGACGCAAAACGCCGGCGATTGCAAGGTTGTCGTTTGTGATGGCAATGGCGGCACCGCGAGCAAAGACGACAACGCCGACGTCCCCGACGACAGCAACGCCTGCACAACCGACGCGTGCGTCATGGGCACGCCATCCAATACGAATCTCCCGCAAGGCAGCGACTGCACTCCATCGGGGGGCGCCGATCCTCTCGTATGCAATGGCATGGGTCAATGCGTGGGATGCAATGTTCCCGCCAATTGTCCCGGAGTGGACGACGAATGCGGGACGCGAACATGCCTCGCCGGCGTGTGCGGCATGGACTTCACGGCGGCCGATACGCCGGTTTCGATGCAGAGCGCGGGCGATTGCAAGGTCATCGTGTGCGACGGTAGCGGCGGCACGACGAGCAAAGACGACAATACCGACGTTTCAGACGACAACAATGCCTGCACGGCCGACGTATGCATTGCGGGTATCCCGTCGCATTCGAACCTTCCGCAAGGCACCCAATGCGCAGCGCCTGGCGGAGGCGATCCATTCGTGTGCAACGGGATGGGTCAATGCGTGGAATGCAATGCTCCCGCGGATTGTCCGGGAACGGACGACGAGTGCAAGACGCGGACATGTCTCGCCAGCACGTGCGGCGTCGATTTCACGGGTGCCAATACGCCGGTTTCCATCCAGATGCCAAACGATTGCCTCGTGCGCGTATGCGACGGCGCGGGCAATGATGTCGATATCCCCGACGATACGGACGTGCCGGTCGATGACGGAGAGACGTGCACGTACGAGGCGTGCGCGGGAGGCATGCCAATACATCCGAACGTCGCCGATGGAACATCGTGCAGTGACGGCGAAGAGTGCACGATGGCCGATACGTGCATGATGGGCGCGTGCCAGCCCGGCACGCTCATCGTGTGTCAACCTCCGGATCAATGCCACGAGCCTGGGATTTGCAATGCGATGTTGGGAGCGTGCACGTACGCGGCCAAGATCGATGGTTTTGCATGCGACGACGGCAATGGCTGTACCTTGATCGATCAATGCACGGCTGGCGTTTGTACCGGCACACCGGCTCCGGATGGCACAACGTGCATGTTGGGCGGCGTGATGGGGGCGTGTCAATCGGGCATGTGCAGCACGTGCGGCAATGGCGTCGTCGATCCACCGGAGGAATGTGATGACCTCAATGCCGTGAGTGGTGATGGTTGCAATGCATGCATCATCGAATTGACGTGCTCAGCCGGAGAATCGCGCGTCGTCGTCCTGAACAACAATCCATTGCCGATCCCCGACGTCGGTCCTTTCATGTACAGTCCGGCCGTCATCAATGCTACGGGCGGCGTGACCAAAGCAATCGTCGTCGTACATTCGTTGACACACGAATATGCGGCCGACATCGACATGTTCTTGAGGTCCCCGCACGGATTGTATCGCGAGCTTTCGACGGACAATGGGTTCGTTGGCAACAACTACACGCGTACGACGATCGACGATGCCGCGGCCATATCCATTACGGACATCACGGCGCCGTTTACGGGCAAGTATCGGCCCGAGCAATCCATGGCGACGCTTGGAGCGGGTCTTGATTTCCTGCATCTGAATGCGTCTGGTTTTTGGTATCTGCAATTGCAAGACGACGCATCGGGCTTCGAAGGCATGCTGAATGCGTGGAGCCTCGCGCTGTGCGTGAACCCTGCGTCGTATTGCGGCGACGGCGTCGTCGATGCCGACGAAGAATGCGACGACGGCAATACGAACGGTGGCGATTTGTGCAGCAACCTATGCCGCCTCAACGACGGCTGCGGCGACGGCAATTTCGACCTCGGCGAAGAGTGCGACGATGACAACTTGGTATCGGGAGACGGTTGTTCCTCGGCATGCCAAGTGGAGGTTACCTGCGCGGCGGGTGAGACTCCGGTCATCGTGACGAACGACATGACCGCCGCCGTTCCGGATGACAATGCATACCATGCCTTCCCGGTCAATGTGTCGACGCCCGGCGCCGTCGCGAAAGTCGTGGCGGTCATTGGCAGCATCGCGCACACGAACGTTCAGGAGCTCGACATTCAGCTTCAATCACCCACTGGCTTCATTCGCACATTGTCGAGCAACAATGGCGACACGGGCGACGATTACGCATCGACGTTTTTCGATGACGACGCCGCGACATACGTCACTGCGGGAAGCGCGCCATTTCGTGGGTACTTCAAGCCCGAACAAACGTTGTCGACGACCGGTGACGCCAACTTCCGTGGGAAAAATGCCAAGGGCACGTGGAATCTCCGGATACGCGACGTGCAAACGACCAATTTCGCCGTCTTCAATTCTTGGACCATGGCGCTTTGTTTGAGCCATGGCGAATATTGCGGTAATGGGGTGATCGAAGCGGGCGAGGAGTGCGATGATGCCAATACGAACGACGGCGACGCGTGCAGCAACCTGTGCTCGATGAACGACGGTTGCGGCGACAATAACTTCGATGCGGGCGAAGAATGTGACGACGACAATATCGTGTCGGGTGACGGTTGCTCGGCAACGTGTCAGGTCGAAATCACCTGCGATGCAGGGCAGATGCCGGTCAAGGTCACGAATGGAACGGCAGCGACCATCAATGGCTCGTCCACGTTGAACCAGTTTCCCGTGAACGTGGCCGCCGCGGGCGCCGTGAAAAAGGCCATCGCGGTCATTGGCAACGTGCCCGACGTGCGCAACGACCGCATCACGATCGACCTGCTGTCGCCCATTGGAACGAAGAGGCATTTGTCGAGCGCCAATGGTGGAACCTCCATCGGTGGTTATACATCGACGTTTTTCGACGATTCGGCCGCAGTGCCCATTACGAGCAGCACACATCCCATGAAGGGACGCTACCAGCCGGAGGAGTCGATATCGACGACGGTGGGCACGGATTTCAGCAACGAAAACCCGCTGGGCACGTGGAACCTGCAAATCAAGCTCACGGGGTCCGCGGCCGGAACGCTCCAAAGCTGGACGCTGGGCATGTGCCTGGATACCGTCACCTATTGCGGCAACGGAACGCTCGATCCGGGCGAGCAATGCGACGACGGCAATTACAACAACAACGATCTGTGCAGCAATGCCTGCAAGAATCTGGGATGCGGCGATGGCCTATACGACGTCGGCGAGCAGTGCGACGATGGAAATACGGTGTCGGGTGACGGGTGTTCGTCTACCTGTACGCTGGAAATGGATTGCGCCCCTGGTCAGACGGAAGTCACGGCATTGTTCGAAACGCCGACACCGATTCCCGTGGGTGGCAGCGTTTATCACGATTATCCCGTGAACGTGGCGCCGACGGGTGGAGTCAAGAAGGTCAAGGTCGCGCTTGGCTTCATCGACAAATCCGCGACGAAGGACCTCGATCTCCGATTGCAATCTCCTTTCGGGACGATCCGCAACCTCTCCATGCGCAATTCCGGCACGAACAGCACGGTAGGGTACGATTACTTGTCGACGATCTTCGATGAAGCGGCGACGTTTTCCATTGCCTCGGCCCCATATCCGTTCAGCGGCACGTTCCGGCCCGAGCATTCACTGTCCACGATTCAAGGGAAAGACTTTCTCGAAGAAGCAGCCAGTGGCACGTGGAATCTCCAGGCGCGGATCCAACTCGTGAGCTCCTCTTCGGGAACGGTGTATAGCTGGACCCTGGGGCTTTGCGTCGATACCGTCACGTATTGCGGCAATGGCACCGTGGATTCGGGCGAGGAATGCGACGACGGAAACATCACGAACAACGATGGATGTTCGGACATCTGCGGCTTGGAAACCGGTTGCGGCAACGGAACCATCGACGCGGGAGAAGAGTGCGACGATGATGGCTTTCTATCGGGCGACGGTTGTTCACCGACGTGTCAGGTTGAAATCGACTGTGCGCCAGGACAAACCCGGGTGGTCGTTGCGGATTTGTCGCCGTCGCCGATCATCGACAACACCACCACGTATACGTCGGTCAACATGCCGACGGACGGCGCCGTCAAGAAGGTCGTCGTCACCCTGGGCAAGATCAGCCATGCGAGCGTTGGGCAACTGTTGATCAACCTCCGATCTCCGGCGAATACGATTCGTTGGTTATCTACGTTGAATGGTGGCACTGGCGATGATTACATAGCGACGGTTTTCGATTCCAATGCAACGATGCCCGTCACCGCCGTTGGTGCGCCATTCACGGGCGTCTTCCGACCGGAATACACGTTGACGCAATACGAGGGAACCGATTTCCTGAATCAGAATGCGCTTGGTTCATGGAGCCTCGGAGTGGCCGATAACACGACCGGAACGTCGGGCACGGTCGAACGCTGGAGCTTGGCGTTGTGTTTGGACACCGTCGTATTTTGCGGCAATGGGGTCGTCGATCCCGGCGAAGAGTGCGACGACGCCAATACGAACGATGCCGACGCGTGCACGCGCTTCTGCACCGCCAACGAAGGGTGCGGTGACGGAAACATCGACCCCGGCGAACAATGTGACGACAGCAATGGTGCAGTGGGTAATGATTGTTCGCAGACGTGCGAAGTTGCAATCACGTGCGGCGCTGGAGAGACGTCGATCGCCGTGACGAATGAAACGCCGACGTCGATCCCCGACAATAACTTGACATTCACGAGCTTGCCCGTGAACGTGGCGACGACGGGCAAAGTGCGAAAGGTGATTGCCACGATTGGCGGCATCAACCACACGGCAGATGCCGACTTGGACATTCAGCTACGTTCACCGAGCGGCACGGTGCGCATCTTGTCCGATGACAATGGTGGCACCGGCGACAATTACAACACGACGATTTTCGACGACTCGGCAGGTGGAATGGTCGTCAATGCGAGTGCGCCATTCAGATCGAAGTACCGTCCCGAGCAATCGTTGTCGACGACACCCGGGACCGATTTCCTGAGCGAGCCTGCCGCTGGAGAATGGGCGCTCGAGGTGCGAGACGACGCGGCAACCAATGTCGGCACGTTCCTGAGCTGGACCCTCACGATGTGCGTTGCGACCGAGTGCGGAGATGGCAATCTGGGGCTCGGCGAAGAATGCGATGACGGCAATATGGTCGACAACGACCTTTGCTCCAACGGTTGTCAGCTCAATGGGGGCTGTGGCAATGGCAAGGTCGATGTCGGCGAAGCATGCGACGACGACAACTTGGTATCGGGTGACGGCTGTTCCCCGACGTGCGACGTCGAATTGACATGCGCCCCTGGACAAACGTCGATCATGGTTGCAAACGACACGCCGTTCGCCATGCCCGATGCGAATACGTTCGTCGATGCGCCCGTGAGCATTCCGACGGCGGGCGCCGTGAAGAAAGTCGTTGCGGTCGTCGGAGGCATCACGCATCCGAATGCGGCGGACGTGGACATCCAATTGCAATCGCCCATCGGCACGACACGCGGCCTGTCCAATGACCGAGGTGGCACGGACGACAATTACAGATCGACGATCTTCGACGACTCGGCAACGACGGGCATTGCGTTTGCCACGGCGCCATTCTCCGGAAGATACCGGCCCGAGCAGACGATGTCGACGACTGCGGGAACGGATTTTGCCCATCAAAACGCATTGGGCATCTGGAACTTGAAGGTCAGGGACGACGCCGTGGGTTTCCTCGGTACGTATGAAAGCTGGCGTTTGCTCATGTGCCTCGATACCGTCACGTATTGTGGCAATGGCATCGTCGATCCGGGCGAGGAATGCGACGACGGCAATCAAGTGGATGCCGATGCGTGCAGCAATGTGTGCAAAATGAATGAAGGTTGCGGTGATGGCAACATCGACGCTGGCGAATGGTGCGACGACAACAACGTGACCTCGGGCGATGGTTGTTCGTCGACCTGCGAAGTCGAAGTCACTTGCGCACCCGGTGAAACGCCGGTCATCGTCTCGGATGACCCCGCGAGCCCCATTCCGGACAACAATACGTTCGTCGACTTCCCCCTGACGGTTTCCACGATAGGCGGGGTAAAGAAAGCCATGGTGGTCATTCGCAGCATCGTTCATCCGAACGTCGCCGACTTGGACATCCAATTGCTCGGGCCGAATGGGATGGTGCGTAATTTGTCCGATGACAACGGCGGAGTGAACGACAACTACGCGTCGACGTTCATTGCAGACTCGTTCACGTCGGCCATCACCGGTGGCGCGGCGCCGTTCAGCGGCAAATACCGGCCCGAAGCATCGCTATCGGTCAATCCCAGTGTGGACTTCTCGTTGAAGAACGCAGCGGGCACCTGGACACTTCAAGTGCGCGACGACGCAGCGACGAATGCCGGCACTTTCCACGGCTTTACGCTGGCTCTCTGCGTCGATGCCGCGAGCTACTGCGGCGATGGAATCACCGGTGCCGGTGAAGAGTGCGACGACGGCAATACCGTCGATAACGACGCGTGTTCCAATGGCTGCCAGTTTACGGACGGTTGCGGCGATGGGAACCTCGACCCCGGCGAACAGTGCGACGACAATGACGTGGTATCGGGCGACGGTTGCTCGGCCACGTGCCAATTCGACATCGCATGCGGCAACGGTGAAGTACCCGTCCTGTTGTCGAATACGACGGCTACGTCCATTCCCGAAAATCCGAACGGCGTATTCAGCACGATGGACGTCGCCCAGCCTGGTGTCGTGCGAAAGGTCATTGCGTCGCTCGGTATCACCCATGCGTCGAATTCCCAAGTCTTCGCCTTCCTCGATTCTCCCTACGGCGTCCGGCGATTGCTCGCTTCGGGACTCGCAGGCAGCAACCAGACTGCCACGATATTCAGCGACGATGCGGCCATCGCCATCACCGGTGGAACAGCGCCGTACACAGGTCGCTTCAGGCCTGCACAGACCATTTCGAATGCGGCTGGTTTTGCAAATCAAACCGCCATGGGCACCTGGCGTTTGCACGTCGGCGATGGCACGACAGGGACGGTCGGGACGCTCAATTCGTGGCGCCTCGCCCTTTGCATCGACCCGAGCGTCACGACGGTCTGCGGCAATGGTTATGTGGAACCCGGAGAAACCTGTGACGATGGCAATACGACGAGCGCCGACGGTTGCTCATCGACCTGTCAGCTCGAATTCACGTGCCCACCGGGCCAAGTGACCATCATGCAATCGTCCACCGACGGCCCGTTGCTCATTCCCGATAACTTGTCGGCCGGTGTTCAAAGCGTCATCAACCTGGGCGATGCCTACACGGTGACCCGAGCGGTTGTCGTGGTCAACTCGATTACCCACTCGGTCGTCGGCGATCTCATCACGACACTCATCTCGCCTGCGGGCACGTCGGTCACGTTGAGCGCGAATGTCGGTTCGAGCGGCGATGATTATGTATCGACGGTTTTCGATGCTGGTGCAGCAACGCCGATTGCGTCGGGGACTGCTCCGTTCCGTGGAGTTTACGCGCCGACGGGGGTCCTCCCCAACGTGACTGCTCAAACGTCGAAGGGCACGTGGACGCTCAAGGTCGCGGACGACAACAGCGGCGCTGCCGGCTTGTTGAAATCGTGGACCATTGCGCTTTGCGGTAATTAGCCGACCTCACCCTGCAGCTCGCTTCATCGCCCTCACGACTCGAGCTGCGCTCGTCCCAATTCCACTTTCGCTTTCGGTGCAACGCTCGTCGTGTTCTCTTCGGCCCCAAGCAGCCCGTGCACGTTCCGCTCGATCGTCGCGGAAATGTCGTCGAGCGGCAAGTGGCTCAAGTTCCCCAGTGCAAACGGATTTTGCAGCTCCACCGCGATTTGATCGAGCGACGTCAATGGATACGCAACCAGCATCGTCACGACCGGCACCGCCCATTGAGAATCCATCTTGTGCAAGAGAGCGAAAGGCAAAGAGACCAGGAAAAATAGAATGAAACGCCTGATTTTGATGGCATACACGAGTGGCAAGGGCGTCTTCAGAATTCGTTCGCACGCGCCGATGTGATCGATGAGCTGCGCTCGCTCCTTGTCCGCCTGCATGAAAGCGAACGCATCCATTCCGTGTTTTTCACGCGCTTCTCGCAAGAGCTCGGCCAGCTTTTGCGCGACGAACGACGGCATGTGACCCGATGCCCCAAGCCGCCTCGTTTCTTCAGCGCCGACGAGCGCCTCGACTTCGCTGCCAGGACGTTCGCCCCGGAGGCTTGCACGCGCAATGTGCGGAAATACCGCCGCCCATTTCACCATGCGCCTGCGCCAGTCCAGATCGGCCGGGCCATACGAAAGCGCAGTGATCGCAAGATTGCGCGATTGATTGACGATCACACCCCATATCTTACGCGCCTCCCACCAGCGATCATGCCCCGCATTCGTGCGCAAAATGAGGAGCAACGCAAGCGCGGCACCCGCCATCTCGTGCGGCCCGACTTCGAGCGCGATGGCGACTTGGAACCGCGATTCGATGGCGTCGCTGACGAGGCAAATGATCGAGGCGATGAAGCCGCACGCAAGGACGTGCGGAATCACGTAGGGCGTAATCGAACCTTCGATCGCTATCGCTTGCCGAAGGAAGGTCGAAAGGGAACGATGACTCATGGCCTCGTGAGGATATCGCAATGCGCGAGGCTCGCAACGACAAACGCTGTGTTTTCACGACTTCGACGCAGGGGAAGACTTGGCCAGCATCGAGTCCAAGGCATAACGACCGCCGCCCCAAATTACGAGCGGAATCCCGAGCGCCAGGGTGAGTAGATGATATTCGAATCCCTCACCCGATTTCGCTCCATGCCAATTCATGAAAAAACCCATCGGAGCGTGCACCAAGACGATGGCGCCGAGCATGATCAAGGTAATGCCAAAAGCGGCCAGGCGCGTCGCGAGACCCAATATGAGCAGCAGCGCGCCAAAGAATTCCCCGATGATCACGAGAAACGCAATGGGCGCAGGAAACTGCATCATGGTAAAGGTTTCCATGGTCTTGCTGAATCCCTGACCTCCAAACCAGCCAAGGACCTTCTGCGCGCCATGAGGAAACATGACGACGCCCAGCACGACACGCTGAATGAGTAGTGCGGAATTCGATGCGTCGGTGGCGAAAAACCTGCGAAGCCAGCCGTCCGAATTCATGCTTAGCTCCTCCCGCTTCGGTGAAATCTATGTGTCTGCGGGCTGCGGCGGCATCCGGCATTGGGTGCAGAAGCGCTCGAAGGCGAGCATGATCGAGCGGGCAGACGTTGGCTCGAAACTCGGTCAGCGGTACTCATGCGACTGTCATTCGAGAGAATACCGGGCGGGTGTCTTTCAGGTTCACTGGTTCAGAATGAGCGCATTCAGCGCACCTTGAATGATGGAGGCATCGCCCGCGCTGACGAGGGCCCCGCCGGGTGCATTGACCGAACCCGCAAGCCTCGCTTGCACCTTGATGGTATGCGTTCCGGGCGCAAGGTTGACGACCTGTCCCATGCCCCAGAAAGCCGTGGGACTCTGCCAGTTGGCAGCATTGTTGAGGCAATACAGGCGCTGGAAACCACCGTGCGGGAGCGCGGCGCCATCCACGATGAGCTGGATGTCCACGACCACGCTGCAGCTCGTCACGGTGCAGGTCAATGCCGGGACGACCCCGCCGTCGGTCTCGATGTAGACGAAGCTGCCGCCCGCTGAGGCGGGGACGTTGATCGTGGTATTGAGGCCCGGGACATCCGCGAACGTGAACGTGGTGGTGGTCAATGACCCGGTGCCCCAGGCATACGCCGCGGCTTGGCCGGTCGTACCCGTTGCGCCCGTGGGACCGGCGGGACCTTGCGGCCCGGTAGGTCCGACGTTGCCCTGGGGACCTTGAGCGCCGGTAGCACCCGTGGGCCCAGCGGGACCTTGAGGCCCCTGCGCACCGGTAGCGCCCGTAGGTCCGACGGGACCTTGCGGCCCCATGGGGCCCACGTTTCCTTGTGGACCCTGAGCGCCGGTGGCCCCGGTGGGCCCGATGGGACCTTGAGGCCCCTGCGCACCGGTAGCGCCCGTAGGTCCGATGGGACCTTGAGGCCCCGTGGGGCCCACGTCGCCCTGGGGTCCGGTAGGTCCGACCTCCCCTTGAGGCCCTGTCGGACCCATAGGCCCGGCAGGTCCGACCTCCCCTTGAGGCCCCGTGGGGCCCATGTTTCCTTGTGGACCCTGAGCGCCGGTGGCCCCGGTGGGCCCGACGTCGCCCTGCGGTCCCTGCGCACCGGTAGCGCCCGTAGGTCCGATGGGACCTTGAGGCCCCGTGGGGCCCACGTCGCCCTGGGGTCCGGTAGGTCCGACCTCCCCCTGAGGCCCTGTCGGACCCATAGGCCCGGTAGGTCCGACCTCCCCTTGAGGCCCCGTGGGGCCCATGTTTCCTTGTGGACCCTGAGCGCCGGTGGCCCCGGTGGGCCCGACGTCGCCCTGCGGTCCCTGCGCACCGGTAGCGCCCGTAGGTCCGATGGGACCTTGAGGCCCCGTGGGGCCCACGTCGCCCTGGGGTCCGGTAGGTCCGACCTCCCCTTGAGGCCCTGTCGGACCCATAGGCCCGGTAGGTCCGACCTCCCCTTGAGGCCCCGTGGGGCCCATGGCTCCTTGTGGACCCTGAGCGCCGGTGGCCCCGGTGGGCCCCATGTCCCCCTGCGGTCCCATTGGCCCCATCGGACCCATCGGTCCGATGTCCCCTTGCGGTCCCATTGGCCCTGTCGGCCCCATCGGTCCGATGTCCCCTTGCGGACCCGTTGGCCCCATCGGACCCATCGGTCCCGTAGGGCCGGTCTCTCCCTGAGCGCCCGTTGCACCGGTTGGGCCCATCGGCCCCGGATCACCCTGCAGACCCATCGGTCCCATCGGTCCAATGTCCCCTTGCGGACCCGTTGGCCCAGGCAAACCGTCCGCACCGGTTGGTCCGGCGGGCCCTGCGGCACCCTCCGCACCCTGTGGACCCGTCGCACCCGTCGCGCCGGTCGGCCCCACGAGCCCCGTGGGCGGGCCAACCCATTCGCCATTGTTGTTGATGACTTCCGTGCCCCCGATGGAAACGCTCGTCGGATGAATGTCACCGTTGACATCCTGCGCGAGAAGCGCATAGGGCACGCTTTGTATCGGCGCGCGAGGCAGAAGCTCGGGTTCGCTGCCGACGGTGATTCCGAAATAGCGCAGCGATCCGTCGAATATTTTGTCCCCAAACGGGTTCTTCGAGCCGAGCGAAACCGAGTAGTAGCCTTCTTCGAAGGAGACCGAGTGCGTCTCGCTCCAAATGGGCACCGTGGCGTCCACCGTGTCGTAGATGGCGAACACCACTTCGAGCGATCCATCGATGGGCGCGCCATCGACATCGAAGAGCCGGCCTTGGTTGGTGATGGTTTGCGGAACGGCGGCGAGCGCATGATCAGCGACTGCAAAAATGCTGGTGGCCAGGATGGTCGCCGCAGCCCATTGCCGAAGTTTGCGAATCCTCATGTCGCGCTCCACGCTCGAATCGCCCAGGGCACAAAGTCCCATCCGAGCTTTCCACGAGGCTACGTGAAACGTTCACTGGCGGTCAATGCCGGTGCGCGTGCTCGACCGTGAGTCTCGGGCCCCCCATCGTAAACAAGCCTCGCGCAGCGCGCGTCCCACGTGCGCTGCGCGAGCGTACAAATCAAGGCCCGCTCTCGATCCCCCCAGATTGACAATCAGGCCCCTTTACGTCTCCGAAAAACCCTGAGAAGATGACAACGTTGTGCGCTCGGGTCGATGACGACGCGCGGCGCCATTTGGGGCTCGGCTGCTTCGGCGTGCTTCGCCCTTGATTCTATCGGAGGAAACCATGCGCTTGATTGTTTCTCCCACGTTGCTTGCCATTTCTTGCGTCGCACTGTTCACCGCGGGCTGTAGTCCGACGGTCGATTCGTCTCCCTTGGCAACGGGCGGCGCTGGGGGCGAAGGTGGAGCTGGCGGCGCAGGAGGGGAGGCCGGCCAAGGTGGCGGCGGCGGCCCTTCGTGCATTCCCGAAGCCGAACAATGTGACGGGATGGACAACGATTGCGACGAGCAAGTCGACGAGGACTGTCCGTGCATCGATGGTCAAACGCAAGACTGTTATTCGGGGCCGATGAACACGAGCGGCGTGGGCGCTTGCATCGGTGGGCAGCAGACATGTAACCTTGCCGGCGAATGGGGACCGTGCATGGGCGAAGTGCTTCCCGGCACCGAAACGTGCAACAACGTGGATGACGATTGCAATGGTCTCGTCGACGACATGGGGACGACGTCGTGCGGCGTGGGTGCTTGCGGCGC
This sequence comes from Polyangiaceae bacterium, assembly GCA_016715885.1. NCBI lineage: Bacteria > Pseudomonadati > Myxococcota > Polyangiales > Polyangiaceae > Polyangiaceae bacterium. The sequence continues at coordinate 19,744 of JADJXL010000022.1, forward strand.
AACGGTATTGGTGTGCGAAAACGGGCAGATGAATAGCTGCGTCCCGGGCAATCCGTCTCCCGAGCTATGCGATGGGCTCGACAACGATTGCGATCAGCTCGTGGATGAAACGTATCCCGGCAAAGGAAGCGCGTGCGATACCGGCGTTCCCGGCGCATGCGCGGCAGGGAAAACCGATTGCCTCATGGGCGCACCCATGTGCGTGCAAGACGTCATGCCGACGACGGAGATCTGCAATGGCGTCGATGACGATTGCAATGGCATGGCGGACGACAACATCGCGGGCACGGGCACGGCTTGCGGGACCGGGCTTGCGGGTGTGTGTTCGCAAGGTACCTATTCGTGCAAGTTCAACGTCATCGATTGTCATCCGGACATTCCCGCATCGCCCGAAATGTGCAATGGTCTCGACGACGATTGCGACGGCGTGACGGACGAAGACGATCCTCAAGGTGGCGCCGTGTGCATGACGGGCATGCCCGGCATTTGCGCGACGGGCATCGAGCATTGCAATGGCGGCGCGATCGCGTGCGTGCCCGATTCGCTCGGGAATCCCGAGCTATGCAACGGCCTCGACGACAACTGCGATGGCATGGTCGATGAAAACAACCCGGGCGGCAACGCCGCGTGCGGATGCGGCGGCACGACGCAATGCCAAAGTGGAGCGCTCAATTGCATCGGCGGCCCGACGACGTACTTCATCGAAGACTTCGCGGACAACGAAGCCGGCTGGACGCTCGATACGGAATGGCAGATCGCGCCCGCCGTGTCGGGCTGCAGCGGTTACGATCCCGGTACGGATACGACGCCGACATCGGACAATGGCATCGCTGGCGTTGCCATCGGTGCATGCGCAGCGACGTCGAGCACGCACCCATACTATTACCTGACGAGCCCCGTCATCAATACGGCAAATGCGCCTGCAGTATTCCTGCAATTCCGACGGTGGCTCACGAGCGACTATACGCCGTACATGAAGAACGTGATCGAAGTGTACAACGGCTCGAGCTGGGTGGTCGTTTGGGAAACGTTCGGCTCACCTGGAGTGACCGACACGTCCTGGCAAACGCCGGTGTACGACATTACGGCGCACAAAAATGCAAATATGCGAGTTCGCTGGGGATTCAATGTCGGATCGACCGGCGCATTCTCTCGCGGCCAATGGAACATCGACGACGTGCTCGTTGCGTCCGCCGCGTGCCCCTGATTCGCGACGTGCCATGTTGAAGCATCTCGCTCCGTGCGTGGTCGCCATCGTATCGCTATCGGCGATACCAGCGGCTGCGCACGAGGGCGTGAGCGCCGAAATCGTGGCGCTCGATATCAAAATCCAAAAGCACCCCAAAGATGCGTCGCTCTACATCGAGCGCGCCGCGCTGTACCGTCGCGAGGGCAAGTTCGTCGTGGCGCTCGACGACCTCGCGGCTGCGCATAAACTCGATCCGACGCGACGTGAAATCGCTCTCGAACGAGGGCTCACGCTCGCCGCAAAAGGCGATTCGAAAGAAGCCGAGGCGGCCCTGGGTGTTTATCTCGCGTCGGGTCCACCATCGGTCAAAGCGCTCGAAGCGCGCGGGAAAATCCGCGAAAAGGCAAAACGATTCGCCGAAGCTCGGTCGGACTATGCGGCTGCAGTCGTCCTGAAACCCGATCCTGAATTGTTTTTGGCTCGCGGCCGCATGGATGAAGCGCTCGGGCATTGGGACGCTGCGGTTCGAGGCTATGAAGAGGGATTGCGGGTGTTGTCGGGTGCCATCGTCCTTCGATTGGCGCTCGTCCGAGCCGAAGGCAAACGAGGCCATTACGATCGAGCCATCGCGCTCATCGACGAAGTTTTACCGGCGCTTCCTGTCAAGACCGAATGGCTGCTCCTCCGAGCGCAGCAGCATGCGGCGGCGGGCCGTGCCGAACATGCCCGCAAAGATCGGGAAGAAGCATTGCGCGAAGTGGACGCGCGCCTGTCTCGCCGCCCTACGGATCTCGCTCGAATATCGCGCGCCAAAGCGCTCCTTGCGCTGGGGCGCAAACAAGAAGCCATCACCGAGCTGCAAGGCGTGATGGCTCGGTCGCCCAAACTCGAAGAAGCTCGCACGTTGCTCGATGAAATCAACAAAATAACGAATCGAAAGTGAACCGGACATGAAACGACGGTCGAGTCTTTGGGGTTTTGCTGCCGCCTTGTTGGCCATCACATCGCTGTCGAGCGAGACGCGCGCCGAAGTGCTCGAGAGAGCGCCTTATCTCCAGTCGACGACGCACGATTCGACCACCATCGTGTGGACGTCGGACGTCGGGGCGGCGAGCGAAGTTCGTTATGGCGCGAGCCCGGACAATTTGAGTCAAGTGGCAGCGGCCGCCGCTTCGGTGACGCAGCACGAAATCAAAATCTCGAACCTCAATCCCAATACCAGGTATTATTACTCGGTCGGTTCGCCCGGGAACGTGCTCGCTGGAGGCGATGCCGATCATTATTTCGAGACGAACCCGACCGTGGGAGCTCGAAAGAAGTTCCGCACGTGGATCGTCGGTGATTCCGGCAATGGTTCATCGCGGCAGAGGGCCGTACGTGACGCGATGTTTTCGTTCGTCGGAGCATATCGCCCGCATTTGTATTTGCACATGGGCGACATCGCCTACGATACGGGCACGACCAGCGAGTTCACGAATAACTTTTTCGGTATTTATCCGACGGTGCTGCGCAATACGACGTGCTGGCCGACGCTCGGCAATCACGAGGGGACGAATTCGGATTCTGGAACGCAGACGGGGCCATATTATACGGCCTACGTGCTCCCGAAAGCGGGTGAAGCTGGAGGGCTCCCGTCGGGCACGGAAGCCTATTATTCATTCGATTATGCCAACGTGCACTTCATCGTGCTCGATTCGCATGATTCGCCGCGTACGCCCGCGGGGGCCATGCTGACGTGGATGCAAGCGGATCTCGCGGCGACCAATCAGGAATGGATCATTGCATTTTGGCATCATCCTCCCTACACGAAGGGATCGCACGACTCGGACACCGAAGGGCGATTGATCGACATGCGGGAATACGCATTGCCCATTCTCGAAGCGGGTGGCGTGGACCTCGTGCTCGCTGGGCATTCGCATATTTACGAGCGTTCGTACTTGATCGACGGGGCGTACGACACGCCGACGATGGCGCCGGGGCATATCGTCGATTCGGGCGATGGCAAACCGCTCGGAAATGGGCCTTATGTGAAATCGGCTGGAAATGTGGCACATCAGGGCACGGTCTATGTCGTCGCGGGGCATGGTGGAGCGTCGGTGTCGGGGTCGGCGGACCATCCGGTGATGTATTTCAGCGAAGTGGATCATGGCTCGTGTATTTTGGACATTCAGGAAAACCGTTTGTCGCTCGTGAACATTCGTTGGGACGGCGCGCTGACGGATAGGTTTGCCTTGGTTAAAGGTACGGGCATCGTCATTGCAGCGCCCGATGGCGGCGAGACGTTGCAAAAAGGCACGACATACGACATTCAATGGGCGACCGTGGGGAGCATCCCCAACGTCAAGATCGAATACTCGATCGATGACGGAAAGACCTATTCGACGATCGTTGCATCGACGCCCAACACGGGCACACATGCGTGGACCGTGCCGGCCGTCGATACGGCAAAGGCGCTCGTGCGGGTATCGAACGCAGCCAACGAAGCCGTGTTCGATGAAAGCAATGCTGGATTCACGATGGCCGCTAGTGCTCCTGTCGAAGTCATCACGCTTGGCAGCGAATGGAAATACCATGACGACGGCACCGATCAGGGCTCGGCTTGGCTCGATGTTGCATTCGACGATGCTGCATGGAAATCGGGCAAGGGCCAATTCGGCTATGGTGAAGGTGACGAAGCGACGACGCTCATCGACGAATCGCCCAATCATCCATCTGCGTATTTTCGCAAAAAAATCGTGGTGAATGGGGACGTCACGAAAGCCGACTTGACCGTGCTGCATGACGACGGCGTCGTCGTCTGGGTCAATGGCGTGCAAGTATTCTCCGAATATGTTGGAGATACGTCGTACGGTGCATTTGCGAGCGGTCAAAGCCAGGACAACGAAGTGGACAACGCGTCCATTTCGCTTGCGCCGAATCCCTTCGTGATGGGGGAAAACGTCATTGCTGCCATGGTGAAACAAATCAGCCAATCGTCGAGCGACCTGTCGTTCGATTTATCGCTCACGCTCACGACCGCGGTGCCCAATGCATCGAGTGGCTCGGGTGCTTCCGGTGGTGCTGGGGGCAATCCCGGCACGGGTGGAGCCGGTGTTGGAGGCAATGGCCAGGGCGGCGCGAATGCCGGTGGCAATGGTCCGTCTGGAGAAACGGGCACGTGTGGGTGTCGAATCGTGGGAGAAAGTGGATCGGCTGCGGTATGGTCTGCCCTTGGCTTTCTGTGTGTTGCGTGGTTGCGCCGCAGGCGAAATGCGGCTATCTGATGATGCAGCAAGGAACTTGAATCATGCGCATAACTACGTTCGCTTCCATCGCAGCCACGTTCGCCATTCTTCCCATTGCTTGTTCGGATGATCCAAACCCCATCGCCGCGACTTCGGCCGGATCCACATCCAGCGGGATGGGCGGCACTGGAGGTATGGGCGGCTCGGGAGAAGCTTCGAGCTCGAGCTCGAGCGGCATAACGACGTCGTGTGCGGATGATCTTCTTCCGCTCTTGAATCCGCGTTCGTTCACATTGGGAGAGACGTTTTATCTGCCGCGTATCAAGAGCCATCCGGGGTGTTCCCCCGTCATCGAATGGAAGTCGGCGTCAGCGCCATTTGGAAGCAAAAACGTTCCATGGATGCGCGGTGCCCCCGAACCTCGATTCACCCCGGACCTTCCCGGTGATTACCTGCTCACGCTCAACGACCCGGCCAATACGGGTGTCGTGCTTCGCGTCGTTGCTCGGACGCCTGCCGAACGGTTTCGCAATCATCACTTGACGCCGCTTTATGGCGCGGCTGCGGTCGATGGGGAATTGTGGATTGCCAATGGCGCGTCGTACACCGTGACGACGTTGACTGCTGGCGCGAATGGCACGTGGAAAAAGCAAGACGAAATTCCCGTGGGCAGTTGGCCCGCCGCCATTGCCCATCATCCGCAAAGCAATTACGTGGTCGTCGCACATCGCGGCAGCGATACCGTTGGATTCATCGACCGCACGCGAAAAGTGCTCGAAGATGCATTGTGGGTCGGTGACGAGCCGGTGGGTCTTTCCATGTCGAAGGATGGCAAATTGCTTTACGTGTCGCTCGCGACGATGCGTCAAGTGGCCGTGGTCGATGTGGAAAAACGCGAAGTGTCGGCGCGGATCGACGTTGGGTTCGATCCGCGAGCGGTCGTGCTTTCCCCAGACGGCAGTCGGCTTTATGTCGCGTCGTATCGTTCGGGGAACAAAATCAAGGATACGCGCGGCACGTACGGGCCGAACGACGATCAAGACGTTTGGATCATCGATACGCAGACGAACAAAGTAACGGAGACGATCACGGGCATTTCGGCGGACCTGCGCGCGATGGCCATATCCGACGACGGCGCCGAGCTCTACATTGCAGCGACCGACGGGGATCCGGAGCCTTCGCAAGCGGACCCCATGGCCGTGCCGTTCGTGCACGAAGTGGTCGTCGTGGGGGCTGACCCGGGCAAACCCGGATATGCGACGGTGCTGCGTCGAGCGGATCTGACGCGTCAAATGGGATCCGGCGGGCCGGTCGTCAATCCTTCGGGCGTGCTCGCCGTGGGGGATACTTTGTGGGTGTCATCGGAATCGTCGGACATCGTGGTCGCGCTCGATCGTGCGACGCTTGCAGAAAAGGCGCGCACGGTCGTGGGGCAGGGTGCTCGCGCGCTCGTGGCCGTGGGCGATCGCATTGCGGTGCATTCCTACCAAAGTCACGACGTGACCATTCTCGATGCGGCGGGTGCGGTCGTTCAACAATTGCCCGTCGCCGAGGATCCTCGTCCCGCCGAAGTGGCGCTCGGCGAACGCGTGTTCACGCGGCCGGGCAATGGATTTGCGGCCAATCATTCTTGTTCGAGCTGCCATATCGAAACGCAGAACAACGGAATGGTTTGGCGTTTTGGTCCGCAGATTTGGCACAATGCGCGTCCATTGCAGTTGCTCGATGCGACGACGCCACTCGAATGGGGCGCGTACGTGTCGAGCACCGACAATTTTGGTTATCAGGGGCCAAGCTCCATCGTCGCACGTCCAGCGACGCCGGAAGAAGCATTGGGCCTGAAGGCTTTCTTGGGCTCGCTTCTTGGAGCGCCGCGTGAAACGGGCCGCACGCGCCTCGATGGGAGCCTCACGGAAGCCGGCCTGCGCGGAGAAGAATTGTTCAATGGGAAAGCGGGCTGCTACGCATGCCATCTGACGCCGCTTTACACGACACGCGAATTCATTCCGGAAGGCAAATCGGGGGAACCTGCGGACGTGCCTTCGCTTCTTGGCGCATATCGGCACGGCATTTACTTCGTAAAGGGTCAAGCTCGGTCGCTCGAAGCCGCAGCCGATGTTGCCCTGGACTACGTGAAAGTGGTGCTCACGCCCGAAGAAAAGGCGGACTTGGTGCAATTCCTTTACGAGCTCTCGCCGAAGGGTGCGCATCCATTGGGGATTTGGCCGGACATCGACAGCGCCGAGGGCGTGTATCCGAACGTTCGCCCGAGCGTCGCGTTTGCGGATCCCATCGATGATTCGGTGCCCGGAAAAACCGCCGCGCAAGTTGCGGCAGACTATGTCGTCCTCGAAACCGCGTCGGGTGATAAGGTCGCGGGATCCGTGGAGGTCGATGGAGGTCGGGTCGAATTCATCCCCGCCGCGCCGCTCTCTGCTGGGCAGTTTTACCGATTCCGAGCTCTTCCGGGATTGCCATTTCAATCGGGCGGCGCATTGTCAGCCGAACGCAAGTCGGAATTCCAGGTTGCGCAGCCGGCGATTGCTGCATGGCCGAAGAACATGAAGATGACGGTGACCGTGCCTGGCCCCGGCGGTATGCTCACGCCGCTCGATTACATGCTCGAAGCCGTCGATACACCACACCCCGGAGGCATGACGCTCATCATAAAACCTGTTCTCTTCGGCAGCCAGCAGCGTCAACAGGTATGGGCGCGCGTCGATGGCAGCAATTTCCTCATGCAGAGCTTTGCATTGCCCATCAGCCCGTCCGGCGTAGGGGACGCAGCATTGGTGATGGGAACCGTGAAAACGGTCGACCAGGCGACGCAAACCATTTCGCTCGTCGAAGGGACGCTGCGAATTGGAGGACCGGGAATCAACATTCCCGGCGTCGTGTTCAAGATCGTCCCCATGTGAGACAAACCCCCTGGACAAACCCTAAGGCAAACTCGATCGTTCGGTTCCGAACATTTGGCGTGCAAACAATTCTTGACACGCTGGACTCCGTGGGTGTTAAGTTCGCCGAGTCATGGACGGAACGACCACGGATGGGCTGACGTTTGTCGACGTTTTACGGGTTTCTACGGATGACGGACCGGACGAACGGGCGGTTCTGCGCGAATCGCTGCTGCGGCCGCTCCCTGAAGTGCCGCCGCTCTATTTTTACGACGACGTTGGTAGTGCGCTGTTCGAGCGAATCACCGAGCTTGACGCGTACTACCAAACGCGCACGGAAATATCCATTCTCGAGAAGTTTGGCGCGGCCATCATGCAGGTTGCGTCGCCGCGTCACATCATCGAGCTTGGCAGCGGAGCTGGGCGGAAAATTCGATTGTTGCTCGATGCGTGGGCCACGCGCGATGCCGAGCGGACGTGCACGATGCTCGACATCAACGAATTGTTTTTGCGGCAATCGATAACGCGGCTCGGGGCGGACTATCCGAACATCCGTTTTCGCGGCATCGTGGGCGATTTCGTGCAGGGTTTGGCCGATTTGGGTCCACCCGGCGGGCGGCTCGTGGTGTTTTTCGCCGGGACGATTGGCAACCTCGATCCGAACGAGCGGCGGCGGTTTTTGCGCGAGCTTTCCCGGGGAATGGATTCGACGGACACGTTTCTCGTGGGCATCGATTTGGTCAAAGACAAGGCGCGGCTCGAGGCTGCGTATGACGATCCCGAAGGGGTGACGGCGGCGTTCAACATCAACATGCTCGAGGTACTCAATCGTCGATTTGCGGGAAACTTCGACGTTGGGGCGTTTCGGCACCGAGCGTGTTACGACGCTGAAAATGCGTGGATCGAAATGCGTCTCGTGGCCACGCGTCCGAGCCGAGTTCGCCTGGAAAAATTGGATCTCGATTTGGATCTGTCCGAAGGTGCGGAAATCCGTACGGAAATCAGTTGCAAGTTCACGCGCCAGTCGCTCGAATCGAGCGCCCGCGATGCGGGTTTGTCCGTCGTCGGTTGGTATTCGGATCCCGAATTGCTTTTTGCCGTGGCACTTTTGCGGAGAACCGACGCATGAACGACGATGCATGTTCGAGCTTCGAGCGCGCCTTCGATGCTGCATGGTCTCGCTCGGACGAGATTTTTAACTTGATTCCCACGGACAGGCTGCTCGAGCGGCCCATATCGCTACGACACCCTTTTCTTTTTTATCTCGGGCATTTGCCCGCGTTCGCGTGGAACCAAGTGGGAAACGCATTTCTGGGCGAAGGACAGCTCGACCCGTCGTTCGATACGCTTTTCGAGCGCGGAATCGATCCTGCCGACGACGATCGAGCGCGCGAGCAATCGATATCGAGTTGGCCCGGGATTGGCGAAGTCATAACGTATCGCGATCGCGTGAGGAGCGCCATTCGGCAGCGTATCCCCGAAGTCTTGCGAGCTGTGGACGACGTGTTGGGGCAGCATGGGCGCATTTTGCACGTGGCGATCGAGCACGAGCTGATGCACCACGAGACGCTCATGTACATGTTGGCCCAGTGTCCCGAAGGGACGCTCGTTCGTCCAAAATGGGCGTTGCCACCCGAAGATGGTCCGGGAAAAAAACCGGAATTGCGGGAAGTGCCTGCTGGAATGGCGGCGGTTGGCGCTGAATTCAATGATGTCGAATTTGGTTGGGACAATGAATTTGGCAAAGAAGAAATTTTCGTTCCAGCCTTTCGGATCGACTCTTTGCCCGTTCGTAATCGGGACTGGTTGGAATTCATCAAATCAAATCAGCTCGACGAACGATGGTTGCCGGCAGGGTGGTTGAAGCAATGGCGAGAGCTATTCGTGAGGACCGTGTTTGGTCTGGTTCCATTCGAGCTGGCCGAGGGGTGGCCCGTGCAAGTATCTCGCGAGCAGGCATGGGCGTATTGTGCTTGGCGCGGAGGTCGTTTGCCGACGGAGGCGGACCTGCATCGAGCAGCTTACGGAGATGATCACGAGAGAATGCGGCCATGGAGTGATGTTTCGCGCGATCGAGAGGCCGGCGATTTTGGTTTTTCGCGCTGGTACCCGTCACCCACGGGTCGTCATCCTGCGAGTGCGAGCGTATTCGGTGTCGAGGAGCTCGTGGGCAATGGCTGGGAATGGACGTGTACGCCGTTTTTGCCGCGGCCTGGGTTCAAGCCGTACATTCGATCGTATCCAGGTTATTCCGCGGACTTTTTCGATGGTGAGCACGACGTCGTGTTCGGTGCATCGTGGGCGACCGACCCCGTTTTTCTGCGGCGCAGTTTTCGTAATTGGTATCGGAGCAACTATCCGTATGCGTTTACGAAGTTCCGCGTTTGTTTCACGTAATCAGCGTGCGCAAACTCGCGACGGTCGCGACGAGCTCGGTGGGATCGACCGGCTTTGGCACGTGCAGTTGAAAGCCTGCATTGAGCGCTAGAACGCGGTCTTCGGTGCGCGTGTACGCAGTGAGCGCAATGGCGGGGACGCTCGCTACGCGGTCGGGCGCTCGAGCGCGTATCTTGCGCATGAGTGACAAACCATCTTCACCGGGCATGGCCAAATCGGAAATGATGACGTCCGGCGTGAAATCATTCAAAATGCGAATGGCTTCGGCTGCGTCGGCAGCGGGTTTGACGGATGCGCCTGCGATGGTCAGCACTTCTTCGAGGATTTCACGTGCATCGGGTTCGTCGTCGATGATGAGAATGCCAAGGCCCGTGAGTTTTCTGCCGTCTTGTTTTTGCGTCGCGGCGATGGGGTTTGGCGGAGTTATCGTTTTCGGTTTGGATATGGGCAGACGTACGGTGAACGTGGAGCCCATGTCGAGACCAGGGCTATGCGCTTGCACAGTGCCTCCATGCGCTTCGACGAGATGTCGAACGATGGACAAGCCCAATCCCAAGCCGCCTGAATTACGCGTCAGCGTGCCATCGCCTTGACGGAATCGGTCGAAAATATGTGGTATGAGGTCGGCTCGAATTCCGCGGCCATTGTCCGACACGCGAATCAAGCCTTCGTCGCCGTCGCGCAGGACGCGCACGTCGATGGCGCCTTCCTTGGGCGTGAATTTGATGGCGTTCGAAAGGAGGTTCCAGACGATTTGCTGCAGGCGGCTCGGATCGGCAAAGACGGGAAGGCTGGTCGATTCGCACGTCGTTTGAATGCGGATACCTTTGGCCGTCGCTCCGGGCGAAACCGATTGAATGGCAGCTTCGACGACTTGGCCGAGGTCGACGATGGTTGCATCGAGTCGCAGTTTGCCCGCGGTGATACGGGAGGCGTCGAGCAGGTCGTCGATGAGTCGAGCCTGATGGCTGGCATTTCGTTCGATGGCTTCGAGCGCGCGCGGTTGGGCGCCTTCGCGCACGGCTCCGGTGCGTAGCATACGGGCCCAGCCGAGAATGGCATTGAGCGGGGTGCGCAATTCATGGGACACGACGCCCAAAAATTCATCTTTGACGCGGTTGGCCTCCTGCGCTTCGTGATAGAGGCGAGCATTGTGGAGCGCCATTGCCGTTCGGTGCGCAATTTCTTCGGCAAATACCACGTCGGCGGGACTAAATTGACCCTGCGAATTGCCGAAGGCGAGCACGCCGACGGTTTCACCTCGCGCAATGAGCGGAACGATGATGACCGAACGCGGCGTGAGCCCGCGAAGGATATCGAGATGTCGTTCGTTGGCCGAAATGGTCCTCAAAATGTCGTCATCGACATCCGATAGAAGACGAGGTTTGCCGGTTCGCGCGGCCTCGCTGAGCGGGTGATGCGGGTCGAGCGGGTGCTCCGTGAATACTTCACGCAGGAGTTTTTCCTGCTCGGGATCCTCGTGAACGACGTTTTCGAACTGCGCTGCGCCGCCACCGGTCACCGTGCAAATCAAGCAAGAGTGAGCAAAGCTCGGCACCGTGACATGGGCCAGCGCATCGGTAATGGCGGAGGCGTCGAGGGAAGTATTCAGCACCGCGCTTGCTTCCGCGAGCAGACCGAGGCGCCGTCGTTCCGTGTCGATTTCCGCCCGCGCTGCGCGCTCGGCTTCGTGCAGACACGCGCGTTCGAGGCATTGTGTGCATGTTCGCGCGACGTGAAGAATGAAGTCTTGATCTTCGGCCTTGCGGTATTTCGAGGGGGAAAAGCGAACTGCCATACCTCCGATGGCGCGACCATCGACGAGGAATGGCACTGCAACGACGCTATCGACGTCCTCGCTCCCTGGCATCGATGCCAGCGCCGGATAGAGTGTGCGATAGTCCTCGGCACTTTCGAGAATGACCAGCGCTTTGTGGCGAATGGCGTCGGTCAAAGGCGATGAAAATGACAGAGATTTTCGATCGTATCGATCGATCGATTCTCGAGAATGTCCAATGCCCCGAACGCAATCGACGTAATCGGCGCCGGGGGACAATGTCGCCACCATGGCCTTGCAGTTCGGAAGCATGGCCCCGAGGTGATCGACAATAATCTCGGCCACGGTCACGCGGCTCTTTGCATCCGCGAGATCGGCGGTCATGCGTTGAAGCGCCATGAGGCGCGCCGTCGTTTCTTCAGCAGCGGCCTTGGCCTGCTCGAGCCGCTCGATGTTGCGAGCAGCAGCCGAATGTTCATCGTCGGTTGACCCAGACGCCAATGCTCGGTTCCGAGCTGAGTGCCCATTGCGTGTCATAATGTGCTGCGTCGATGCGCAGATACCCCCCGGTAATATCGTGCAAGCTCCATAATAGCGTCGGTTCAGTCGTCGTGCGTCGACAAAATCATCCCAAGGGGGCAGGAGAGCACGACTGCGGACGCGCTGTGTCCACGACGCTCGAAAGTGCCCCCCGCTGGCGGTCGCGCTGCCATTCTTTTACGTCCCGCACGTGGAAGCCTTTGCGACTCGTCGCGATACGGTACTAGATTCGCCGCATGATCGCCCAAAACAGTTTGCGCAAGGTCTTCGTCATCGACGCGGTTCGCACGCCGATCGGCCGTTATGCCGGAGGTCTAGCAACCGTTCGTCCCGACGACTTGGCCGCCCACGTCATTTCGGGGCTCGTCGCTCGTAACCAAGGTGTCGCAGCCGAGCTCGATCACGTGGTGTTTGGCGCGACCAATCAAGCCGGTGAAGACAACCGCAACGTGGCGCGCATGGCGCTGCTCTTGGCCGGGCTTCCTTATGAAGTGCCCGCGGTCACCGTCAATCGCCTCTGCGGCTCGGGCCTCGAAGCCGTCGCGGATGCAGCCAGGCTCATCGCCTTGGGCGAAGCGGACTGTGTGATCGCCGGCGGTGTCGAGAGCATGACGCGCGCGCCGTTCTCCATGCCGAAGCAGGGAGCCGCGTTCGATCGCACGCCGCCGCCGGTGTACGACACGACGCTCGGATGGCGTTATCCGAATCCGCGCATGGAGGCTCGTTTCCCGCTGATTTCCATGGGCGATACGGCGGAAAACGTGGCGCAGAAGCACGGCATCTCGCGTGAAGATCAGGACCGCTTCGCGCTCGAGTCGCACCGCAAGGCGGCTCGCGCTTGGCAAGAAAACGCGTTCGCGGCGGAGGTGCTGCCCGTTCCCGTGCCGCAGAAAAAAGGGGATCCCGTGATGTTTGCCCGTGACGAATGCATTCGGGCGGACGCATCAATCGAAGCGCTCGCGAAGCTCGCACCGGTGTTTCGCAAGGGCGGCTCCGTGACGGCGGGTAACTCGTCGCCGATCAACGACGGCGCCTCGGGCTTGCTGCTTGTTTCGAGCGACGTGATCGAGCGGGCAGGGATCACGCCGATGGCGCGTGTCGTTGCAAGTCAAACGGCCGGAGTGGATCCCTGTTACATGGGGGAGGGGCCCATTCCCGCGGTCGAGAAGCTGTGCAAGCGGCTGGGGATCCGTGCGAGTGACGTGGACCTCGTGGAGCTCAACGAGGCGTTTGCCGCGCAGTCGCTTGCATGCATCCGCACGCTCGGGCTCGATCCGGCGCGCGTGAACGTCAACGGTGGAGCGATTGCGCTCGGGCACCCGATTGGTTCGTCGGGAGCGCGTATTGCGTGCACGCTCCTGCATGCGATGCGTGCGCAGAACAAATCGCTCGGCTTGGCGTCGCTCTGCATCGGCGTGGGTCAAGGCATCGCGACGCTCTTCGAGCGCGCGTGATGTCGTGCGGCAGTTTGTCTTGATGTAAGCGGGTAAGGAGTGCGTCGGGACGAACGGTTGTCCCGACGCACCGGCTCTCAAGGCTGGCAAGTCTTGGTCATCATGCCTGCGCAGTTGTTGCTCGCGCACTCACCGTTGTTCATGCACGGCTCGTCGTTCTTCAGTCTGCAAGCGCCGGCCCCGTTGCAGACGCTCGTACCGTCGCAGGCAGGCGCGTCGTCGGTCATGCCGAGCGGAATGTTCGTGCACGTGCCTTTGGTCGCGTCGTTGACGTTGCACGACTTGCACGCGGTGTCGCAGGCATTGTTGCAACAGACGCCGTCGGCGCAGTCGTTGCTCCTGCACTCGTTGTTCGCTGCACACGTCTCACCGTTGCACTTTTTGCACTTGGTTCCGCCGCAATCGATGCCCGTCTCGTCGCCGTTTTGCATGCCGTCGCTGCACGAGACGCACTGCTCCTGAACGCAGCTCGGGTTCGCCCCATCGTTACAGTCGCCATCGTCTACGCAGTCGACGCACATGGCCATGGCGTTGCACACGCCCCCGTTGCAGTTTGACCCGACCGGATCGTTCGTGACCATGGGCGTGCCGTTGTTGCAGCTTTCGGTGGTGCACATGTTGCCGTCGAACGGTGGGAGATCGCTGTCGTCGTTCACCGTGACGATGTTGCCCATGTCGTCGCAAGCATCAGCCTTGCAGTCGCCGTTGGTGGGATCATCGACGATCTCGCCTTGGTTGATGAACATCTGAACGCACATGGAATTGCTACAGGACCAGTTGATGCAATCCGTGTCGTTCGGGCAGTCGCCATTGTTGCTGCAGGGCATTCCGCCGCTCGAGCTGCTCGACGACGAGGATGAAGACGACGAAGACGAGGACGAGCCGCCGCCCATGCCGCCCATGCCGCTGCTGCTGCTACTGCTTTCTCCCGCGCCGGCGCTGCCACCATCGTTCGGATTGGGTTCGAACTGATCGAAGTCCTGCACGCACGCGAATTGGATCAAGCCTGCCGCAAGAAGAAAAATCGAAGAAATTATCACGGAGCGTCGCACGACATCACCTCGCTTGGGCACACGTCAGCCCGGCCAAAAAGTAGGCAAAACGGTATCACGAGGACGGGCTTGGAAGGGGGTCGTTGGACGCCGACGCAAGGTGCGCGCCGGCCCCTCGCGCCTCGATCAAGTGCGGCTCGACTTTTGCCGCACGCACGCTCCTCGCCCCTCGCAACGCGGCGATCGTCGCTTGTTTCGCGGCGCTGGCGAGACTGCGCGCACGAGTGACCACGACAAGCGCTTCGTCGAGGTCGTGCAATTCACCGAGGCGACGTTGCATGCGCGTTGCTTGCTGCTGGAGCTTTTGCGCTTCTTCCCCAAGCTCGTTTGCAAACAGCTCCGCCGTGTATCGCAGGCGCTTCTCCCGAATACGGAGCGCGTGCATCGCATCAGCGTCGTCCACTTCGGCTTGCGCAGCTCGCCTGACGTCTCGAAGCGCCCGCTCGATCGCGTCTCGCGCTGCCTCACTTGCTGCGAGCGGTTGCTGCGGCTCCACATCGAGGAGCCGTTCGAGTTTGTCGAGCACGTCGTCGAGCGGACGGATTCTTTTGCTGCCAGCCGAATCCGCTTCTCGATTGGATGGTCCTTCGCGAACGATGCGCAAGATGGAGCGGCGTGCCGAGCGTGCCGCGTGCGCTCGACGCGCAAGCCAAGCATTCACTTCGTCAGCGGCGATCTGCGGCAGACCGAGCGATGCGAGCGTGCCGTGCAGAACTTCGTCGTCACGCAGCGCTCCGGTCACGCGGGCGTAGTACCGAAGCTCGTTCTCGATACGCTCGATACGTTTGCTATTCCAAACCCTTCGTGCCGTGCGCAAGTGCGTGCGCATTCGCCGCAAGGCGACGCGAAAGTCATGCAGCGCCTCGTCGTCCGTGCAGCCTCGATCTTCGGCGGAGACCAGCACGCGTTGTTTCGTGTCTCGGGCCGTCACGATGAGCCGTCGAAGAGCAGTGGCGAGCAGGACGTGGGCCGCTACTGCTTCGTTCATACGCGAGATATGGAGACCATGACGACCGGACGTCGTCCTGTCTTGTGCTCGATGGTGCGTCGAGCAGCCAAGCGGCAGATATCCGCGAGGGTTTCATCCTGCGAGCGCACGCGAGGATCGGCATCGCCAATCGCGCGCGAAACGGCGATGGCTGCGGCGCGGAGAACATCCGATGCACCTTCGGCGTGATCGATGACGCCGTACTGCACGACACGTGGTGGTGCGGCGGTGGAGCCTCGGCGATCGAGAACCACGGTAACGAACGCGATCCCCGTACGACCCACCGAGGCGCGTTCACGAATCACTTCATCGGGCAGATCCCCGCCGGCGTGCGTGGCCACTTTGCCCACGGGCACACGCTTTCCTTTGCTGAGCTTCTTGCCCGCGTCGAGCTCGACGACCTCTCCGTTCTCGGCCACGGCCACGTCCGATACGCCGACGTCTCGCGCGAGCTCGGCATGGCGCACCAAGTGATGGTACGTGCCGTGAATCGGCAGAAACGCTCGCGGCCGAGTGAGCTCGATCATGCGCGTTTGCTCGTCACGATGCGCGTGCCCGCTCGCATGCACGCGGCGATCGGTGATCCACGTGCGCAGTTCGATCCCCATGCGCAAAAGCTCGCCCATCAAGTCGAACACGGGCCGATCGTTTCCAGGAATGATGCGGCTCGAAAGAATGACGACGTCGCCTGGATCGAGCCGCAGAAGCGGATGCGTGCCTGCTGCGAGCTTCACGAGCGCCGACATGCGTTCCGCCTGCGTGCCGCTCGCGATGCAGAGCACGCGTTCTCGAGGAAGCGAACCGACGAGCTCGGGCGGAACGACGAGATCGCTCGGGAAACGAATGCGCCCGGATGCAATCGCCGCTCGCACGTGATTCTGCACGCTTCTCCCGAGCAAGCAGAGCCGCCTTTTCGTCTGCACGGCAACGCGTCCAAGCACCGACAGCCGCTGCACGTTCGATGCGAACATCCCCACGACCACGCGCGTCTTCGCACTTTCGATGATGCCGGTGAGCGTGTCGCCAACTTCGCGCTCGCTCATCGACCAACCTGGCGAATCGACGTTCGTGCTGTCGGACAAAAGCAGCTCGACACCTTCGTCACCAAGCGATGAGAAACGAGCTTCGTCGGTCAACTCGCCGTCGGGCGGGCTCGGATCGAGCTTGAAGTCGCCCGTGTGAACGACGAGCCCCGCCGATGTACGGATGGCGAGACCCACCGCGTCGACGATGGAATGCGTGACGCGAATCGGTTCGAACGCAAACGATCCAACCTCGTACGTCTTCCGCGGTGAAATGGGCAAAAGGCGCACCCGACCGCCACCCAGCTCGTGCTCCTCGAGCCGTTGTCGTGCCAGCTCCAGCGCATGCGGAGGCCCCCAGATCGGCACGTCTGCACCGATGCGTGCCAGAAGGTACGGCAAGCCCCCGATATGGTCTTCGTGGCCATGCGTCAGCACGACGCCGCGCACTCGACCCGTGTTCGTGAGCAGATGGTCGAACCGCGGGTGATAGACGTCGATACCCAGATCGGTGGTTGGAAACGTCACGCCGCAGTCGACGAGCAAGACGTCGTCACCTTGCTCGAACGCCATGCAGTTCATCCCAATCTCGCCGAGTCCGCCGAGGGGGACGATGCGAAGCGACGCGTGGTCTCTCGCCGAATCGTTCGACAACAAAACACTCCTTGTGCCGATCTAGGATCGGCAATCGAGCAGCCGGTCAGATGTCGCGCAAGTGTAGCGCGATGTGCAGAGCGAGCGGGCATCGCACTGCTACCGTTCCGTACTGTGTCGCTCTACGTTGCGCTTGCCTCCCCAATGCGACCGGCCATGCATCTGGAAATGTCGAGGCCCTGAACCTTTGCTGGCACCATAGATGTAGCTAGCGATCGGACACCACCTTGCTCCTCGCGCTCCTCACCAACCTCCTGCTCCTCGTCACGTCGCCACTGCGCCTTCTTCGACGCGCGTTCGTGTCGCCGCGCAAAGGCTACGTTCTGCTCGAAATCGATGGTCGCGTGGTCGACAACGCGCCGCCGAGACCGCGCCTGCTCGCTCGATGGACCCAGCCCCAAAAGCCGCCGCCACTGACGCTCGTCGCAATGCACGAGGTCGCACGGCTGCTCGCCGCGGATGCGCGTCTCGAAGGGCTCGTCGTCCGTGTGCGCTCGCTCGCAGCAGGCCAGAGCGTACTTGCATCGATGCGCGCCGTTCTCGCCAAGCTTCGCGATGCCGGAAAAGACGTCGTCGTTCACGCGCCCATGGGCGCCGACTCCGACGTCATGTTTCTCGCATCAGGCGCCAAGCGCATCGTCGTCGGTCCTGAAACGCACGTCGCCCCGCTCGGATACGCCGTCGAGATGAGCTTCTTCAAACGCGCGCTCGACCGCATCGGCGTCGAGCCTCAAGTGTTCGCTCGCGGCACGTACAAGTCCGCGGCCGAGCCTCTGGTGCGCGAGGACATGAGCTCGGCGCAACGCGAGCAGCTCGAGGAGGTCATCGGGACGCGCCATGCACTGCTCGTCGAAGCGCTCGCCGAACGTTGTGGGGGCGATCGCGCAAAAGCCGCCGAGTGGATCGACACGGGCCCCCATCGTGCCTCGCAAGCGGTCGAGCTCGGCCTCGTTGATCACGTCGCGTACGACGACGAGCTCGATGGGCTGCTCGGCGCGCCGCACGGAAAGCGTGCGCGCTTCGTCGCGTTCGGGCGTTACCACCGCATCAAGCGCCCAACGAAGTGGCGACCGCTGTGGCCGAGGCCGGTCGTCGGGCTCGTCGAAGTGCACGGTCCCATCGTGTCGCAAGTGCGCTTCTCGATGGGCGCCATCGCTTCCGAACACGCGGTCGTGCGGGCCATCCGAGCGGCACGCGTCAACCCGCGCATCGCCGCCGTCGTGCTGCACGTCGATTCCCCTGGCGGCAGCGCCATCGCCTCCGACCGCATCCACCACGAAGTCGAACGCCTCGCGTCGGAAAAACCCGTCGTGGCCTACTTGTCGAACGTGGCTGCGAGCGGCGGCTATTACGTGGCCGCGCCCGCACGCGCCATCGTCGCGCAGCCTCAGACCATCACCGGCTCCATCGGCGTCGTGGCCACGCATTTCGTGCTTCGTGGCTTGCTCGACAAGCTCGGCGTCAGCACCGACGTCGTCAAGCGAGGCGCGCGTGCCGACCTGAACTCCCCCGTACGTCCGCTCGAAGACGCCGAGCGAAGCGTGCTCGAGCGTGAGGTCGACGCGTTCTACAAGACTTTCGTTTCCGTCGTGGCTCGCGGCAGAAAGCGCTCGGTCGAGGACATTGAAAAGCTTGCTCAGGGCCGCATCTACAGCGGCACCGAGGCCCTTGCGCGAGGGCTCGTCGATGAGCTCGGCGGCCTCGACCGCGCCATCGAGCGGGCGACGGACTTGGCCGGCTATCGGCGTCTCGAACCGGTCATCGTCAGACCGACCCGGTTTTCGATACCCCCTCCACCGCCCATTCCTCGGGTTGCCGAAACGATGCTCGCGGCGGTTGGGCTCGACCGCATAGTGGGTGAACGCCTGGCGCTTGGACTGAACGTCGCCCAAACCGAGCTGGTTCTGCTGTACGAGCCCTTCGGTTCGGATGGACGAACTTGGCTCGATGTGACGTAACGTGCAGGTTTGGAATAAGGCAAATTTCGGGGGGGTATGGGGGGGCCGAGCCTCGCCGTGTTTTTGTGCGAAGCGCAAAAACACCGGGAGGCGAGCCTCGGCCCCCCCATCGTAAACAAGACTCTCGCGAGCGCGTGTCCCACACGCGCGAAGCGAGCGTCCAGGTCTGGCCCGGTTTCAAACGCGGTTTGGCCGGGTGCATTTCGAGCCTGATCCCGCAAAATTTGCGTTTGGCCGGGCGCCTCATCGCGCCGCATGCATGTTTTGCCGGAGAACCTCGAGGCAAGGAAAATGTGCATGTATTCCAACGCACTGCGTTGGGGTTGCCAAACCCTTGCAGTCGAAGGCGAGCATTGTGGACAAACTGCGCGAAATCTGTGCAGTTGTTCCGGTCAACCTGGGGGTCGAGGTACGGGTGTTCAGAAATCGCGTAGCGCCTTACACACCCTATATGTTGAGCCGAGTGTTGACACCTCGCGCTACCTGTAGAAGAGAATGGCTCCCCGGTGACTCCGGGACACCGACCGAGACGGGCCGATGGTTCGTCCCGGAGGAGTGATCTCATGTACCCCCTGAAAGCATTGACAGTGAGCAGCCGTGCAGACGGCTCATGCGTGCGGACGGGGAGGGGCGAGCCTTTTAGGGTTCTTGCAGGGCGATGAATTGAGAGGGGCGAATTGGGGCCTGGGGTCCCAAGGTGCCTTTTTTTGTCTGAGGAGACAATACTGATGGCGCAGCCGATGATCGTTGGGGATGGCGGAAACGGAAAGTTGGCAGCAGACGCAGTGCGTTCGGACAGCCGCCCACCGGAATCCGGTGCTGTGCGACGGGGTTCGAAGGCCAAACCCGCTGCCAAAACTGCCGGAAAAACCCCTGCCAAACGCGAAGCGAAAAAAGCTACGCGCCCCAAGGGCCTCACGTTCGACCGTCATTTCACGCGCCGAGGCACGGACCCGCTCAACGAAATCGTTTGGGAGCGTAGGTCCAGCGTCATCACCAATCCCGACGGCTCGGTCGTCTTCAAAATGGAAGGCGCTGAAATCCCCGCGAGCTGGTCGCAACTCGCCACCGACATCGTCGTCTCCAAGTACTTCCGCAAAGCTGGCATTCACGGCAACAAAGAGGTTGGCGAGACGAGCGTTCGCGAAGTCGTGCATCGGCTCGCGAAAACCATCCGCGAAGCGGGTGAGTCCTTCGGTGGCTACTTCGCCAACGGCAAGGAAGCGGACACGTTCGAGGCCGAGCTTTCACACATGCTCGTCAATCAGCTCGGCGCCTTCAATTCACCGGTCTGGTTCAACTGCGGTCTTTGGCATCGCTACGGCATCCAAGGAACCGCAGGCAACTACGCCTGGATCGAAGACCCGAAGGACGAAACCGCTCCGGGCACCATCGAAGAGATCCAATACGCCTACGAACGCCCGCAATGCTCGGCTTGCTTCATCCAGTCCATCAACGACGACTTGATGAGCATCTACGACCTCATCAAGAGTGAAGCGCGCCTCTTCAAGTACGGCTCGGGCACCGGCACGAACTTCAGCACCATCCGCGGCAAGCAAGAGAAACTCTCCGGCGGCGGCACGAGCTCGGGTCTCATGAGCTTCCTCGAAGTCTTCGATCGCGCCGCCGGCGCAACCAAGAGCGGTGGTACGACGAGGCGCGCGGCCAAGATGGTCTGCCTCGACATGGACCATCCTGAAATCCTCGACTTCATCGAGTGGAAGGTCCGCGAGGAGCGCAAGGCGCAGATGCTCATCTCCTGCGGCTTGCCTTCCGACTTCAACGGCGAAGCCTATCACACGGTCAGCGGCCAGAACTCGAACAACTCCGTGCGCGTCACCGATGAGTTCATGCGCGCCGTCGGCGTGGGCGGGACGTGGGAGACGCGCAGCCGAACGAACGGCGAGGTCATCGACACGTACAACGCTCGCGAGGTCTGGAAGACGATCGCCGAGGCAGCGTGGGCTTGTGCCGACCCCGGCGTTCAATACGACACGACCATCAACCGCTGGCACACCTGCCCGAACTCGGGCCGCATCAATGCCTCGAATCCGTGCTCCGAGTACATGTTCCTCGACGACACGGCTTGTAACTTGGCGAGCCTCAACCTCACCAAGTTCCTCCGCTCCGACGGTTCGTTTGACATCGAAGGATTTCGTCACGCTGTGCGTGTCTTCTTCGTTGCGCAGGAGATCCTCGTCGACTTCTCGTCGTATCCGACGCGATCCATCGCCCGAAATTCGCACGACTACCGCCCGCTCGGTCTGGGCTACGCCAACCTCGGCACCATGCTCATGCTGCTCGGCATCCCCTACGACTCGGATGAAGGACGAGCCGTTGCTGGTGCCATCACGGGCATCATGTGCGGACATGCCTACAAGGTTTCGGCCGAGATGGCTGCGACGCGTGGACCGTTCCCCGGCTACGCCAAGAACCGCGAGCCGATGCTTCGCGTGATGGGCATGCATCGCGACGCCGCGTACGCGATCGATCGTGACAAGTGCCCCGAGGGTCTCTGGCGGGCTGCTTGTGAAGACTGGGACGAGGCTTTGCGCATCGGCCAAGAGCATGGCTATCGCAATGCGCAAGCGACCGTGCTCGCTCCGACGGGAACGATCGGCTTGCTCATGGACTGCGACACCACGGGCATCGAGCCCGACTTCTCGCTCGTGAAGTTCAAGAAGCTTGCTGGCGGGGGCTATTTCAAAATTGTCAATCAGTGCGTCCCCGAAGCGCTTCGGCGCCTCGGTTATTCCGAGCACGAGGTTCAGGAGATCGTCGCGTACGTATCCGGCACGAACACGCTCTTGGCAGCGCCGCACGTCAATCGAGCGTCGCTGAAGGCTCGCGGCCTGACGCATGAAGACCTCGCGAAGATCGAGAACGCCATCCCTGGAGTCTTCGATCTCGAGCTTGCGTTCAGCCCGTGGGTGCTCGGTGAAGAAGCCTATGCGCGACTCGGCATTACGCCCGAACGACGCACGCCCGGCTTCTCGCTCCTGCGATCGCTCGGCTTTACGTCTGCCGAAATCGCGGAAGCCAACGAGACGATCGTCGGTCGCATGACGATCGAGGGAGCGCCGCATCTGCGCGAAGAGCACTACGCGGTGTTCGATTGCGCCAACCGTTGCGGCAAGATTGGCAAGCGATTCCTCGCGCCCATGGCGCACATTCGAATGATGGCGGCAGCGCAGCCGTTCCTGTCGGGCGCCATCTCCAAGACGGTGAACCTGCCGAATGAAGCGACCGTCGAGGAGGTGCAGCGAATCTACGAAGAGGGGCACCGCTTGGGGCTCAAAGCAGTCGCGCTCTATCGCGATGGGTGCAAGGCGTCGCAACCGCTCTCGTCGTCGGGTGATTCGAAGAAGGACAAGAAGGAGGAAAAGGTCGAGGCGGTCGAGGTCATGGCGCCGAAACCGATCGAGCCGGCTCTTCCGGTGCTTCGCCCGACGGGTGTGCGCGTGCGTCTACCCAAGAAGCGGACGGGGTTCACGCAAGAAGCGAAAGTTGGAGGTCATAAGATCTTCGTTCGTACCGGTGAATACGTCGATGGAACGCTCGGTGAGATCTTCATCGACATGCACAAGGAGGGCGCTGCCTTCCGGTCGCTGATGAACTGCTTCGCCATGAGCGTGTCGATCGGTTTGCAATACGGCGTGCCGCTCCAAACGTTCGTCGATCAGTTCACGTTCACTCGGTTTGAGCCCCAAGGAGTCGTCGAAGGGCACGACTACGTGAAGCTGTCGACGTCGATCGTCGACTACATCTTCCGCACGTTGGGCATCGAGTACCTGCATCGGTACGACTTGGCTCACGTGCAACCCGAGCCGAATGTGGCGATTCAGGATCCGACGGACACGCGTGCGCAGGAAAGCTCGTCTGGCGTGCCCGTTCTGCCTGCGGCCACGCGTGCCCCCTCGCATGAACGCACTGCGTCGAGCGCGCTCGATGCGCAGCTCGAAGACATGATGGGCGACGCTCCCGTGTGCGACGGTTGTGGTCACATCACCGTGCGCAATGGCGCTTGCTACAAGTGCCTGAACTGCGGCAACAGCATGGGCTGTAGCTGAGGCCAGTCGCGATGGGGGGGCTCGCAGGCGGCTCTGTGAGTGTTTTGGCCAAAGGCCAAATGACGGGCCGACTGCTCTGCCCCCCATACCCCCCCGAATGGGCCTCGTTTCAAACTCTTCGGTGTTCTAGCCGCAAGCTTGAAGAACGGGTAAACGGGATTCATGTCGACCCCTGCTCGCCTTCCGCTCTTGCTCGTCTCCATCGTCCTCATCGCCGCCGTGATCGTTGGTTGCGGCAAGAAGGAAGAGGAACCGGTGGTTCTCACGATGCCTTCGGCTGCTCCAACTCCGGTCAAAGCGACCGAGGATCCAGCGCCTGCAGCAGAGCCCGCTGCTGCCGCTGGAAGCGCTGCTGCTGCCACCGATACCGCCGCCGTTGCCCCAGCAAATCCTCCGCCGGTTGAAACGGCAAAAGCTGCCCCGCCTCAACCCATCGATGGTTGCTGCTCGGCGCTCACGGCCATGACGAAGGATGCGAAGGTCGATGCCGGCACGAGGTCGAAAGCGACCGCGGCGTCGGCGATATGCAATGCAACGGCAGCGCTCGTCAAAAGCGGCAAAACCTCGCGCGCATCGACCCTCACGCAGATCAGAGCGACGATGGCAGGCAAGGCACCAGCCGCCTGCAACTGATGACGCACACCTCAGCGGAAGTGGTCGTAACCTCGTTGTTCCACTGGGACAAACGCTGCTCCGGGGCCATCGAGCACCAAGTCGGAATCCGTTTTTTCTGACGGAAGCACGCGGCCGATGGGGATGAACCCCGGCGGAACCTGTCCCGCTGGGACCGTCATCACCAGCGCAAAGTCCTCACCGCCATGCAGCGCCAACTGCAACGGGTCGGCACCTACGATGCGCGCCGCGCGCTCGAGCTCCGGCGTCACGAGCTTCGTCGGATCGAGCGCGATGCGCACGCCACTGCCTCGAACCAAGTGTCCCACGTCTCTCGCAAGTCCATCGGATACGTCGATGGCAGCCGTCGCGACATCGCGCGCGGCAAGCCCATCCGCAATGCGTGCAACGGGACGCCTGTACGCGCGCAGTGCAGGCTCTGCATCAGGGTGCGCATCCGGACGAGCGTTCGTCTTGCCAACCGATGCTTGGAGCAGCAACAGTCCCGCCGCGGACAAGCCAAGCGGTCCAGCAAGCACGACCGTGTCTCCCGGACACGCTCCCGCGCGTGTGAGCGGGCGACTCGATTCACCGAGCACCGTCGTCGTAATGGAGACTTCGCTGCCACGTGCGAGGTTTCCGCCGACGATCGGCATGCCGAGCTCACCCGCCGCTTCGCTTTGACCCTGCAAGATGCCACGCAGGTCGTCGTCGCTGAAATCGGCTGGCAACACGAGCGCAGCCAAGATGCCGATCGGCGCCGCTCCCATCGCACCAAGGTCACTCGCTGCAGCCATCGTTGCGCGGTAACCGACGTCCACCATCGACACGAAGTCGCGACGAAAGTGGACGCCCTCGACTTGCGCATCGATGGTCCACACGAGCGGCGTCTTGCTCGGAGCAAGCACGGCTGCATCGTCACCGATGCCCACGAGTGTTCGGTCTGCATTACCCGTCGCGAACGTCGAACGGATGAGGTCGATCCGTGCTGCTTCCGAGCTGCGATGACTCATCGCCGTTCTATCCGTCGAACCGCACCGCAACGGCAGTCTGCGGCGACGTTTCCGACGCAGGCGCTGCTGGCAGGCGGACGACGAAGACCGCACCTTGAGGCGTGTTGCTCTCGATGTGCACCGTGCCGTGATGCCCATCGACCAAACGCTTCACGATCGAAAGGCCGAGCCCCGTTCCTTCGTATTCACGCGAATGCCGCTGATCGACTTGGTAGAACGGATCGAAGACCTTCGTGCGTTCCTCTTCTGGAATTCCGATTCCCGTGTCCGCCACGCGCACTTCGATCATCTGTCGCAATGGCGCGAGGAGCACCAAACCAGATTCGTCACCATCTTCGTCGTTCACTTCGACTTGCCTGGCCGATAGCGTGACGCGACCGTTTGTCGGGGTGAACTTGATCGCGTTCTCCGTCAAGTTGATGAACACCTGACGAAGTCGTTCGGGATCGCCAACGACGACAGGCAAATCTTCCGGCGCGTCGACCTCGAACGTGATGCCTTTCTTCGATGCTTTCGGAGCGAGCGTCGACACGGCTTCCATGAGCACCGACTTGATGAGCACGTCGCCGCGACGAATCATCACCGTGCCGCTCTCGAGCTTCGACAGGTCGAGAAGACTCATGATGAGCTCGAGCAAGTGATTGCTCTTGGCTTCGATGATCTTCACGAACTCGAGTTGCCCGGGAGTTAGCTCGCCGGCGATTCCACCGGAAAGCATTTCGCTGTAGCCGAGGATCGACGTCAGCGGCGTGCGAAGCTCGTGTGACACCGTCGCAAGGAAGTGGCTCTTGAGTTTGTCGAGCTCCTTTTGCTTGGCATAGGCCTGCTCGAGCGCAGAGGTCTTCTTCGTCAGTTCTTTGAAGCTCTCGCGCATCGACGCGATGTGCATCGTCGACGTCAAGTGCGCTTTGTGCCCACTCCAGAGCACGACATCGAGCACGGCGACGAGATGCTTGGCGACCGCCTCCGCAACGACCTCCGTCGCATGCGGCATGAGTGGCAAAAGCTCCGCGACCCGCGCCACGTCGATACGGCTGCTCACCTTGAACAGCGCATCGGGAATGGTTTCAATCGTCGGATCGACATACGGTCCGACGATCACGCGGCCGATGACGTCGCCTTCGTATTGAATCGGCATCAGCCGATACCGGGCGCCCGTAAAGCACGGATGCTGCGTGCCTTCCTTCGATACGAGGCGCAAGCGTTTGACCTCGGCGACGACCTTGGCGCATGCCCGCCGTCCCGACGGCTCCTCGTTCACCATCGCGCAGAGGCTGCATTCGTTCGTCGTGCTGGCCAAATTCGTGCCCGAGCCCGAAACGATGCGCACATGCATGCCGAAGATCTGCTCGAACGAACCCACCATCGTTCGAAGCGACTCGCGATCGACGAGATCCTCGAGTCGGGGCGGGCCCAAGCCAATCGCATCGGCGCCCGTCGAAGCTTCGTCATTCATGGCGTTCCCCCAGGCAGAACGTTCGACCCGACCGCGCCCATACGCGTCGCAATCAGCTCGCGGAACGGCGTCGTCACGCCCAATTGCTGCGCTGCCGTTCGGACCATTTCGTCGCCGTCGATCGACAACTTCTTCGCCAGTTGATGGCTCTGATCCAGCGAACGCCATGTGAGCCAGAGCAAACAGATGAACGTTTCGACTACCCCGATGCCTCGCGTCGCAACCGCTCGAAACACCGGCTCACTGCCTTTCGCAGCAAGACGCACGAGCTCTTCGTCGGTCCGAATGTCCGGCATGTCGCGCTTGTTGAACTGAATCACGAGCGGCATCTTTCTGATGTCGATGCCGCTCTCCTTCAAGTTCTGACGCAAATCCAAGAACGCCTCGGCGTTGCGGTTCGTCTCGGATATGCGCGAGTCGACGATGAGCGCGACTCCATCGGCACCTTGAAGCACGAGCTTGCGTGTCGCTGAGTGGATGGGTTGTCCAGGAACGGTGAAAAGCTTGATGCGAAGAGAGAAGTCACCATCCTTCGACTTGAACGTCAGCGGCAAAAGGTCGAAGAAAAGCGTGCGATCGTCCTGCGTTTCAAGCGTCATCAGGCGACCGCGCGTGTCGGACCCAGCGCGCGCGTGCAAGGCCACGAGGTTCGTGGTCTTGCCGCTCAACGCTGGCCCGTAATACACGAGCTTGATGGTGATCTCGCGAGAGGCGAAATCGAGCTGCACGAGAGGATTGTCGCACGCAACAGGGCCGCGCGTCTTGCTCGATCAGTCGGCCCGTTCAATCACGATGCGGCCACTTTCTCCTGCGATGCGCCCGACGCCCACACACCACTGCGCAGACTTTCCAGTTGTTCGATCACACCCGCGAGCGCCTTTGCTTCCGCATCACACGCTGCAATCGCCGTCTCCACGCTGAGCGCTGTGTTCGCTCGTTCAGCCTTCGCAGCACCGAGCACTTCGATGACCTCGCGATGCAGCTCTTCACCAGCCGTCACGACCCACGCATCGAGCCTTTGCGCGAACTCCTGAATCATCTCGTCGAGCTTCGGACCAACCTTCGTCGCAGCTTCACGCACGGCAATCGGCGCAAGCTCCTTCGCCCGCTTCTTCGTCTCCGTTTCGATCATTCCCTTCACGTACACGGCCAGCACCGGAGCCGCGACCGCGAGGATTCCACCAAGAAGCACGTTGAACGTCATCACCGCGAGGCCCGCGCCAAACAGCGCAATGACGCCGACGTCGTATCCGAGCGTGTCGACTTCGACGTTCGGTGTGCGAAGGTTTGCCCCGAGCGCCTCACGCACGCGCTTGGCAACCTCGTGCGCATCGTCGCGAACGAGCGCGATCGTGCGCTCCGCGAGCGCTTCGAGCGCGTTGGCAATTTCCTTCGTCTCCGCCTGCGCCCAATCCGCAAACGTTCGCTCCAGGAACGGCCCGAGGTGCACTTTCAATTCATCTGCCGGCGCATTGTCGACGACATCGGGAATCTGTCGCGTCACGTCGGCGACAAACCTTTCGAGGTCCCGCTGCACCCACGCCTGAATCCTCGCGACCTCTTCGCGAATCCCAAACCGCCGCTCCTCGATCGTCTTCGATTGTCCCGCGAGGTCTCGCTCCAGCATCTCGATCCGCCGGCTCAGCTCTTCACTCGTCATCGCCGCTGCCCGACGTCGCGCGTCGATGCCCTTGCCAAGCATGCGCGCCGCCTCGATGCCTTCACCGAGCGCGTTGTCGAGCAAGATGCGCCCGCGCTCTTCCGCCAAGAACGTCGTCAGGTGCTGCAGCAATTCGGGCATGCCGCTCTCCGTCGCTTGCCCATCGAGCGCCTTCCTCGCACACACCGGAAATACGACCGGACTTCGCACCAGCTTGGCCAGCTCCGAACGAATGTACGCGAGCGCTTCGACCTCTTCGTCGGAGCTCCAAATATCGCGCTTCGTCACGACGAAAACGATCTTGTCGCGCGATTGCCCGAGGAGTTTTTCATTCAAGAACACCCGCTCGCTCTCCTTGAGCGGCTGACCCGCATCGAGAAGAAAGAGCACCGCGTCCGAACGAGGAATGTAGCTGTACGTGATGTCCGCACGCTGAAGCGACAGGTCGTTCACGCCTGGCGTGTCGACCAAAACGATGCGCTCGCGAAGGATCTCCGCCGGGTAATACACTTCGAGCCGATTCACGTCGTTCGCGACGCTTTCGGTCCCTTTTTCCTGACCAACCGCAAACTTGCGCACTTCCTCGAACGCCATCGTTTGACGTTCACCCGAAGCTCGCACGAGCTCTGCGCGAGGCTCGGCCGCATATTCGAGGTGGTGAATCACGGCCGTCGTGGGTGTGACGCCGACCGGGAGAACTTCTGCTCCGAGCAGCGCGTTCACGAACGTCGTCTTGCCATGGTTGAACTCGCCGACGACGACCAAGTGAAACCTGTCGGCTTCGAGTTTGTCGACGACATCGGTGCCGATACGACCGGCAAGCGATTTGGCGCCTACGCGAGCGGCAATCGTCACGACGTTGCGCAGCGCCGTCGCAACCTCGAGCTGCTTCGTGCGAAATGATTCGAGCATCGCAAGCTCTCTTTCCTATCCAAACCTATCCAAAAACCTTGATGAATCCATGAACTTGGTCGTCGACTTCCTCCATCGACAAACCTTTTCCCTCTTGCCCCACGTGATGCATGTAGAGCTCGCTTTGCGCGAACGTACGTAGCGCCTTCACGCGCGTCGGTACCCACGGATGCGTCTGAAGAAGCTCGCGAAAACGTCCCACGCTCTCCTTGCCTTCTTCGTGCTGCGCCAAGAATGCTTCCAAGTTCAGCTCGGAATAAAGCTTGGCCGAGCCTAGTGCGAGCTTGGCAAGCGCGCGCGTCGAAACGTCGAGGTTGCGGGAGCATAGAAGGCTCGCGCGATCGCAGGTGATCTCCGCTCGTCGCAACCAGCTTCGGAGAGGAATCATCGCTGGATAAACGATCCACTGGACGAAGATCGAAACCATGACCTGCAAGTAGTGCATTGCGGTCAAGTACACGACGTGGCTGTTGTGGATGTGCCCGCACTCGTGACCGATGACGCTGCGCAATTCTTCATCCGTGAAGTGATCGACGAGCGCCGAATGGATCATGATGAAGGAATCGTCGTTCGTCCCGTACGTCGCAGCATTCATCTGCGGGCTGTTGACGATGTAGACCGTAGGCGTGGCAATGCCGAGCGTCTGCGCGCATTCGGCCGCTAGACCATGCACGCGTGGAAACTGATTCGGCCCGACTTTGACTCCGTGACCCAAGAGATCAGCCTTGCCTGATTCCTTGAAAAAACGAACCGACGCAGCCACCGCAAGCTCGACCGGCTTCATCCTCTCGAATGCCATGCGTGTCGCGTGATCGGACGCGTACGCGTACGCATGACCCCCACCGTCCGATCCACCCGCGCGTTGCTCTTTGCGGCTCGCGACGAAGCCTTTGAAATCGAGCGTTCCGACTTGTGCCATGAAGTTCGAACGTAACGGCGGGGATGCTGCGGTGCAACCGCACCTCCCGCTTCATCACGCAATTCGACGAGCGCTTTGCACACCCTTCACAGATGCCTTCACGCACGTCGTCATGAACGCGCGCGACCTGCCTGCCGATCACAACAACCTTTCGAAATTTTCTGCCCCTCCCAGACGAACAAGGCTTGCGTTATGAACGGAGAACCACCCCCGCATGCCTCAAATCTACGGAAACACGAACGGGCTCAGCCCCGCCGCACACAAGACACTCGAACGCATCTACCGCCGTAAAGTGCCCCTCGAGCACATCGCGACGCCGGAGCTCATCAAGTCGCTCGCTGAAGCATCCAAAGAGACGGGCCGCCAAGTTGGTGCTCTCGTTCATCGATCAGGCGCGATCGACTACGTCATCGTTGGTGATGCAACGAAACTCATGCTCCCCGACATCGGACGCCTCCGCGCGGCCGAAGGACGCTTTCGTGCACTGCGTCTCGTCCACACGCACCTCTACAACGAGCCGCTCACGCGCGATGACATCGTCGACCTCGTCCGCCTGCGTCTCGACCTCGTCGCCGCCATTCAGCTATCCGCCGAAGGCGAAGCGAAGACGATGGACTACGCGTACAACACGCCGCCTTCTCCCGTCGCTGCGGATGAAGATCCACGCAACCGACTGCCTTACAGGCGCGTCGAGCCGCAACCGATCGGTCGCATCGATACGGACTTCGGTGCGCTCATCGCCGCGCTCGAAGACGAATTCGCGAAACGTTCACGCACCGTTTCGACGACGGCCAAAGACGGTCGAGCCATCCTCGTGCACGTCGCGGAAAAGTCGAAACAAGGCGCATACACGAACGCAGAGGAGAGCTTGCGTGAACTGTCCGAGCTGTCACGCACGGCCGGTGTCGACGTCGCCGACACGGTCATTCAGCTTCGCGAAAGGATCGACCCGCGCCTCATCGTTGGTAAGGGCAAACTCGACGACATCGTCTTGCGCGCGGCCGAGCTCGATGCGGCCACGCTCGTTTTCGATCGCAATTTGAACCCGTCGCAGGCTTCGGCGATCGCCAAACATTCGGATCTGAAGATCCTCGATCGAACGCAGCTCATTCTGGACATCTTCGCGCAGCGCGCCGAATCGGCCGACGGCAAGCTTCAAGTGGAGCTGGCGCAACTCAAGTACGCGCTTCCGCGTTTGTCCCAAAAGGACGATTCACTCTCGCGTCTCACCGGCGGCATCGGCGGCCGTGGCCCTGGCGAAACCAAGCTCGAAATTGGACGTCGGCGCGCGAAAGAACGCGTGAGCTTTCTCGAGGACGAGCTCAAGAAATTGAGCCGTCAGCGTGAACAACGCAGGCGCAAGCGCTCGAGACAAGGCGTGCCGATCGTGAGCATCGTGGGCTATACGAACGCGGGCAAGAGCACGCTGCTCAATACGCTCACGGGTTCCGACACGATCGCCGAGGACAAACTCTTCGCGACGCTCGACACGCGTTCGCGAAGGCTGCGTTTTCCGGAAGAGCGTGAGGTGATCATCACGGACACCGTGGGCTTCATTCGCGAGCTGCCCAAGGACCTGTTTGCAGCGTTTCGCGCAACGTTCGAGGAAACGGCGGATGCGGATCTTCTGCTGCACGTGGTCGACGCGAGCGATCCTGCGCGGGATCAGCAGATCGCCACGACGGAGGAGCTGCTTGGGGAGCTTGGTCTGGCGTCGATTCCGCGCATCGTGGTGTTCAACAAGATCGACTTGATCGAGCCGGGTGAAGCGCGAAGGCTGCTCGTGGGACGCAAAGATGCGGTGATCACGAGCGCGCGCGATCGCGAATCCACGCGCGCGCTGCTCGCCATGATTGCTTCACGTTTGAAGGAACGATGGGAACGGTCGAGTTTGTCTGGGTACAGCAGTGCGACGGACGAACCGCAACTCGACGCGGGCGATGAAGACGTTGCAGCGGTAGCGATGCTGGAAAATTCGTCGCTCACGACGCTCGAAGAAATGCTGGCGAGCAAGCGGTATCGTCGGACCACGATTGGGGCCTGACCAATCGCGAAGCGTAAATGCGAGAGCGCCCTGCGTTCGCGATCGAGGCGAATGCAGGGCGCTTTGCGCTTCTGACAGATGGATCAGAACTTGAACGACGTTGCGACACCGCCACCAGTTGCAGTCGCCCAGGGAACGACGACCGGCTTGGTGGGCTGGAACAGCGACGCCTTCGCAGGATCTGCGGGTTTGTCATCGCCACCGAAGAGCAGCACGGCACCCGTCACGCCGAATGTGATCGCCACGGCGAACGACATGTCGGAGATGAGCGCGTTGCGATCGGTTCGATCGGCGTTGTCCACGGTCGGATTTTCCTCGAAGTCGCTCTTCGCACTCAGCGCGGAGACGCCGAAGATCGTGCCGACGATGCCACCAGCGCCTGCGAGACCGAGCGTCACGTACGCCGGAATGTTCGACTTGGGCGGCGGCGGAGGCGGCGGCGGAGGCGGCGGCGGAGGCGGCGGCGGAGGCGGCGGAGGCGGCGGAGGCGGCGGCGGGGGCTTCGGGGTCAACGTGACGTTGACGTCCTTCGTCTCCGCAAAGTTCACCTCGACGTCTTGCGTGAGCGGTTCGTGCTCGTCCGCGGTGAACGCGAGCGTGTGCTTGCCAGGCGGCAGGCTCAGCTCCTTGGCGGGCACCGGAGCCTGGCCATCGACCGAGACCATCACGTTCGCGGCGGTTGCAGGAGACACCGCGATCTTGAGCGTTCCGGGCGTCTTCTTCAGCGCTTCGATGCGGGTCTTCGACTCGGCGACTTTGTCTTCGTACTTCTTCGCGTCGAACTTCTTGTCGGTTTTCGCCTGTTCATCGATGGCATCGATGAACACTTGGTACGCAGCCGCTGCTTCGACGACTTTGTTCAGTTTGTCCAGCGAAACGGCCATCTTGAACTTCGGGTTGACGCCCGGGAGCATTTCGTCAGCCGTCTTGTAGGCAGCGTATGCTCCGGCAAAATCACCCTTTTCGAAGAGCGTCTCGCCTTCTTTGAACGCCTTCTTGGCCGCTTCTTTTTTCTGCGCTGCCGTGAGCGGCTTGGGCGGTTTCGCGGCCTTGTCGTCCGGCTTCGCAGCCGCCTTATCGGCCGGTTTTGCCGCGGGCGCTGCCGGTTTTGCCGCGGGCGCTGCCGGTTTTGCCGCGGGCGCTGCCGGTTTTGCTGGTGTTGCGGGTGCTGCCGGTTTTGCTGCGGGTGCTGCCGGTTTGGCGGCAGGTGCTGCTGGCGCCTTCGCGGTCTGCCCGTAGGCCGGCGAGGCAGCGAGCGCAGACAAACCCGAGAGCAGCGCTGCTGTGCAGAACGACGTCAGCCGGCTCGAACTCGATCGCATATCCAAAGCCCTCCTCAAACTCGACTCATCTTCGATCTTTGAGATCGGGAGACATAACCCTCACTGCGCTCTCGACACAAGAGGTTTGCGCACTTTGCTTGCGCTTCTTGATCTCGGGGTACGTCACGGCGGGTCGCGTTCGTCGAGCCACGTTGGAAATCGCAATGTGGCGTCGATGCCAAACCCCCGCACCGCTTCGGCCATCTTCGCCGCTCGCTCTCCCCGAGGCAGCCGAGCCCGCAGTCGCCCGAGCGCATCGAGGAACCGGCCGAACCGCGGATCCGCAAAGAGCACCTCGAGATCTTCGCGGATCCGCCGCAACGCTCCCGGCGCCGCGCCGCCCGAGGCGAACGTCATCGTCATCCCAGACGCATGCACGACCGCACGATTCGCGAACGTCGAAAGCTCCGGCCGATCAAGCGTGCAAAGCAGGCGCCCCTCATCGACCGCCCGCTTGTAAAAAGGCGCTGCACGATCCGCATCGGTTGTCGCGACAAACACCAGCACCTTGCCATCGACGTCTTCGAGCCGTGCCTCCCGCCGCTCGAACACCACTCGCCCCTCGGCCACCCACTGCTCGACCGCTGGATCCAGCGGCCCCGTCGTCACGACCAAGACCCGCGCGCCCGCATCGAGCAGCCGTCCGATCTTGGACACCACCTCACCACTCGCACCCACGACGAGCGCTTCGCGCCCCGCCACATCGAGCTCCACCGGGAAAAAACGCACGGCGCCGTCAATAACACACGTTGCGCTTGTCTATGGTTTGTTTATAGATTATCAAACATTAGACACACGTTGTCACAACGTCCGACGACGTGTCGTTGCGGTCACGCATACGAATTGAAGGAGGTCGGTCGTGGACAGAAGCAACCAAGCGCAAGCGGTCACTGCGATCAGTGCGACCGAACGCATCCCGGGCGCGACATTTCGCGCTGCGGTGGCGCGGTTTGTCGAGCGAAACCCAGGGACTTCACGCGAAGCGCTCGCACGCGCTCTGCGGCAGCGGCTAGCGACGCGCGGGATCGACTATCACCTGCGTACACTCAAGCGGCAGATCTCCGGCGCCGTCGCAACCATTCCGCCGGAAGTGCACTCCACGTTGCGCGACATCATTTCCGAGCTCGTTGGGGGCGATGCCGCTCATGACAATCATGAACGACTTGCGAGCATCGACGACGGTTTCGACATCGGCGCTGCGGACGTTCTTCCGATCTACATTGCCCGCGAACGAGCTCTCCCGCTCGCAAAGCTCTGGCTCTACCTGCATCCGGATCAGTCGAAGCGCGCGCTGGCGTTGCGTTTGCGCAGCGAGCTCGAACGTATGGGCATCCGCCTGAACATCGATTCGTTGCAAAGCATCCTCGCGGGCAAACAGCAGCTCGTGCGGCGCGAGATCAAAGACGTGCTGCTCGGGATGTTGCAGGCCGACGGCATCGAGAATGCGGAGCAGGCCGAAGCGCGCTGGAACGAATTGTCGAACGAGATCCACGCTTCGCACGAAGGTCGCTTCTTCGAGAACGCGCGGAAGATCCACGACGTCGCTTGCGCTTGGAAAGTCGTCCACAAAGAACCGTCGTCGCGCAAGCTTGCATTGCGGCTCAAGGAACGCCTCCGTGAACGCGGGATCGAGATGGGTTTGCCCCACATCCAGAAGCTCGTCGACGGCCGCGCTCGGCGAGTTCGTCATGGCGTAGCGACGGCCATCGAAGAGATCTTGCAACTCGATATGGAGGCGCAGCCCGCTGCCGTGCCGACACCAGCGGCATTGATTGCCAGCGAGCTCGACTTGGCGTGGGTGCGGGCCGAGCCGATTGCGGCGATGGCGCAGAAGTACGTGGCGGCCAATCCGGGCACGACGATGCGCAAGCTTTCGATCCAGATGTCGCATGTCGTCGAGCGGCTTGGTTATGCGACGAGCCCCAATACGATTCAGCCGATCCTTGGTGGTCACAAGAAAAAGACGCGCGGTTTCGTCTATCGCGCGATGTTGGAGATTGACGGTCAGTCCATGACGCCTGTGCCGATCGAGCACGTGATTGGGCATGCCGCGCGGCGAGATCGCGAGCGCAAGGCGCAGCCGTCGGCATCGGATGAAGCGCCTGCATCATCCGATCCTCAGCCACAGCCGGAGCCAATGCCAGCGCCCAAGCCAATGGTTCGGCACGTCGCCGAAGATGCTCCTGCGCCACAATCCGCCACGCGTTCGACGTTGGCGGCGTATCGCTTCGCCATTTCGCGTTGTCAATCGCTCGACAAGGCAACCGAGCTCGAGCTTGCGTGGCGTTATCGACGGGACGGCGACATCGCCGCGGCCCATGCGCTCGTCGAAAGCCATTTGCAATTCGTCGTGAAGGTAGCGTCGCAATTCCGAGGGTACGGGATGCAGCTCGCGGATCTCGTCGAAGAAGGAAACCTCGGGCTCCTCGAAGCCGTGCGTCGATTCGAACCGTCGCGCAATCTTCGTTTCAAGACGTACGCCATTTATTGGATACGTGCGTTCGTCGTGGAACACCTTTTGCGTGAATGGAGCATCGTTGGTGGCGGCAGCGGAGCGCTCGTGTCACGCACATTTTTTCGATTGCGTCGAGAACGAGCACGACTCGAATCATTGCTCGGCGAACACGACAGCACGATCGACGCGGCCCTTGCCAAACGTTTTCACACGTCCGAGGATGCCATTCGCACGATGACCCAGCGCGTGGGCAGCCGAGATACGTCGCTCGATGCGTCGCCGGGCGGAGACGGTCCTTCGCTTTTGGATCTGCTTTCGGATCCGATGTCGGATCCGGAAGTTCAAACGGCAACTGCGCAGCGCAATGCATTCGTGCGCAGCGTGGTGGACGATGCGCTCGAATCATTCGATTCTCGCGAACGGCTCATCGTTCAAACGCGGCTCTTTGCGGGCGACGATGAAGTGAGCCTCGCCGATTTGGGCAGGCGTCTCGGCGTTTCGCGCGAACGCGTGCGGCAGCTCGAGGAGCGCACGAAGTCGAAGTTGAAGAGCGCTTTTGAAGCGGTGGCGAACCAATCGCAATATTGCGGTGTCGAAGCCTTGTGTGCTTGACATTCCTCGAATCGTTGCCGCTTTTCCAATTCAAAACTACTTCTTTTCCGGTGGCGGGTTCGGCGGGTAAAACGATTGCGTACGAAACGCAAGCTTCCTGTCCGCGTCGCTGATGCGCGTCACGAAAAGGCCCACGAACGATCCGAACAGCGAATCACCTTTGCTCACCGAAGCCGTTCCATTCGGACGCGTCACCCACTTTTTGATCCTGTCGAGCGTCTCTTGACTGATCGGATTGACCTCCACGAGCGCGGCCACGAAAAACCGCGCACTGCTCGCCAATTCAGCACGCTCGACGAGGCGCAATTTCTTTGCTTCCGCACATTGCCGCAGCACGCCCTCCTGATTGACGGCAACCGAATTCGTTTGCCCACCAGGTTGGGTGATTTGTAGTCGATAAACTTCGTCCCACAAATCATATACGATCTTGCATGATTTCGCCGTAAGGGCGATGGGATCGCCGCCGTTGTCACGAAATAGCCACGCTCGCAGGACAATCACCGTCGGCAATCCACTCGCGAGCTTTTTCGATATTTCCGCGTCCACCACATCCCGAAATGCGACGCTCAAAAGGACGTGTTTCCCCTCGAGCGCTACTTCGGCATGACGACTCGGTAGCGCCGCCGGCGTCTTCGGAGGCTCCGCCCAAAGCGGCTTGGACCAAGCCAATAACAAAGCCAGCGTCACGACCGCCCGCCTCGCTTTCACTTGCGCTCTCCATTGCGCGACGCAATCAGTCCAATCAAATTGGAGAAGGCGAGCGTTATGCCGCCGAGCTTCGTATCGATACGTAATCCCAAATTTCCCGTCAAATCGATCGGAACCCGGCGAAACCCTTCGTAACCCGGCGGAGGATCCGTGAATTCACGCCGAGTCGCCACGGAATACACGCCGAGCGACCCGAACATATCCACACCGTACACGGATTCACGACCCACGTAGAGCGGAATTCGATATTCGGCTTCGAGCTTTGCGGCAAAATCGCCATAACGTACTTCAATGATGTCCGTATTCAAAAAATTGGGCGGCTGCCTTCTATCCGGTGCGAGATCGAGCAGGCGATCGGGCAAAAGATCCGTGAAATCGCCGACGTAAAACCTGCGAAAAAATGGTGCATCTCCCGCAATGACTCCAGCAAACGCTCCAAGGCGGAGCACGTGTTTTCGCGGCAATGGAAACCAGCGGCGAAAGCTCGCTTCGAAGCTTTGATAAGCATAATCGCTTCCGGGCAGCGTCAACGTGACGCCAGCTTGCGCAAACGTCCCTCGGGCCGTCAAAAAAGGTGCGTCGCGCGTGTCGTACGTGAGCGCTGCGCGAAGCTCCGAGAGCACGCTCCTGCCCGGCAGAATCGAAAACAATATGGGCTCGCGCGCATCTCCGCGCATGTGCGAGGCCGCGACGGGTACCGTCGCATTGACTTGCTCGAAATGGTATGCGAGCGAAAATGCCGAAGCGATTCCGAGGTCATGACCCGTGCCCACCGTGGCGCCAAAGCGACGATAAGCAACGACGGCATAATCCGTCACCTCGCGCTGCGGAATCTGCGGCGCCTCGAACGTGACATCCCGATTACCGAAAAAGTCGCGCCCATCGTTGTAAAAGAGCGTGGCCGCCGCCGACCAGCCCGTTCCCACGAAGGATGGATCCACGAAGCGCGTCTGCAATGCATATTGATCCGCAGCAATGGCAATACCCGCGCCGAGCGTGATTCCCGTACCCGCCAAATTCGTCTCGGCCACTTGTAGACCCAAAAACGCCGAAAGCGGTCGAGCATTGCCAGCGGTATCTTCATCCGCCGCGACGCCGGCAGAGAGATTCTCCACGATGAGCGTGTTGCGTTCGACGACTTCTATGACGAGCACCGCCGCGCCACGTCGCGAACCTTTGCGAAGGCCCATGTCGACGGTCGAGAAAAACCCCGTGCCCAAAAGCCGATATCGGGTCAGCTCCAATTCGGGATCGGCGACGTCGAGCAAATCCCCTGCGCGAAACTTGACGTAGCGCAAAATGACGCGACCCGCGGTGCGCACGTTTCCCCGCAGCTCGATGCCTTCGAGCACGTATCGAATATGCTGCCGATCTTGCGTGCCCGTCGCCGCGGTCGTGGAATCACGCGCCTCCGGCAACCGAGGTGCTTTCGCGTCCTCGCTGCGCGCGGGAGCCGTGATGGCCACGAGTGCCAAAAGCGGCGCGAAAAAGCGAGCGATCTCGACGCCGTCAAACACACACTTCATCGCCTGAACATGCCGGCAGCGCCCTCAGTTTGCCTTCGGAATGTATTGCGGAATGACGAAATATACGAGCTTGATGCCGTTTTTCCCGCCAAGCACTTGGCCTGCCGGCGTTTCGACGCGAATGAGCGCGCGCATCACGAGCAGTGACGGGGGTTTGACCGTGGTGTTTTCCGCATGCACGCGGAACGTGACGGGCGCGTTTCCACGCAACCCGAAGAACGTGGACTCCGAGCGACTCGAATAAGGAAGCGGCATGCCCGCGCTTTCCACCGTTGCAATCTTCGTAATCAGCGTGCTCGCATCGAAAGGACCCACGTCGACCACCGGGTTTTCGTACGCCGCGTCGGGCATTCCATCGCCCGTACAATCGACGTCGCCTGCACAAGAATAATTCGTGCGTGACGTCGTCACGTCCTGCAAACCTGCACCCGCCAAACGCCCGAGCAATCGAACGACTTCCTTCGATACATTGCCAGCTCCTACGTCGGCCGTTGGAACGAGCGGATTGATTTTCCCGCCAAACTGCGGATCGTACCACGTGCTGTCGGTCTTGATTGCAAGGTCGGTGAGATCGAGCCGTGCGGCATTGGGATTGTTTCCCGAAACTGGCACACCAACGACCTTGGCATGGATGCTCTTCAGCGCATTGACCGTATCGAGATACGATTTGACCGTGCCGCCGACTTTGGTCGGATCGTAGTTGTAATTCGAGTTCGACCCATTGTGGAATGCGGCGTCGGTGATCATCACGAAAATGGGCAATCCGCCCGGACGGAAACACGGAATGCCAATGCCTCCAGGGAGCGCGCACGAATAAGGCGTACCCGGATTCCAAATTCCCCCAATCGTCAGCGCAAACGTGTCGTTTTTCGCGGCAAGCCACAATGCTTGCGTCGTCGCCTCGGGAGCATCCCCGCCGCCTCCAGCCGTGAGCGCGCCGAGAATCGTCTTCGTTGCCGCGGGCGCCGAATATTTTTGACCGTCGAAGACCGGAGGCGCCATGTCGCCCTTGACGGTTTGCGCATTGATGTTGAATTGGTACCGATAAAGCTGATCCCCGTTCTCGCCATAAGGCAGCCACGGGACGTCCCGGAATTCACCGACGCCAATCCACGCATCATCGATTGCCGGAATCGGGGGATTCGCGGCGGGATCGCCATTCAAAATCGTCGGAATGATCTCCGTGTCGATCGATGCTTTGAGGTTGTCGATCGCCGGCTGCATCGACGCGGTCGTGTCGATCATGAAATAAATGTCCGCTTTCGCGATGCCCGTCGAAAACGTGAAATCCTTGGTTTGCTCGCCTTCCTGATACGGAAGCACGAAATAAAGTCCCGCATCCGCCGGCACCGACATCTCGCTCGTGGGATCCGAATTCGCTGCAACTTCGATGACGTCGATCACGCCGT
Organism: Polyangiaceae bacterium; assembly: GCA_016715885.1. Lineage (NCBI taxonomy): Bacteria > Pseudomonadati > Myxococcota > Polyangiales > Polyangiaceae > Polyangiaceae bacterium. The sequence continues at coordinate 59,614 of JADJXL010000022.1, forward strand.
CCTTGTCACAATCGATGGATACCCGACATCCCTTCGTGCCGTCGGGATCGTACGCTGATTCCTGTTTGTCCGGTACGCCATCGTTGTCGCTGTCGAGATCCCGTACGTCGGGATCACCATCGCCATCGGTGTCAGCGAGCGGATCACAGGAATCGTCGCGCGCTTGTCCCGGCGTATCCGGTGGCAAGAAAGGATTCGCCGCTTCGTCTTTGTCGAGTACGCCGTCACCATCGGCGTCGTCATCGAGCGCATCGGGGCTGCCGTCGCCGTTCGTGTCGTGATCGGGACCTTTCTCGAGCGAGTCCGCAATGAGGTCCTTGTCCTTGTCCGTAGGGTCGGCGCAGGCGTTGCCCGAATCGAAGAAGAGGATGCCGCCATCACCACCCATTCCGGAACTGGAACCGGACCCGGAAGCGCCGCCGGTGCCAGTCGTCGTCGGTCGATTGATCGTCGAATCGGGTGCGCACGCGGCGAGCACGACTGCGACAAACGATGCTCCGAGCCCAAAAGAACGAGTGCGGGAGAGCTTCATGGTGAACCTCTGCGCTCTGCCGAAAAAGCAAGCGTCGACTCGTGAGCGTATCACGATGAACCGGCCGTTTTCGCGGGTCGAATGGGCCTTCAGCGTGCTTTGTCGCGCTGGGCTTTCTCGACGATGCCGCTCGTTCCAGCGCGCGCAGCGAGCACCGCGAGGACATCGCGCACAGGCACGTTGCGCGACGCGAGGCCTACGAGCAGGTGGTAGACCACGTCTGCTGCTTCCGCTGCGACGCGATCGTAGGGCTCGTTTGCGATTGCTCGCGCAAGCTCGTCCGCCTCTTCACGAAGCTTGTCGCCAATCTTCGCAGCTCCACCATCGAGCAGCGATCGCGTGTAACTCTTCTGCGCAGTCGATGCTTTGCGCGACGCGATCTCGCGTTCGAGCAGCTCGAGAAACGCTGCGGCATCCGTGCCCGTATCTTCCGCAGTCCCGTCGGTTCGTACGCGCCGAAAGAAACACGATGGTTGCCCCGTGTGACAGGTGGGCCCTTTGGGATCGACGAGGAAAAGGAGCGCGTCGGCGTCACAGTCTGCGACGATCTCGTGGACATGCAGCGCGTTGCCGCTCGTCGCTCCCTTTTCCCAAAGCTCCTGACGTGATCGACTGAAGAACGTTGCGCGTCCTGTTTCGATGGTACGCGCGAGCGATTCCCGGCTGACGTACGCGACCATGCGCACTTGGCCGGTGAGGCGATCTTGCACGACGGCGGGGACGAGCTCCGATGCTGCCCAGCCGATTTGCACGATCAACTCTCCTCGGCCTCGGGTGGATTGCTCGTGCGCTCTTCGGTGCTCTTTTTCTTCTTGGGCGCGGCTTCGGCGGTTTCACCCGTTTGAGCACCAACGTCTTTCGACTCGGCAGGCTTGCGTGTCTTCTTCTTTTTCTTGCGCGGGGCCGCTTCGCTGTCGTCGGCCGCTTTCTTTTTGGGCTTCGCCTCGCTGGCGTCGTCATCGTCTTCGTCCGCGACCTTGCTGACGACTGCCGCTTCTGCAACTGCTGCTTCACCAGCTAGCAGCGATGGCGGCAAGACGATGGCCATTGCTGCCGCGGGATGAGCGAGGGCGGCTTGGTAATAAACGGAGAATGCCATGCACGCGGCGACGCCCGTCGAGAGAGCGACGGCTTGCGACGTCGAGAGCTGCACCGTGACCGATGTGCCGAACGACTCTGGTTTGAGTGCAAAGAAAACGACGATCGCGGGGATGAACCCGAGGACGCGTGTGACGCTGCGGATCGTCGGGTTTTCGATCATCTTCGACGGGCCGATGATGTAGCCGATCGCGAAGAGGATGAAGGACAGAGGCATCAGGACGTGCTCGGGAAGCGAAGGCGGAATCCACCCTCGTTCGTCGTCTGCACGCAGCATTTCGAGGCTGAAGCGGCAGATGCCGTAGGCGAACGTGAAGATCAAAAAGATTTGACCTCGAAACTTTTGGTAGCGACGCGAGATGAGCAGCAGCGCAAGCAAACTTGCGCCTACGAGTGACTCGTAGAGTTGTGTGGGATGCACGGGCAACGATGCCGTCGCGTCGTCGGAGATGAGGTGCTTCTTCAGGTGCTGCAGCCACGCGGGAGAACCCGAGGGGCCGCCACCGGAAGCGTCGATGAGGCCCGTGTCCCAACGGGGAAACGTGCCGAGTTTTTGCAGGAACGCGGGAGCGTCTTTCGGCAATTGATGCCCGAAGTCGCAACCGAATAGGTAACAACCGATGCGCGTGATCATCAGGCCCGATGCGAGGCTCGGGACGGCCACGTCGGCCCAGGGCAAAAGCGGGAGGTTGTATCGTCGCAGGTAAAAGAGCGATCCGAGGAACCCACCGATGAACCCGCCATACGCGACGAGTCCGCCCTTGCGCACGTCCATCATGGCCGGAAGCGAGTCGAATTCGTCGAGGTTCGTCAGGATGTACAAAATGCGGCTACCGGCGACGGCAGCGACGGCGGTGACGACATAGTTGTTTGCCATCACTTCCTTGGGCAAACCATCTCGTTCCGCGAGCCCCAGCGTCAGATACCATCCGACGACGAGCGACAAACCGAGCATCACGCCGTAGCTGTAGATGGGCAGTGGGCCTATCGCGAACGTCTTGCCTTGCATCTTGAAGGCATAAGCGGCGAGAGCGAGGGCGGCGACGCCGGCAATGATCGCGCCCCCCTTGCTTTGCGCGCGGAATTGAAAAAAGGCGACGACGAGTGCAATGGCCGCAGCGACGAGCAGAAGCCACATGAGGGGGACGTCTGCGTGCGGAATCGGAATGCGAAACAGGATGGGATGCACGGGCTCTCCTTACGCTCGCCGCAAGTGCCGGGCAAGCGCGCTGTCTCAATTGCGGCGGTTGCCCGCTACCGGGGACGACTCGATAGCCGGATCTTTGGTTCAGCGCCCAGCACTGCTACGATGCGCCCGTGCCTGCACGAGCCATCGTTCCAAGTGCATTTTTCCTCGTGATGCTCGTGTCTTGCGTGCCCGAAGGGCCACCTACGGGAGACCCGTTGGGCTCGACGGTTCGTCCGCCCGCGACGCTTCCTGCTCGCAAAGCCGCGGATTCGGCGCACGTCGCGCCAACAGGCCCGATGATTACGGCGCCCTACGAAGACTCGTTCGATCGCGCAGAGCTCGGTGACGACTGGAACGCACTCGCTCCGAAATGGCGCATCGACAATGGACGTCTCTGCGGACAAGGCGCGAGAAACAAGGGAATTTGGTTAAAGCGTAGAATTCCCACGAATGCGCGTATCGAGTTCGACGCGATTGCCGAAAGCGCCGTGGGGGACATCAAGGTCGAGGCGTGGGGCGACGGTCGGAGCGGCGCGACGAGTACGTCCTACACGAACGCGACGAGTTACATCGCCATTTTCGGCGGCTGGAAGAACTCCAAACACGTTCTCGCCCGAATCGACGAACACGGAAACGACAGGCTCGAGATCGACATCGATCCCCAGAGCGATGACGAACGCGAAAGAGCCGTATCTTCGGGGCAGAGTTACCGTTTTCGTATCGAACGTGCGGACGGCCGCACGGTCAGTTGGTCGATCAACGGCACGGTCTACTTCAACTTCGCTGACGACGATCCGCTTACCGGGCCGGGTCACGAGCATTTCGGGTTCAACGATTGGGAAGCCCCGGTCTGCTTCGACAACCTCCGGATTACGCCGCTTTGAACGCATGGATTTCAGCGAGGTTGACCACGCCCTGGAAGAGCTCGAAAGCCGCATCGAACGGCTGAAGGCGCTTTACGAGCAGTACTTCATGGGCATCGAGAAGCTCGAGCCGCTCGTGCCGCGCAAGGACGTCGATCGGCGCATCATGATTTTGCGGCGCGAGCAAGTTCGCAACACGGCGCAGCGTTTCAAATTCCAAACCCTCGTACAGCGTTACAATTCGTTCCAGCAGTACTGGGCGCGCGTGGCTCGCGAGATCGACAACGGGACGTATCATCGAGACGTCGCGCGTGCTGCAGCTCGTTTTGGGGCCAAAGAAACGCTCACGATTTTCGGCAGGAAACAAGCTGAAAAGTATCAGCGTCTCGTTGCAAATCAGGAAGCACGGCGAGCTCGCAGGACGACGACGCACACGATCGACGAAGAGATGCTCGCGGATGACGAGCTGTTGTTCGTCGACGACGAGCAAGAGGCCGAAGACATTGCCGACGCGGATGATGAATCGCGTCCGACGCCGGTGATTGCGAAGCCGACGCAAGGGTCCGCGCCGCCTCTTGCCATTCCGCCGCTTCCGCCACCACCGAGGGCGTCGAGTCCTGGAATGCCGTCGGTGCCTCCGCCGCTTCCACCCGTCGTGCGTGGGTCTGGGCAGATGCCGGCTCCGATCGTGAATGTAAAGGAGGACGTCCCCGAGGAGCTCGACCTCGCAGACGACGACATTCTCGAGTACATCCCGGACAAACCAGGCGGAGCGCGAAGGAAGATTCGGCCGGACACGATGTTTCCGATCATGATGCGGCGTCCGTCGGAGACGCTGCCGAAGGCGGAACCTTCGTCGCAAGAGCCTGCGCCGGCACATCGATCGCAGACGATGCCGCTCGATCCCGAAGCGAAAAAGCGGCGCGTGGCTGCGCTCGCGGCTCAGGTGAAGCATCGAGGCAGCCAGACGACGATGCCGCAAGCGGGGTCGACTCGTCCGCTCGATCTGGAGTTGGATCTTGGTGGGGGAGCGCGAGCGCGAGAGGAGCAAGGGGCGAAGGCGGAGCGAGCGCTGGATCTGGATTTCGACCGAGGCTCACAGCCGAAAGAGAAGCCTCCTGCGAAAGCAGAACGGCCGCTGGATCTGGCGTTGGATCAAGGCTCGCGCGTGCGTGAAGAGCAGGCCGCAAAGGTTGAACGGCCAGCGCCGCAGGTAGCTCCCGTGCGAGCCGAAGCGGAAGGTTTGGCTGGACGCACGGAGCCGCGTGAAGAGCGCATCGAAGCGCTTCGAGCAGCGGTCGCGGCAGAAGCTAGAGAGCAGGCTGCAGCGCAAGCAGGACGTGATCCCGAGGCTACTGAAGAACGGCGAGCGGCGGGGGCACGAGCAGCGGCTGCTGCGCGAGAGCGTGCTGCGAGTGCGCGTGATGCGACTGGAGAAGCGGCTGGTTTGTCGGATAAGCGCATCCGGCAGATTTATGGTGAGTACGTCGATGCGAAGCGTTCGGTGAAAGAGTCGACCGCGGGCGTTACGTTCGACACGCTTGCCAAGCAGCTTCGGCAACAAGCCGAGAAGCTCGAAGCGTCGCATCCTGGTCGAAAAGTCGACTACAGCGTGGTGATGAAGAACGGCCGTCCGACGCTGAAGCCCGTCTTGCGTTGACGAACGGGTCGAGCGATCGCTTTGCGTGCAAACGATCCGTCAGTGATGCATGGATCCGCTGCGTGAAGCTCGTTCGGCGCGAATGGCGCGACGGGTCATGCGCGGCGGTGAAGGGGTGTTTTGGCAGAAGAGAATGGCGCAAGCCGTTCTGTCTGCTTCGCGCATGCGAGTGCACAACTCTCCAAGGTCCTCATCGCTGTCGACGACGTCTGCCTCGTGCGGCTGCGTCGAGCTCGGTTCGTAGAGGATGTTGTCGAGTGCCACCCAGCGTCCGCGGTATTCCTCGGAACGACACATTTCGGGCCACGTCATACGAGCGGCCACGCGGCGTTTACTGCCCATTGCCTGTGAACGACCTTCTGCTCTGCTGCATCGACCAAGGGCGTTCGGGGCGAAGGGCGCCAAATGCGACCAGCAGTCCCGAATGACGAACTCGACTTCGTTGTGGTGGGTCGAGCTCAGCGGGCAACGTTCTTTCGTCGCCACGCGAACCTTGGCAATCAGAGCTGTTTCTGTGGCGTTTCATCGCCAATCGAGAATCCATCTAGCACCAGCGGGAGACGCGCGTCAAGCGCGCGCCATCGCTGTTGCATGTCAACTTCATGACGGGTTGCGATCGATCGCGTGGAAGCACGCGCGACTACTTGCACTCTTTCGGAAGTGCGTTCTTGCCGCTCGATGCGCCGATCGCGGCAGCTTGATTCGCGATACCTTTTGCTGCGCACTTTTTCCTTTGCACTTCGCGTGCAGCAGACGCGTCGATGGCGGCGAGCGCGCTGCTGCGCTTGGGCCCGGCGCACGAGCGGTATTGCGAGATCGCGAGCGATGTGTTGGTGCCGCGCGCAAGCGAGATGGCGGCGTCGCAAGCGGCGTCGGCTTTGGGATCCACCGATGGAGTTGGCTTCGATGTGGTGGTCGTCGTCGACGCCGTGGAGCCAGAGCCTGCGGTGGAGGTGCCTGCAGCAGTCCCGATCGTACCTGTGGAGGACGACGCAGGCTCGGCCGTTGCGCTGCTCGATGGTGTGGTTGGTGGATCCGATGCGACGACGACAGCCGTAGGCGTCGTAGCTGACGGCAAGGTGAGCACTTCACCGTCGCTGCCCGAGCTCTTGCTGCCGCTGAACGCGAAGATGACGCCGACGATGCCAAGCAGCGTGAGCACCGCGATGCCGGCGATGATGGGCATCATGTTGTTCGACTGTTTGCCCGCGGCTTGAGGTGGTGGAGGCGGAGCGGGATAGGCGGGGCCTCCCATGTGTCCGTGCATCGGCTGCTGATGCGTGTGCATCGGCATCGCTGGCATCGGCTGTGGCGTCATGCTCATCGCTGCGCTTTGCCCCGTGTCGACGACCGTGCGACCTGCGGGCGCATGCATGGGCTGCGGCTGCTGCTGCACGAAGAGCGGTTCGCCGATCTGGGTGCCGCCCGGACGCGCCGGCATCGGACCACTTGGCATGCCCTGCATTTGGCCACTTGGCATCGCGTGCATTTGGCCGCTTGGCATCGCGTGCATCTGACCGCTCGGCATGCCGGCCATGGCCATGCCTGCACCTGCGTGAGCGGCTTGTTGTCCGGTTATGGGTGCACCTGCGCGAGCACCACCCAGCGACAGTTCCTCGAAAAACTGCTTCACGGACGCTTGGCGTTTGTTTCGATCTTTCTCGAGACCACGCAGGATCGCGGCTCGCATCTTCGGCGGCACGTTCGCTCCGACCGGCGTTACTTCGAACGGAAACGGTTGTGCCGTCAGATGCTGCGTTGCCCATGCCCACGGCGTATCGGCCTCGAAAGGAAGCCGTCCGGTGAGCATTTCGTACGTCACGACGGCGAGCGAGTAGATGTCGCTGCGGGCATCGAGCTCTTGTCCACGAAACTGCTCCGGACTCATGTAGGGCGGTGTTCCGAGCACCGTGCCTTGCTGCGTGAGTTTTTGCTCTTTGGAGTCTGGTCGTTCGGCGCGTTTGGCGATGCCGAAGTCGAGCACTTTGACGTAGTCGTCTTCGCCGGCACGCTTGGTGAGGAAGATGTTTGCCGGTTTGAGATCGCGATGAACGATGCCTTTGTCGTGTGCTTCTTGGAGCGATCCGGCGGCTTGTCCGATGATGCGTTCGACGCGTTCGGGTTGCATCGCGCCGCCCTTCTCGAGGGCTTCTTCGAGCGACGTACCAACGAGCAGCTCCATCGCGATGTAGAGCTCGCCGGTGTTGGTTTGTCCGAAGTCGTAGACCTTGATCGTGTTGGGGTGTTCGAGTTCGGCGACGGTGCCGCATTCGCGGTTGAAGCGAGCGAGAACTTGAGGGTCTTTGGCGTATTGCGCGAGCAGCGTTTTCACCGCGGCTTTGCGCACGGTGGTGCCCATCTGTTGCTCGGCGGTGTACACGCGCCCCATGCCGCCCTCGCCGAGGATGTCGGTGATGCGATAACGACCGCCGACGATCGAGCCGATCAAGGGATCTTCATCGGACGTGGGTGTTGGGAGCGGCGCGCCGCATTTGGCGCAAAAGCGAGCTCCATCGATGTTCGAGTGGTGACAGGCGGGACACTCCATGATGCGTAAGACCCTCTACCCCAAGTCTTTGCGCGCCGCTCACATTCTTGCTTCGTTGCGGCGAGCTTTGCGTGTCGCGAGTGCTATTGGACGCGCAGGATCGCAAGTCGCAAGCATTCTGTGCAAGAAGTTGACGCCCGTTGTGTGAACGTGTTCGGGACGATGGTGCAGGGAGCGTGGACGGTTTGTGGTAGGGATGATGCTGAGGCAGAGATCGCGAGGATTCGTTGGGGACGGGTCGGAAGAACGGACGAACAACAAATCGTGCAACGACTCTTGACATGCCCATTGCAAGGGGCTAAGAGCCTGCTCCCCTTCGCCGGGACTGGTCTGTCTTCGAGGAGGACTCGCTGGCGTAGCTCAATCGGTAGAGCACCTGCCTTGTAAGCAGGGGGTTAGGGGTTCAAGTCCCCTCGTCAGCTCCGTGGGGTTCAGACGGGGGGCGAACCCGGTGGCAGATCATGAAGAGAACGTAAAGGCCGATTGAGGAACGGGAGAGACGAGAGCCAAGGAGACGCGTACTGAGACAAACCGTGAGTAGACACGGGATCGTTTGCATTGACATATGGAGGGTTGCCCGAGCGGCCAAAGGGAGCAGACTGTAAATCTGCCGGCGATGCCTACGTTGGTTCGAATCCAACACCCTCCACCGAAACGCCGAAAGGTGTTTCGACCAGCAGGGCCGGCTCGATCGTTTGAGGACGAAGCAAAGGGGAAACTCGATGCTTTCAGATTCGCGGGCGTAGCTCAGTTGGTAGAGCGTCAGCCTTCCAAGCTGAACGTCGCCGGTTCGAACCCGGTCGCCCGCTCCACCGGCCCATTGCCCACCTAGCTCAGTTGGTAGAGCACGTCCTTGGTAAGGACGAGGTCGTCGGTTCAAGCCCGATGGTGGGCTCCACGAAGGGAAGAATTGCTCGCGCGACCGAATTGGTCGGCAATCGTCAGGAGACAGCTCGATGGCCAAAGAGAAATTCAATCGAACCAAGCCCCACGTGAACGTCGGCACGATCGGTCACATCGATCATGGCAAGACCACGCTCACTGCAGCCATCGTCAAGGTCCAGTCCGAGGACAAGCTCGCCAAGGTGATCTCGTACGCCGACATCGCCAAGGGCGGTACGGTTCGCGACGAGACCAAGACGGTGACGATTGCTGCGGCGCACGTCGAATACGAGTCGCCGAAGCGACACTATGCGCACGTCGACTGCCCCGGACACGCCGACTACATCAAGAACATGATCACGGGTGCGGCGCAGATGGACGGCGCGATTCTCGTCGTCAGCGCGCTCGACAGCGTCATGCCGCAGACCCGCGAACACGTGCTCCTCGCGCGTCAGGTCGGTCTGAACCACCTCGTCGTGTTCCTCAACAAGTGCGACGCGGTCGACGACCCCGAGATGCTCGACCTCGTCGAGATGGAAGTCCGCGAGCTCCTCAACAAGTACAAGTTCGATGGCGACAACGCGCCCGTCGTTCGTGGTGCGTCGCTTCCGGCGCTTCAGGGCGATGCGAAGTGGAAGCTATCGATCAAGGAGCTCCTCAATGCGCTCGACAGCTACATTCCCGAGCCCGAGCGTGCCGTGGACAAACCCTTCCTCATGGCGGTCGAAGACGTCTTTTCGATCAAGGGCCGTGGTACGGTCGCGACGGGTCGTATCGAGCGCGGCGTGATCAAGGTTGGCGAAGAGATCGAGATTCTCGGCTTCAAGGACACGAGGAAGTCCGTCGTCACGGGCGTCGAGATGTTCCGCAAGCTGCTCGATCAAGGCCAAGCTGGCGACAACGTCGGGTGCCTCTTGCGTGGTGTCGAGAAGGACGAGATCGAGCGCGGTCAGGTGCTCGCCAAGCCCGGTTCGATCAAGCCGCACACGAAGTTCCTCGGCGAGGTGTACGTCTTGAAGAAGGAAGAGGGCGGTCGTCACACGCCGTTCTTCACGAATTATCGTCCCCAGTTCTACATCCGCACGACGGACGTGACGGGTACGGTGATGCTGCCCGAAGGCGTGAAGATGGTCATGCCGGGCGACAACATCACGATGAACATCGAGCTCATCGCCCCCGTAGCTCTCGAGGAGCAGATGCGGTTTGCCATCCGCGAGGGTGGGAAGACCGTTGGCGCTGGGGTCGTTACGAAGATTCTCGAGTAGCGGGTGACGAGGTGCAGGCCAGCGGTGGGCGCAAAACGCGAGAGACGGTTTCGTTGGCCTGCACCGAGTGCAAGATGAGGAATTACAAGACGACGAAGGCTCCCGGTAGCCACATAGAGATCAAGAAATTTTGCCCGACGTGCAAGAAGCACACTATGCATCGGGAGACGAAGTAGAGGTTCCGCTCGGCTCGCAAAGTGCCAAGCGGACTGAAGGGGTATAGCTCAGTTGGTAGAGCAGCGGATTCCAAATCCGCAGGTCGGGAGTTCGAGCCTCTCTGCCCCTGCTGGGGCCCTTTTTCAGTAGCGGTACGGCAGCGAGATAGGGCGCCTGCTCAAAGATTCGGGTTGGTTGTCGATGCTTTGGTGAGCATCGATGGTGTGGTCGAGACAAAGGCGATGGCAACACGAAAAGAAAAAGATGCGGCGAAGAAAGGCAGCGAAGAGGCTGCTGACGACGCTGCTCGGGACGAGGGCTCGGAAGCCTCGCTCGTGGTGCGTGAGTCGTCTGATCTCGAAGCAGCCGCAGGCGATTCGGAAGAAGCGGAAGAAGAAGAGTCGCAAGACGGCGAGCAAGACGAAGCGGCTGCGGATGACTCGGAAGACGCCGTTGCGCGGCCGCTCGGCGCCGACCGTTATGTGATGGCTGGGTTTTTCGCGGCAGCCATTCTTGGTGGGTACATTCTTGGCAAGGTGGTTCAGACCCTCTGGTCGGATCTTGCTAGCCGCGATTGGTTCAACCAATCCTTGCCCTCGCTTGCGGCAGTGCCCGAAGAGAGCCGGACGACCTTCGCGATGGTCTTTGGTGGCATCGTTGCTCTCGTGGTGGTGCTTCGAACGTATCGTCGTCCTGATGTGCGAACGTGGACCGACGAAGTGGCTTCGGAGCTCATGAAGGTCAAATGGCCGACGAAGAAGGACGTCACGAACTCGACGTTGGTCGTCATTGCAGCAAGTTCCTTTGCAACGTTGTACCTAGCGTTGCTCGACAGGTTGTGGTCGTTCGTGACCAGCATCGTCTACGGGACCGGGAGCTAGTCCGTTCGGGAGCCACGAATCATGGCGAAGAAGTGGTACGTCATTCACACCTACTCGGGATTCGAGGCGAAGGTGCGCGATGCGCTCCAGCAGCGGGCCAAGCAGCATGGGCTCGACGACAAGATTGGGGAGATCCTGATCCCGAGCGAAACGGTTACGGAGAACCGGCCTGGCGGTAAGACGCGAGTTCGTCAGAAGTTGAGCCTGCCGGGGTACATTTTCGTCGAGATGGACATGAGTGAGGTCGTGTGGCATCTCGTCAAGGACACGCCGAAGGTAACTGGTTTCATTGGCAACCAGACGCCGCAGGAGGTGCCGGCGCCGCAGATTGAGAGTTTGCGGCGAGGCATCGTCGAGGGGGCGGTCAAACCCAAGCCGAAGCTGACTTTCGAGGTAGGCGAAGAAGTTCGCGTGCTCGATGGGGCTTTCGCCAACTTCACGGGCACGGTGGATGACGTGAAGATGGATAAGCAGAAGCTGAAGGTGAAGGTGTCTATTTTCGGGCGCCCCACGAGTGTGGAGCTTGATTTTTCAGCCGTGGAGAAGCGTTGAGCGACGCTGCCGCGCGGTAGAGAACGGTTCATTTCCAGAACAGACGGGTAATTAGCAATGGCGAAGAAGGTCACCGGGTACGTCAAGCTCCAGCTTCCTGCGGGGAAGGCCAATCCTTCGCCGCCAGTTGGTCCTGCGCTTGGGCAGCATGGTGTGAACATCATGGCGTTCTGCAAGGACTTCAACTCGCGGACGTCGTCGCAGGAAGGGATGATCATTCCGGTCGTGATCACGGTGTATTCCGACCGGTCTTTTACCTTCGTTTTGAAGACGCCTCCGGCGTCGGTTCTTTTGAAGAAGGCTGCTGGGCTTCCGACGCAGAAGAAGCCTGGAGCGGGTTCCAAGGAGCCCAACAAGGTGAAAGTGGGTCAGGTTACCCAGAAGCAGCTTCAGGAGCTTGCACAACTCAAGATGCAAGACATGAACACGACAAACCTCGAATCCGCAATGCGGAGCATGGCGGGCACGGCTCGTTCGATGGGTATTACGATCGTCGATTGAGGGCGCAGGTCGCGCTCGTTGCGGGCTGTCGTACTCGCATTCGGCGCTTGTGCTGCGTAGTCGTGGAGCGGTAGAAGAGCACCCTCTCGTGATGAGAGGAACAGCACCACGGTTGAACGGCGCACCGTGGGAGGCGTAAGCCGATAGGGAATAGGAGGGCAGATGCCGAAAGTCGCCAAGAAACGCGCTGCGGTCCAAAGCTTGGTCGATCGTACGCGCAAGTACTCGCTTCATGAAGCGTGTACGCTTGTTAAGAAGGCTGCTACGGCGAAGTTCGACGAAACGGTCGACATCGCAGTGCGGCTCGGCGTGAACCCGCGTCATGCCGATCAGATGGTTCGTGGAGCTGTGGTTTTGCCGCACGGGACTGGCCAAAGCGTTCGGGTCCTCGTCTTCGCCAAGGGCGAAAAGGCGAAGGATGCGGAGGCAGCAGGCGCAGACTTCGTTGGCGAAGCCGATCTGGTGGCCAAGATCCAGGAAGGCTTCATGGACTTCGACCGGGTCATCGCGACACCGGACATGATGGGTTTGGTCGGTAAACTCGGCCGTATCCTTGGTCCGCGCGGACTCATGCCGAACCCGAAGGTCGGAACGGTGACTGTCGATGTGAAGACGGCCGTTTCCGAAGCGAAGGCAGGCAAGGTCGAGTATCGGGTCGAGAAAGCGGGCATCGTGCACGCTCGGATCGGCAAAGTCTCGTTCAAGGAGGAGGCGCTCGCAAAGAACGCTGAAGCCTTGATCCAGGCTCTGGTCCGCGCGAAGCCATCGACGGCCAAAGGGGTGTATCTGCGGAGCATCACCATGTCGTCCACGATGGGGCCCGGTGTGCGGATTGATCCGGTGCATCTCAGCGGTGCGGCGGAGGAGGGCTGAGCATGGAGCGCGCGGATAAAGAAGTTGAGATCGGCGAGGTCAAGCAACGCTTCGAGCGTATGACTTCGGCCGTTTTCCTCGACTTCAAGGGTCTCAACGTCGCGGTTGTTACCAAACTGCGCGACGAATTCCGGAAGGCGGGCGTCGAGTATCGAGTCGTGAAAAACACGCTCGTTCGTCACGCGATCAAGCATCACAAGTGGGCGGACAAGCTTGACGACACGCTGACTGGAATGACGGGGATCGCTTGGAGCTACGAGGATCCGAGCGCGGCCGCCAAGGTCGTGAAGGCCTTTCGCAAGGAGAAAGAACACGAAAAGCTGAAGATCAAGGCAGGTCTCATCGAGGGGCAGGTTCTCAATGCCGATGGCGTGGAGAATCAGCTTGCGACGATGCCTGGCAAGAACGAGCTTCGAGCGTCGCTTTTGGCAACGATGGCGGCGCCGATGCAGCAGTTCCTGCAGCAATTGAACGCTCCTCTTCAGAATTTCGTGTACCTGCTGAAGGCGAAGGAGGACGCGGCCGACAAGGCGGGCTGATTCAGCCTGCGTTTTTGCCGTCCGAACGTGAGAAAGGGCATTGCGCCCTCGAGGTTTTGTTCTAGAGACGCGGCCCAGGGTGAGAGCACCAGAAGGGGCGCGCAGAGGGTCGAAGGAGTCTTGTCATGGCTGAGATCACGCGGGAGCAGATCGTCGATCACCTTTCCAACTTGACGGTCATTCAGATCGCCGAGCTGATCAAGGATCTGGAGAACAAGTGGGGCGTCAAGGCTGCACCGGCGGCCGTTGCCGTTGCTGCAGGACCGGCGGCTGCTGCCGAAGCGCCGAAGGTTGAAGAGAAGACCGAGTTCGATGTCGTGTTGGCAACCGCCGGCGCGAACAAGATCCAGGTCATCAAGGCCATTCGTGAGATCACGGGCCTTGGTTTGAAGGAAGCGAAGGACCTCGTCGAGGCCGCACCGAAGAACGTCAAGGAAGGCGTTTCGAAGGCCGATGCCGAGGAAATGAAGAAGAAGCTGACCGAGGCAGGTGCGACGGTCGAGCTCAAGTAAGGATCTCGGCTCCCCTTCGAGGGGCAGCGTGATCCGCCGTTACGCGACGGCGGCAGGGGTGAAATGCCCCTGCCGCACGTCCAGTTTTGTATTTCGACGGGCTAGCGGACACATGAGTCCGGTTTGTCCGTCGGGACCTTTGATGGCTGTTTCGAAGCTTCGAGGCTGATGCTCGGTTTCGTGGAGCGCGATGGCGCATGAGGCGCGCGCACCCGTAGGAGCCGGAGGAATATCGATGCCGTCGGTCGTCCAATCCAACTTCCGCATCCGTAAGAATCTGGGGCGTGTTCGTCGTATCATCGACGTTCCCAACCTCATCGACATCCAGAAATCCAGCTACGACAAGTTTCTGCAAATGAGCATCCCGCCGCACGAGCGGGAAGAAGTCGGGCTCCAAGCGGTCTTCCGCTCGGTATTTCCTATCAAGGACTTCAATGGGACGAGCGAGCTCGTCTTTGTGTCCTACAACCTCGAGCCGCCAAAGTACGACGTCGAGGAATGTCGCCAGCGAGGCATGACCTACGCGGCGCCGATCAAAGTCACCAATCAGCTCATGATCTACGACACCCGTGACGGTGGCGAGCGCATCGTGCGCGACATCAAGGAGCAGGAGGTGTACTTCGGCGAGCTTCCGCTGATGACCGACACGGGTACGTTCATCATCAACGGCACCGAACGTGTCGTCGTCAGCCAGCTCCATCGTTCGCCCGGTGTCTTTTTCGATCACGACAAAGGCAAGACGCATTCGAGCGGCAAGCTGCTCTATTCGGCGCGCGTCATTCCGTATCGCGGATCGTGGCTCGACTTCGAGTTCGACCCGAAGGACATCATTTACGTGCGTATCGACCGTCGCCGGAAGATGCACGCCACGGTCCTTTTGCGCGCGCTCGGCTACTCCACGCAGGACCTGCTCAACTACTTCTATTCGACGGAAACCGTCTATCTCGAGAAGGGCGGCAAGTACGCCAAGAGCATCGAGTACGACCTTCTCGCCGGTCAGCGCGCGACGCGTGACATCAAGATCAAGGAAGATGTCATCGTCAAGAAAAACACGAAGTTCACGCGCGCCGCGATTCGCAAAATGAAGGAAGCGAAGCTCGAACGTCTCGGCATCGAGATCGAAGAGCTCGTCGGCAAAGTCGCCGCGCATGACGTCGTCGACCCGGAAACGGGCGAGGTCATCATCGAGGTGAACGAAGAGCTGACCGAATCGAAGCTCGACCGCATTCGTGATGCAAAGCTCGACAGCTTCCGCATCCTCTTCATCGACGGCCTCAACGTCGGCTCGTACCTGCGCGACACGCTGCTCGCGGACAAGGTGAAGACGCAGGAGGATTCGATCCTGGAGATCTACAGGCGTCTGCGCCCCGGTGATCCTCCGACGCTCGAGACGGCCAAGACGCTGTTCCAGAACCTGTTTTTCAACCCCGAGCGTTACGACCTGTCGAAGGTCGGTCGTCTCAAGTTGAACTACAAGTTTTACCGCGACTTGCCTGAGGGGCAGCGGCCGAATTTGGACCTCACGGTTCTCACGCCGCAGGACATTCTCGAGACCGTTCGGCATCTCATCGAGCTGAAGAATGGTCGCGGATCGGTCGATGACATCGACCACCTCGGTAATCGTCGTGTGCGTGCCGTCGGTGAGCTGATGGAAAATCAGTACCGAATCGGTCTCGTGCGCATGGAGCGAGCGATCAAGGAGCGTATGAGCATGTCGCAAGAGATCGACACGCTCATGCCGCACGACCTCATCAACGCCAAGCCGGTGAGTGCGGTCGTGAAGGAGTACTTCGGTAGCTCGCAGCTCTCGCAGTTCATGGACCAGACAAACCCGCTGTCCGAAGTGACGCACAAACGTCGTTTGTCCGCGCTCGGTCCGGGCGGTCTGACGCGCGAACGAGCGGGCTTCGAAGTGCGCGACGTTCACGCGACGCACTACGGGCGTATCTGCCCGATCGAGACGCCGGAAGGGCCGAACATCGGTCTCATTGCGTCGCTTTCGACATACGCACGGGTCAACGAGTTCGGGTTTGTCGAGACGCCCTATCGTCGCGTCGCGGATGGTCGAGTCACCGATGAAGTGACTTGGCTGAGCGCGCTCGAGGAAGAAGGCAAGTACATCGCGCAGGCAACTGCGGGGCTCGACGATTCGCGCAAGTTCCGCGAGACCGTCGTGAGCGCTCGTCTCAACGGCGACTTCAAGATCGTGTCGGCGGACATGATCGAGCTCATGGACATTGCGCCGAACCAGATGGTCAGCGTTGCCGCGGCGCTCGTTCCGTTCCTCGAGCACGACGATGCCAACCGCGCGCTCATGGGCGCGAACATGCAGCGTCAGGCCGTGCCGCTCATCAAGAGCGAAGCGCCGATCGTCGGCACGGGCATGGAAGCACGTCTCGCGCGTGACTCCGGCGTGTGCGTGGTTGCGCGTCGGAAAGGCATCGTCGAGAGCGTCGATGCAACGCGCATCGTCGTGCGAGCTGCGGGTGAAGGTGCCGAGGTGCCGGACATCTATCACCTGATGAAGTACCAGCGTTCGAACCAATCGACCTGTTACACGCAGAAGCCGATTGTTCGGACAGGCGATGTCGTGAAGGCCGGTGACGTGCTCGCGGATGGCCCCTCGACGGACATGGGCGAGCTCGCGCTCGGTCAGAACGTCCTCGTCGCCTTCATGCCGTGGCAAGGGTACAACTTCGAGGACTCGATTCTCGTATCCGAGCGCATTGCGAAGGACGACGTGTTCACCTCGATCCACATCGAGGAATTCGAGTGCGTCGCGCGCGACACGAAGCTTGGCAAAGAAGAGATCACGCGCGACATCCCGAACGTCGGCGAAGAAGCGCTGAAGGATCTCGACGACTCCGGCATCGTTCGGATCGGCGCCGAGGTTCGTCCGGGCGACATCCTCGTCGGAAAGATCACGCCCAAGGGCGAAACGCAGCTATCTCCCGAAGAGAAGCTTTTGCGTGCGATCTTCGGCGAAAAGGCCGGCGACGTGCGCGACAGCTCGCTGAAGGTTCCGCCGGGCGTCAGCGGCATCGTCATCAACGCTCGCGTGTTCTCGCGCAAGGGAACCGAAAAGGACGAACGAGCGCGGGACATCGAAGATCACGAGAAGATGCGCATCGAGCGCACGCGTGATGAAGAGATCAAGATCCTGCGTGATTCGTTCTATCGGCGAGTCCGTGAGATCTTCATCGGCAGGACGACGAACGGCAAGCTCGTCGACGACAAGGGCAAGGTGCTGCTCCAGAAGGGCGACGTGATCAACGACGAGAATTTGTCGGAGATCCCGCGCAAGTACTGGGGCGAAGTTCCTGTCGAGGAGACCGAGCAGGTGCAGCAGATCCTGCGCGATCTCGAAGACCTCGTGCGCACGCGCGAAGAGCACTTCCGGGACAAGATCGAGCGCCTATCGAAGGGCGACGAACTTCCGCCGGGTGTGATCAAGATGGTGAAGGTCTACATCGCCATCAAGCGCAAGCTCCAGGTGGGCGACAAGATGGCCGGTCGTCACGGCAACAAGGGTGTCATCAGCCGGATTCTTCCGGAGGAAGACATGCCGTACCTGCAGGACGGTCGTCCCGTGGACATCGTGCTCAATCCGCTCGGTGTTCCGAGTCGTATGAACGTCGGCCAGATCCTCGAGATCCACCTTGGCTGGGGCGCATTCGAGCTCGGACGGCAACTTCAGCAGATGCTCGAGGAGCAGCGAGCGGTGCACGAGGTTCGCTCGAAGATCAACGCGATCTACGCGGGTGATGTCGAGAGCGAAGCGACAGTGGAGCAATTCAGCGATGAAGACGTCAAGCGAGCCGCCAAGAAGATCGGTCGCGGTGTCTTCGTTGCATCGCCCGTCTTCGACGGTGCAAGCGAAGCGGACATCAAGGGTGCCTTGTCGCTCGCGAGCGTTCCTCGATCAGGTCAAGCGATCCTGTTCGATGGGCGCACGGGCGAGGCGTTCGATCAGAACGTCACGGTGGGCATCATGTACATGCTGAAGCTTCACCACCTCGTCGACGACAAGATCCACGCGCGCTCGATCGGTCCGTACTCGCTCGTCACGCAGCAGCCGCTGGGTGGCAAGGCGCAGTTCGGTGGGCAGCGTCTCGGCGAGATGGAGGTGTGGGCGATGGAGGCTTACGGCGCGGCATACGCGCTGCAGGAGTTCCTCACTGTCAAGTCGGACGACGTCATGGGTCGTACGCGGATGTACGAGGCGATCGTCAAGGGCGAGTACACGTTGGAGGCGGGTTTGCCCGAGAGCTTCAACGTGCTCATCAAGGAATTGCAGTCGTTGTGTTTGAACGTCGAACTGGTCGAGACGGGCCTGGAAGCCTCGGCCGCGGAAGAGGAGTGATGCCGAATGCGTGACATCTTCAGCTTCTTCGAGAAGCCCAAGGATCCGCTTTCGTTCAGCGCCATTCGCATCTCGCTCGCGAGTCCCGAGAAGATCCGGGAGTGGTCGCATGGCGAGGTGAAGAAGCCGGAAACGATCAACTACCGCACGTTCAAGCCGGAGCGTGACGGGCTTTTCTGCGCGAAGATCTTCGGTCCGGTCAAGGACTACGAGTGCAATTGCGGCAAGTACAAGCGCATGAAGCACCGCGGGATCGTGTGCGAAAAGTGCGGCGTCGAGGTGATTCAGTCCAAGGTTCGTCGCGAACGCTTGGGCCACATCTCGCTCGCCACGCCCGTCGCGCACATCTGGTTCCTGAAGAGCCTGCCGTCGCGCATTGGCAACATGCTCGACATCACGCTGAAGGATCTGGAAAAGGTCCTTTACTGCGAGGCCTACATCGTCATCGACCCGAAGGAGACGGGACTGCAGCGCGGCGATCTGCTGAGCGAAGAACGCTACATGCAGATCATCGACGAGTACGGTGACGACAAGGTCGTTGCGGGCATGGGCGGTGAGGCGGTCATCGAAATGCTGAAGCAGGTCGACGTGCATGCGCTCGCCGAGCTGCTTCGCGAAGAGATGCGCAAAGCCACGAGCGAGGCGAAGCGCAAGAAGCTCGCCAAGCGGCTGAAGGTCGTCGAGGCATTCCGCGAGAGCGGCAATCGCCCCGAGTGGATGATGCTCAGCGTCATCCCGGTGCTTCCGCCCGATCTCCGTCCGCTCGTGCCGCTCGATGGTGGCCGTTTTGCCACGAGCGATCTCAACGATCTCTATCGTCGCGTCATCAACCGGAACAACCGCTTGAAGCGGCTGCTCGAGCTGAACGCGCCGGAGATCATCATTCGCAACGAACGCCGCATGCTCCAGGAGGCGGTCGACGCGCTCTTCGACAACGGTCGTCGCGGTAAAACCATTACGGGTCCGAACAAGCGGCCGCTCAAGAGTTTGTCCGACATGCTCAAGGGCAAGCAAGGGCGTTTCCGCCAGAACTTGCTCGGCAAGCGCGTCGACTACTCGGGCCGTTCCGTCATCGTCGTCGGTCCGACGCTGCGCCTACATCAGTGCGGTTTGCCGAAGAAGATGGCGCTCGAGCTCTTCAAGCCGTTCATCTACAACAAGCTGGAAGAGCGCGGGTACGTCAACACGATCAAGAGCGCCAAGAAGATGGTCGAGAAGGAGCGTCCCGAAGTTTGGGACATCCTCGAGGAGGTCATCAGTGAGCACCCGGTGATGCTCAACCGTGCTCCGACGCTCCATCGTCTCGGCATTCAAGCGTTCGAGCCGGTGCTCATCGAAGGCAAGGCCATTCAGCTTCACCCGCTCGTTTGCGCCGCCTTCAACGCCGACTTCGACGGCGACCAGATGGCCGTGCACGTGCCGCTTTCAATCGAGGCGCAGATGGAGGCGCGCGTGCTCATGATGAGCACGAACAACATCCTCTCGCCCGCAAACGGCAGGCCGATCATCAACCCGACGCAGGACATCGTGCTCGGGCTCTACTACGCCACGCGCGAGCGCAAGTTCGCCAAGGGGAGCTTCCGCCCCGATACGTTGAAGTTTGGCGAGGATGGTCAGGCCAACAGCGCACAGGGCTACCTACGTGGCGTCTACGCCTCACCCGAAGAAGTACGCATGGCGTACGACGCGGGCGAAGTGCTGCTCCACGCGGGCATTCGCGTGCGTGTTCCGCATATCGACGAAGATGGAAATCCGGTTCGCGACGAACACGGAAACATCAAGCGTCGCGTCGTGAACACGACCGTGGGTCGCGTTCTCATTTCCGAGGTTCTGCCGAAGGGCGTGAGCTTCGATTATGTGAACAAGACGCTCGACAAGAAGGCCCTCAGCGCGCTCATCGACGTTTGCTACCGCGTGCATCGCAACAAGGAGACCGTTCTTCTTGCCGACCGACTCCGCACGCTCGGATTCGATCACGCGATGCGTGCAGGCATTTCGATCTGCATGGATCACATGGTGATTCCGCCGGCGAAGAAGGAACTCCTCGACGAAGCACAACGCGAAGTCGAGCGCGTTGTCGAGCAATACCAAGAGGGTCTCATCACGGACGGCGAGCGCTACAACAAGATCGTCGACATCTGGGCCGGTGTTGCAGATGCAGTCACCGCCAAGATGATGGACGGCATTGGCAAGGAGCGCGTCGTCGATCCCGAGGGGCTCACGAAGGAAAGCATCGAGCCGAGCTTCAACCCGATTTACATCATGGCCGATTCGGGTGCGCGTGGTTCGACGCAGCAGATCCGACAGCTCGCCGCCATGCGCGGTCTCATGGCCAAGCCCTCGGGTGAAATCATCGAGACGCCCATCACGGCGAACTTCCGTGAGGGTCTCAGCGTGCTGCAGTACTTCATCTCGACGCACGGTGCGCGTAAGGGTCTCGCAGATACCGCTCTCAAGACGGCAAACTCCGGCTACCTCACGCGTCGTCTCGTCGACGTCGCGCAGGACGCGGTCATTTCCGAGTTCGATTGCACGACGCTCGACGGCATTCGCGTGACCAAGCTCGAGGAAGCGGGCGAAGTCATTCAGCCGCTCGGCGATCGCATCCTCGGTCGCGTCGTTCTCGAGGACGTCATCGACCCGCTCACGGGCGAGGTGCTCATTACGGCGAACACCGAGCTGGACGAAGCTTCCGTCAAGAACATCGAGGAAGCGGGTATCGAGGAAGTGATGATCCGGTCCGTGCTCACGTGTCAGACGCGTCGCGGCGTCTGCGCGCTTTGCTACGGACGCGATCTCGCGCGTGGCTACCGCGTCAACATTGGTGAATCGGTCGGCATCATTGCTGCCCAATCCATCGGTGAACCCGGCACGCAGCTCACGATGCGTACGTTCCACATCGGTGGTACGGCCGCGCGTGGAAAGATCGAAGCGAGCTACCTCGAAGCACGCACCGAAGGCACCGTGCGTCTGCGTCGCGCCGTCGTACAGCGCAAGCGTGACGGCTCGATGGTCATCATGAATCGCCACGGCGAGCTCGTGGTGGTCGACGAGACGGGTCGCGAGCGCGAGCATCATCGCCTCGTCTACGGCTGCAACCTGAAGGTTGCCGAGGGACAGCGGGTCAAACCCGGCGAGCTTCTCGCCGAGTGGGATCAGTTCGCCACGCCGATCCTCACCGAGGTCTCCGGTGCCGTGAAGTACGGCGACCTCGTCGAAGGCGTCAGCGTTCAGGAACGCGTCGACGAAGTGACGGGTTTGTCCCGCAAGGTCGTCATCGAGTCCAAGGCTGCCGATCTTCGTCCGCGCATCTCGCTCAAGGATCCGACCACCGGAGGCACGCTCAAGCTACCGAACAGCGAGCTCGAAGCGCGTTACCTCTTGCCCGTCGGTGCTCACATCGTCGCGCAGGAAGGTGACGTCATCGAAGCCGGTGACATCATCGCCAAGATCCCGCGCGACACGACGAAGGTGCAGGACATCACCGGTGGTCTGCCCCGCGTCGCCGAGCTCTTCGAGGCACGCAAGCCGAAGGATCACGCCATCATCAGCGAGATCGACGGCGAGGTGTCGTTCGGCAAGGACACCAAGGGCAAGCGCAAGGTCGTCATCACGCCCTTCGCACCCGATGGTCACCAATTGCCCGATCAGGCACGCGAATACCTGATCCCCAAAGGCAAGCACATTCAGGTGCAGCCTGGAGATCGCGTACGCGCAGGTGATCCGCTCCAAGATGGCCCGCCGAACCCGCACGACATCTTGCGGGTCAAGGGCGAAAAGGAGCTCGCTGCGTGGCTCGTCAACGAAATCCAGCAGGTCTACCGCCTGCAGGGCGTCGGTATCAACGACAAGCACATCGAGGTCATCGTGCGTCAGATGCTCCGGCGCGTTCGCGTCAAGGACGTTGGCGACACGAACTTCCTCGTGGACGAGCAAGTCGAGAAGCACCTCTTCGAGCGTGAGAACGAGCGCGTCATCGAGCGCGGCGGGCGCCCCGCCATCGCCGAGCCGCTTCTTCTCGGCATCACGAAAGCCAGCTTGTCGACCGAGTCGTTCATCAGTGCATCGTCGTTCCAAGAGACCACCAAGGTGCTCACCGAAGCCGCAATCAGCGGTAAGGTCGACGACCTTCGAGGCCTCAAGGAAAACGTCATCATGGGCCGCCTCATCCCCGCAGGTACGGGTCTCCCCGCGTACAAGCGGCTGCAGGTGGTCGTCGATGGCGAGCCGGTGCCACGCGAGACCCGTGCCTCGTCGTTCGACCTCTCGCCGACGCACATGGCTCCACCACGGCATCGGCCCGAAGATCTGCTGTCCGCAGCCGTCAACGAAGAATGATGCGAAATGGTCGTTGGGTAGGAACGTTGCTCCGTAGGCGTAACGTTTCTACCCACCCATTCATCGTGTCTCTCTCGGCTTCCTTCGCCGGACACTTGCCGGTAAAGCAATCTGATGGACCGATCTGCCGTCTCGAGCAGCTTGTCTCCGCTCGACGACGACAGTCCCTAGCGCGCCTGATGCTACCGGATATGTACTATCTCTGAGTTCGCGATGGCTTCTGTGCACGGCACCAACCAGCGCGTCGCTGATCGTCTTCTCGCCGAAGGTCGAATCACGGCGGAGGATCATCGACGCGTCGTCGCGCATGCAACCAAGCTGCGCGGTCGCATCGAGGATGCCTTCATCGAATTGGGCGTCATCACCGAGGGCGAGCTGCTGAAGTACATTGCCACGCTGCACAACACGCGCTTCGTCTCGACCGAAAAACTCTCCAAAGCTGCCATCGATCAACGCGTGCTCGGCCGCGTCTCGCAGAAGACGGCGAAGATACACGAGGTTTTTCCCGTCCTGCTCGACGAGGCCAAATCCGTGCTGTCCGTCGTTACGGCGGATCCCGACAATCACGTCGCGCTCCACGAGGTAAAACTCGCAGCCGGCGTTCGCGAAGTGCGGGCGCTCGTCGCGCGCCCCGCCGCAGTGCACGCAGCGATCGCCCGTCACTACTTCAAGGACGCCGGCGCATTCGATGCACTTTTGCGCTCCGCGGTGATCGCACCTGTCACGGACTTCATCGACGTCGAAGGGTTTGGCGGCGGCAGCGCGACGCCTCCACGTACGTCCGGCGCTCCGGCGACTCCACGGCAGGGACTGCCGCCACCACCGCCACCGCGGCCAGTCTTGCCTACGTTGTCCTCGCCGAACGGTCACGCCGCGCGCGAACATACCCAGCCCTCGGCAGGCTCGTCGGCTCAGTCGGGTTCCACGCAGATTTCGCCGCTGTCGCAGGTGGCAGGGCACACGCAGCCTTCACCTGTTTCTCAACTACGCGCAGATCAGACGCAGAATTCGGCCACCTCCGACCCCAAGCAGGCTTCACCTCAAGCAGCCGCTCTCGCCATGGCCGTTGCTGCCGGCGCGCCGCCGCATGTACCGACGTCCATCCTCGAAGCGCCGGAATACCTCGAGACCCTCAACGTGCTCGTGAGTTTGCTCGAGGTGAATCGACAAGATCTGCGAGGTCACTCGGCAACCGTCGCGCGTCTTTGTCGACGTGCGTGTGAACGTCTCGGGCTTGCGCCCCCGCACATCTCGGCGTTTGCCATCGCCGCATACCTGCACGACCTCGGCAAGATGGGCGCTTATCACCTCACCGCGCTCAACGTCGCCGAATACGACGGACACCGACTTTCCGGCATCAAAGCCGTTGCGTTGCCCGTCGAGTTCATGAGCTCCGTCAACTTGCCCGTCGAGACCATCGCGGCGCTCTCGTCGATGTACGAGCGTTACGACGGAACGGGTTTTCCGCAGGCGTTGGCTGGCAAAGAGATCCCCCTCGGAGCGCGCATTCTTGCCGTTGCAGACACCTACGCCGATCTCACGCAGAACCCTCGAAATCCCTTTCGCAAAGTCCTCAAGCCGACCGAGGCGTGCGAAGTGCTCGCAGGCTACCGCGGCACCATTTTCGACCCGACCATCGTCGATCTCTTCCGAAGCGAAGCGACCGGAGACGACATGCGAGCTCGTCTCCTCTCGGCAAAGCACGTCGTTCTCGTCGTCGATCCTGGCGTCGAAGAAACGGCATTCCTCGAAAATAGACTCAACGAACAGGGCTTCGAGGTTCGCATGGCGAGGACATTTGCCGTCGCTTGGCGCGAGCTTCAAACGGGCGACATCACCGCGGTCGTCAGCGAAATCGACCTCGACGAGACCGAAGGTGGGTTCAGGTTGCGTGGCGATGCGCAGAAGGAACCTTGGGGGCGTGCGCTCACGTGGGTGATTCTCACGCGCAAAGGCGATCGACACAGCGCGCAGCGAGCCTTCGATCTCGGCGTCGACGACTTCGTCTCCAAGTCCACGTCGATGGACATTTTTGCCGCCAAGTTGCGACAGCTCATCGAGCGCCGGTCCGAGCGTAGTGGCAGCCGGGGCGTGTCCGGATCACTTGCCGAAATGAGCTTGCCCGAGATGGTTCAGGTGCTTTGGCACGGGCGAAAAACAGGCGCTTTGCGCATCCTCACGCCGCCCGGCAGCAAGGGCGAGATTCACTTTGCCGAGGGGCAAATCGTGCACGCGAGCTGGGATCAGCTCGTGGGCGAGGAAGCGTTCTATCGCATGATCACGTTGCGTGAAGGCGAGTTCCGACTCGAGTCCGGCGTCGAGCTTGCTACGCGCACGATCACGATTTCGCCCGAAGCGCTCCTCTTGGAAGGCATGCGCCTGCTCGACGAAGGACGCGCGGCCGCGAGCTCGTAAACAAGCTGCCTTTCCGGCTTCTCCGCTCGTTTCCTGTACAATTCGAGCGTGCGCACTCATGCGCGCCGCACCTCTTTTGGAGAAACCACCATGAAGCTCTCCAGCTTGCTTATGTGCTTGTTGCCGCTCGTCGCGGCGCCCGCGTTCGTCACGACAGACGCTCGGGCCTGTGGCGGATGCCTCGTCTCGGAGACCGAAACGACGCAGGTCACGAGTCACCGCATGATCCTTTCGGTTTCGAAAGATCGAACGGTCCTTTGGGATCAAATTACGTACTCCGGTGAACCCGAATCGTTTGCGTGGGTTTTGCCCATCAAGGGCACCGTCGACGTAGGTCTCTCCTCCGACGCGATGTTTGCATCGCTCGAACAAGCCACATCCGTCACCGTGAGCTCACCCGTCATCAACTGCTTGCCGCCTGAATGTGCCTTCGGTCCTCCCAATGCCGACGGTAGTGGCGCGAGCAGTTCCGCCGGTGGCGGTGGTGGCGTCACCGTCATCGCAGAAGAAGTGGTTGGTCCTTATGCAACCGTCCAGCTTTCGTCCCAGGATCCAAACGCTCTCAAGACTTGGCTCCTCGGAAACGGCTACAACCTGCCTCTGGACATTTCGCCCATCGTCGATGCGTACGTGAAGGAAGGATTCAACTTCCTCGCGTTGAAGCTCGTGCCTGGCGTTGGCATCAATTCGATGCGTCCCGTTCGCGTCACCTCGGCAGGAGCAACGCCTGTTTTGCCGCTGCGCATGGTTGCTGCAGGTACGGGACAAACCACACCCATCACGCTTTGGGTCATGGGCGAAGGACGTTACGAACCCTCGAACTTCGACAGCTTCACGATCGACGCTGAGAAACTCGTGTGGAACTGGGACACGTCTTCGAGCAACTACGCGCAGATCAAGCAAGACGAGTTTGCTGCTTCCGGCGGCAAGTCGTGGCTCGTCGAAGCGGCCGAGCAGTTTTCTCGTTACTGGCTCGAAGAGGGCCTGCGATGGGCGGCCGAGTTCGATCCGAAAAACAGCGGCTACGGTGGTGATCCCATGGGTCCGTCGGCGCTCGAGGAATGCAACGCGGATCTCGATGCGCTCTTCGGAGGCATTCCGGACAATACGCTTTGGGTCACGCGCCTTCATGCCGAGCTGTCTCGCGCAGCGCTCGTTACGGACTTGAACCTTCAAGCGTCTGCAAACCAAATCCCCGTCAATCGGTGGCTTCAAGTGACCAACTCGGTGGGAACCCCACCCGCATGTCCGCCTCCTCCGGACTGGTGCACGAATCCAGGAGGCGTGCCGCCTGTCGATACGAATCCGTGGGACAATCATTTTGGCAGTGGCAATGGCAGCACGTCGCAAGCTTCCGCGAGCTGCGCGATTGCGACCGAATCCAGCGTGCCTGCGGCCGTTGCGCTCATGAGCAGCGCGCTCGTTCTGTCGTTTGCACGCAAGCGTTCTCGGCGTTCACGCGTCGCGCGTTCTTCCTGACCGCGCACTTCTTCCATCCCCGCACGCGCTGTCTTGCCGTTCTCCGATGCGTGCTCTAGCCTCATCAGCGAGGCGTGGACCGCGCTTTGCGGCCGCGACCCGGAGGAATGCATGTACGGTCCCAAAGGTCAGGGAAGTGCTGGGCGTTCGGGTGGACTGCCCAAAAAAGTCACGGTACCGGAGATTCGCGCGCGCAAAGGGGGTTTGCCCCTGGCGATGGTCACCGCGTACGACTTCACCATGGCGAGGCTGCTCGATGCCGGAGGCGTCGACATGCTCCTCGTCGGCGATTCGCTCGGCATGGTCATTCAAGGCCATCCGACGACGTTGCCCGTCACGGTCGAAGACATCTGTTATCACGGGCGCGCGGTTGCTCGCGGCGCACGCAGAGCGCATGTCGTCGGCGACATGCCCTTCATGAGCTTTCAGGTTTCACCTGTCCAAGCGCTCGAAAATGCAGGCCGCATGATGAAGGACGGCGCATTCGAAAGCATCAAGCTCGAGGGTGGCGAAGAAGTCGCCGAGCATGTGCGACGCATCGTCGCGGCAGGCATTCCCGTGATGGGACACGTGGGCCTCACGCCGCAATCGGTGCATGCGATGGGCGGTTTCAAGGTGCAGGGCAAAGGCGAGCACAATGCCGCACGTCTCCTGCGTGATGCCCGAGCGCTCGATGAAGCGGGCGTTTACGCCATCGTGCTCGAAGCGATTCCTCCGGACCTGGCGGAAGAAGTGACGGCATCCGTTTCAGTACCAACGATTGGCATTGGAGCAGGAGCCGGTTGTGATGGTCAGGTGCTCGTTTGTTACGACATGCTCGGCATGTTCCCGGATCTCGAGCCCAAGTTTGCCAAGAGGTTTGCCCAGGTAGGCGAACAGATTGTCCAGGCCACGCAGCTCTATGTCGGCGAAGTTCAGGAGCGGTCGTTTCCCGCGCCAGAGCACACCTTCAAGCCGAACGATCCGCGAAGGGCGCCGCGTCCGGTCCAGCCACCGCCCGAGCCGCTGGAAGAGATCCCGCCTCATTGGCAGACGCATTGATTGGCGTCACACGTAAGCGTTGGTACGTTGTGCGCAATGGGGATTCACATCGGGCCGCGGTCGTGCTCACGTCCGGCGTCAGCCTGATCAATTGACCACCCTCATTCCTCTTCTTCTTCCTCCTCTTCTTCCGCTTGTTCTTCCTCCTGTACCTTGAAGTACGGTGCGATGGCTTGTTGCCATGAAGGACGCCCCGCGTAGGCTTTTTCGTAGGCCGCTTTTAATGCCTGCATCGATTGTGGCTGCGCTTGGGCCGTAAACTGATTGATCGCGCTGCTCAGCGCATCATACGCATCACGCCGCACAATCACCGTGGGTGCCGTATCCGTGGTACCGACCCCGCTGCGCTTGATGATGTCATCACCTATGAGCTTGAGCAATTTCCAATTCGGCGGGTTTGCGCGCTCCACGAATTTTCGCTGGACGTTGTATGGCGCGACGACTTGTCGGTGGGTCATTGCATCCGTAATGGTCTCTTTGAAGTGATCAAAGAGCATTTTGGCCGCTTCGACACTCAAATCGCTGGATGTGAGTGGCTTCATGCGCTTGCTCGACTTGATGGCTTTGTACAGTCGCGCGACGAGCTTTTTCGATTGTTTCCCTTCCATACCGCTCGAGCTGGGGAACTGTTCGGCCGCCTTGCAGAAACGCTCGACCCACTGCGACATTGCCGAACCCGCTCCCAATCGCGGAGGTGGAGCGGTCAAGGGCGCGGGTGGTGCGGCGGGCGCGGCGGCTGCCGCGGCCGGTGGTCGCGTGTCACCCGGACACCTCAAGTCGTTAAAAGGACTCGGAAACCGATCGACGACCGTCTTATTGGCCCGCGGATCGAACACATACACCCACTTCGTCCCCGCCTTTTGAACCTCGTGCTCGACATTGCTCTCAATGAGCCCCCCACTGTCGTTGAAGCCCCATTTGTGCAGGCCATCTCGAGGGCGCACGCACGCGCCCATTTCTTGCCGCCCCATGGGTATCTTCATCGGCTCGGGCTTCTTCTTGGCCGGCGCCGCTTTCTTGGGAGCCGTTTTACCCGGGACGTTCCGTTTGCCTTGACCATACACCTCGCCCGCCTGAACGTGCAAAAAACACGACGCCGCGAGGACCCAGAGATGTTTGGGACGAAGATGCATGATTTGCGTTTGTCACGACGATTCCTCGTCGTCAAGCCACGTACGACTGCAGTGGTATGGTAGGGAAAAACCTGAGTGTAAAAAATTACATCAGAACCACCCCCCGAAGCCCGATCGCTTCCACGTGCTCGTTCACGGTAGCTGCTCGGCGTGATCGATCCAATCGATTCCCGCCACGCATTGTTAGCGTATGTAAAACGCATTTGTGGATGACGAATTGCCGGCCGATGCCAATGGAAAATTTGAAAAATGGTACAGATGAGTCAGTAAATGTCCATCCATGGGGTTAAATGCTTTCTTTCGCATCGCGCGGGTGGTAGCCTGTTTCTGCTGCGGGCGGTTCCGCAGCGTAGGTGATCGGTTTTCTGCTTTCTTTGCATGACGATCAAGTTCGAACACGCGCAGATCGCGCGCTGCGATTGCTTGGCTGAGGAAATCGATCGAATGAACATGGCTTACTCACGAGGAGGCACGGTTTTTATGAACGTTGAAGCGCAAACCAAGCGCGGTGGATGGAAACGGCTTGTCGCTGCATTGGCAGTGGCAATCGGCACCATGACGGTCGTCGGCTGCGGACCCGATTCGACCTCGAACAATACGACGGGCGCCAGTGGCGGCGCTGGTGGCGAGGGAGGAATGGCGGGCGGTGGGGGGCTCGGCGGGCGCCGGAGGCTCGGCGGGTGCCGGTGGTACGGCGGGAGCTGGCGGCGGTGGCGGATCCGCTGGCATGGCTGGCATGGGCGGCGGCGGCGCAGGTGGCGGCGGTCCCGTTTGCCCGCCAGGACAAACCGAATGCGATGGTAGCTGCACCATTACCACATTCGACCCCAACAACTGCGGCACGTGCGGCACCAAGTGCATGAACGGCGAAGTTTGCGCCAATGGAACGTGCGGCCTTTCATGCGTCGGCGGGACGTCGCAGTGTGATGGCAAGTGTGTGGACATCCAAATCGATCCGCTCAATTGCGGTGCATGCGGGACCGCATGCGCGGTGGGTGAAGTGTGCACGGCCGGCAAATGCCAGCTCAACTGCGTCGGACAAACCACGAAATGCGGGAACCTCTGCGTGGACATCAAGACCGACGTCGCCAATTGCGGCGCGTGCGGAACCGTCTGTGCGCAGGGCGAGGTATGCTCGAATGGAACGTGCGGCTTGACGTGCGTCGGTGGAACGACGAAGTGCGGCACGTCCTGCGTCGACGTCGCCAATGACGGCTTGAACTGCGGCGCTTGCGGCACCGTGTGCGGCCCTGGCGAAGTGTGTTCCGGTGGCAAATGCGCGCTCAATTGCGCCGGCGGAACGACGAAGTGCGCCAATGCGTGTGTGGACACGAAAAATGACCCTGGCAACTGCGGCGCTTGCGGCATTGCTTGTCCCATGGGTCAAGTCTGCTCCAATGGCAACTGCGATACGCAATGCACCGGCGGAACGACGAAGTGCAATGGCGTCTGCGTCGACACGAAGCTCGATCCGAGCAACTGCGGCATGTGCGACACGGCCTGCGCCACCGGTGAAGTGTGCTCGAATGGCACGTGCGGTTCCACCTGCGGAATGGGCCTGACCAAGTGCGGCACCGAATGCGTCGACACGCAATCCGACGAAGCCAACTGCGGCGCTTGCGGCAACGTTTGTCCCGCCAGCGTTGCATGCTTCAATGGCACGTGTGCCGCCGCCGGCATGCGATGCTGCAATGGATTGCGGTACCTGCCAGGGCTGCGCTTTCGATGGCGTTTGCTTGGACGAACTGCAAACCTGCGCCCTCAACGTCGAATGCGTCGACCTCGTCAACTGCATCAATGCGTGTCCTGCCAATGACCCCAACTGCCCGAACACGTGTGCGCAGATGTCACCCAATGGCGTGAACGACTACATCGCCCTGACCGATTGCCTTTTCTGTCAGGAATGCACGGGGAGCTGCGGCGTCGACAAAATGGCGTATGGCTGTCCCGCAAGCTGCGACGGCGCCAACGATTGCGACACGTGCATCCAATGCTCCATCGGAGCTGGCGGATTGTGCGCCGACGACCTCGCAATCTGCTCGGCAAACCCCGAATGCGTTGCCCTCTCGAATTGCTACGGTGCTTGCCCGGCCGGCGACCAGATGTGCAACGACATGTGCGCACAGATGCACGTCGCCGGCATCGCCGATTACAACGCGCTCGCCATCTGCGCCGTTTGCCAAGAATGCAAAGGCGACTGCAATCAAGGCATGGCGTGCCCGTGATGTAATGGCGTGTTCGTTGCGCCAACCCTACGAAACGCTCGCCGCGTCCCGCCGCTGACCCCACGTCCGCAATATCAATTCGATCGCGAATAACCCCAAAAGCCCAAGCGCCACATATGGCGAGGCATCGAGCGCCGGCTGCACGCCTCCCTGCGTTTCCGCTCGCGACGCATCCGTGATTTTCCGCGGCCGCAAATCAATCTCGCGCTCGGGAACCGCTGCAATCCGCGTCGTCTGCTCACCATCCATGCGCGCCACGTAACGCCCCGCAAGCGACGTCACCACGAGCCGCCGGCCATTCTGCTCGGCCACATCCATCTTCTGCGACGGCTCGCCCGATTGCGCTGGGACGTACTCCACCACGACGTCCTTGTAACCATCGAACGTGAACGCATCGCCCACGTCCACCAAACGCGCGCCTCCACGCGACCGTGCGGTCCCGACAAACCGCTCGAGCAACGCCAGAAACGCCGGCCTCAAAACGAAATCACTCTCGTCCGTGGACAGCGGTAGCGACAACGCGAACACCGCTCCACGTCCCATCGATCGACGCCACAGTAGCGGCGCTCCATCGGTCCATCGCGCCAAGATGTCCGCGCCCGCCGTTGCTATGGGCTCAAACGATGCCCGCCCTTCCGGCGCGAGCTTGTTCAATCCTTCCGCGCTCGGTCCCAGGAAAAACGCACTCGATGGCTCGGCCCCTGTCGCGGGACTCGGAGCCCACCGCACCACACCCGGCACGACAGGATCGAAGCCCGAACCAAGCGGAGCTGCAGCCGCACGCTTGCCGAACGTCGCAAGCAGCACGCCTCCATGCTCCACCCACGCTGCGAGCGCCTTGCGCCCTTCCGGCGTCAATCCCGGCACGTCGTCGATCACGATGCCCGCAAACGCACCGAGCTCGTCGCCGTTATCCGGAACCGCAGCGAGCGGACGCACTTCGGCATCGAGCTGCAACGCGCTGAGCGCTTGCTCGATGGGAGGTGGACCTCCCGTGGCAACTTGCGACGTCGCCGCATCGACGACCACGCCAATTGGCAGCGATCCACCGACATGCACGACCGGCGCCACGTCGTCTTCGGCGATCGTATCACCCGGCGACAACTTCACGATCAGGTCGCTCGGTGCATTCGCCGGCACTTCGAGCACCACCTCTTCGGCACGGATCGACGCGCCGAGCGGCGCCGATGCGAGCTGTTTGTCTCGGTCGAACACTTGGATCGACCGCCCTGCGGACGCCGAGGTTTGTCCGGCAGGACCTTTCGCGTTCGACGCTGGGCTGCACACGATGCGTGCGCGCACCTTCACGCCACTTCGATCGGCTCGCGTGATCGCGCAGTCGCTCCCTTTCGCTTCCAGCTCGGGAAGCGGAATCCACACGGGAATGTCCGAGCCTTCGCCGATGGGTGGAGCATCGGGCGAGCCATCTGCGAGGTCCGAAAAGAGCACCACGCGTCGGTCGGCATGCGGCACCCCGCGCACCAGCTCGCGCCCCAAACGGATGGCTCCTTCGAGGTCCGTTGCGCGATCGGATGGCGTGATGCTGTCGAGCGTCGCCTTCACGGCCGACAGGTTCGTCGTCGCCGCGAGCGCCACGCGCGGAGGCGCGCCTGCAAGCACGATGGCCACCGCATCACCGCTGTTCAGCCCGTCGGCGAGCTCGCGCGCGGCTTCCAGCGCTCGCGTGAACTTGCTCGGTCTGCTCACGGAGATGGCGCGCTGATCGAGCGGTGCGCGCATGCTCAGCGAGTCGTCGATCACGAGCGTCAGCGCGGCCGATGCGCCTCCTTTGCGCGCGATGCCCAGCCGTGCGCAATTTACGAACGGAGTTGCCCCGAGCGCTGCCAGTAGCAGCACGCTGAGCGCACGCACTGCAAACAGCCCGCGATCTTCGAGCATGCTGCGGCGACGCGCCGCGGGTTTCGTGGGCGGAACCAGCTCGGCCGGCGGAAAGGGTTGCTCTTCGGCTTTTCGCCGGCGCAAGAGATGCGCTGCGATCGGAGCCGCGACGAAGAGGGCGACGAGCAATGCGGCGATGGACAGAAAGCTCACGCGCGCGCCTCCGACACGGCGCGAACGACCGCGCGCACGACATCCGCCGCTGGTTTGTCCGTTGTGGCATCGACAAACCTACCTCCACGCCGCGAAAGCTCTTCGGCGTAACGCTCCGCGATCGCGTGGATTTTTGCTTGATACGTCGCCCGCACCTCGTCCGCATCCGTTTCCACGACGGCGCTTCCTTCCATCGCTCGGAGCCGCACGTGCCCGGAAAAACCCAGCGAAATCTCCATCGGATCGAGCACGCGCACGACCACGAGCGATCGGCCGTTCGTTCCGAGAGCCGTGAACGCGGACAGCGCTTGTTCGGGCAAGTCCACGAGGTCGCTGATGAGCACGATGATCGACCCTCGCCGTGCACGCCTTGCGATGGGCGAAAGCGCTCGCTCCATCGCGCCTGCGTCGGCCTTTGCATCGCCTGCGGCCGTGATCGACTCGAGCGCACCGACCACGCGATCGAACGCTTCTCGACCGCCCGTAGCTGGCAGCGCAAGCGCGCCTCGACCACCGATCCACGCAAGTCCCACCGGATCACCGCTCGACAGCGCCACTCGGCCGAGCGCGGCACCGATGAGCGCGCCGTACGCCAGCTTTGCGCCCGGCGCTTTTGCGCTCCGGTACGCCATCGATGCGGTTGCATCCACGCAGAGCCACAGTGCGCGATCCGTTTCCGTTTCGAACTCGCGCACCATCATTCGGTCGTGCTTCAGCAATGCGCGACGATCGAAAAACCGTAAATCGTCACCCGGCACGTATGGCCTGTGACCTCCAAACTCGACGCCCGGCCCTTTGCGTGCGCTGCGGTGACTTCCGGCGTAGACGCCTTCTGCCAGTTGTTTTGCTCGCAGGCGTAAGGGACCCAGGGTTCCCCAATCGATGGGGATCCCGTCCGACGACGATCTTGTTGATGTTGGGCGGAGGTCGGCCATTCGCTCGGTTTGGGCTTTGGGGCGCAGGACGCCTGTGGCGATCCGAAGCCCCCAACGTTCACACTAGGAAATTCGATGCGGAAGCTCTCGCACGGAGACGAGCCTAGCACTAGCATGCGTTTGGCCGTCGTCTCATCGGCTGTGGCAAGGACCCGAGCGTGCACGTCCGTCGCGCTGATTTCGCGCCCCGGTTTGCTGTTGCTTTCGTTGTGCTCGTGGCTTCTTGTCAAGATTCCGCGGCGCCCGAGGTGCATGTCGCACCAGCGACCTCTGCTGTCCCATCGGCATCCGCAAGCGCTGCCGCGGCGCCTCGTCGTCCCACGTCGCGACACTATCTCGCGCGCACCACCGATCGTTGTGAGGTCTATTCGGTCGAAGGTGACCGGGTTTCACCTGCCGAACGTACCCCGTGTCCGCAGGACCTCGAAGTGGGCGAGCGCATCCGCGTAGCGGGCAAGACATGCTTGCGCGAAGGACGGCGCGAGAGAAGCCGCCCCGTGGTTTGTCCTGGCCCGCTACTTGCGCGCGGTCAACCCGACGCAGGTGGCGATGCCGCTACGCCTTGAGAACAACCCGCCAAGCGAGCAATCAAACCCAGGCTCGGCTTCAGCTCGTCGCCAGCTTTTTCCCTTTGCGGCTGGCCGGGTCGTCGTGAATGAAAATCATCGTGAACAGAACGAACGTCCCCCACAGCGCCACGTGATGATTCAGCATGGCCCCGCCGCCCCAGCGCTGGAAAATGACGCCCGAAATGGGCGGCCCGAGCAAAATGCCCGTGGCGTAAAACATGTTGTAAATCGAATTCGCGCGACTGTAATCGCGCGACTTGACCACCACACCCGTCAGCGCCAGCGCGATCGGTGACATCGAGGCGAATGTCCCGCCCGCGATGAATACGATCGTACACATCAACCAATACGGATCCATGTACACGAAGCCGAGCACTGCAATGAGCCCGATCATCGAAAGTGCACGCACCGTCTTGAGATGCCCCACCTGGTCGGCGATGCGCCCGGCAATGTTGGAACAGAGCAGCATGCCGAAACAGAAATACGCCGGGAAGACATTTGTCTTTATCGGTTCGATGCCTTTGGTCTCGATGACGAAAAGCGGCAAGAACAGCACGACGGCTGCTTGGAAGTATCCATACGAGAATGCTGCAAAGCACGACGTCTTGATGCGCCAGAGAATCTGGAGGCCCGACAATTGCGGTTCGCTCGTCGAAACGGCCTTCTTTTCGGTCGGTTCGTCCGAAGAAACGCCCTCTGCCGGCGGTATCGGGGGCAATACCGTGAGCACGAACATGGCTGCTGCCAGCTCGAATAGACCGCCAATGGCAAACGACACCGTATTCGGAACGACCTTGGCCAAACCCATCGAGGCGAACGGACCTATCACATAGCCGCTTGCCAAAAATATCGCATATAGCGTCGTGAGGTACGCCTTGTGTTCTTTTCGTGCATGCGCGAGCAGAATGGTTTCCGACGCGACCCATACCCCCACGGTGCCCATTCCATCGAAAAATCGGACGAACGCAATGCTCTCGTAGGTCGTTGCGTACGGGAATGCGATCAGCGTGAGGCCGTAGCAGAACAAACTCGCGGCCATGATTCGTTCCGCGGAAAACCGCCGAATGAGCACGCCCACAGGCAACGCGAAGAGCACGAGACCTGCTGCAAAAAAGACGGACAACGAGCCGATGTTCTGTTTGGTAAACCCGAGCTTGGGTAAATGTGTGGGCGTCAGCCCCAACGAGATGCCGCAGCCAATACCGAAAGGAACCGTCGCTGCATAAAGACGGCGTAGATGGGTAGGCACCTTGCGCTTCGTCATTGACGTCGGCGGTGCAGCTTGTGGGGCGTATGTGGAAAGCTCGCCGGAAGGAGACGGGTCTTGCGTCACGGCCGCCATCTACCACGGTCTTGACGTCCGAGCTATCAAGCGTTTGTGTTTCTCGCTGCCACGCGTGTTACGCGCCATGTGGTCTCAGTCATTCGCACCTGAAGTGCCCAGCAATTCAAGACTGGGCCATTCGGGGGGTATGGGGGGCAGAGCAGTCGGCTCGTCTTTTGGGTCGTAGACCCAAAAGACTTATAGAGCCAGGCGACCCCACCATCGACTGGCCTCGCTACGCGCGCGTCTTACGCGCGCGTAGCGAGGGTGCAAACACTGGCCCGGTATCTCTATGCTCAATGCACCGCTCGTACCTCGGGCGCCGCATGGTCCGCCGTCGCACCGAGCCCCCCGTTTACCTCAGCGTCACCGGACGCATTCTCGAGCGCCGCGGCGAGCACCTGGCTCATGTCTTCCGCGAATACGAAATCCAGGCTCTTGCGCACTTCTTCCGGCACTTCGTCCACGTCCCGCGCATTCTTCTGCGGCAAAATCACGCGCTTGATCCCCGCTCGATGCGCCGCCATCACCTTCGCCTTGATCCCGCCTACAGGAAGCACTCGCCCACGCAGCGTGCATTCACCCGTCATCGCCGTATCACTCCGCACTCGCCGCGACGAAAGCAGTGACGTGAGCGCCGTGAACATCGTCACGCCCGCACTTGGCCCGTCCTTCGGCACGGCTCCGGCCGGTACGTGAATGTGCAAATCCTGTTCTTCCAGTTTGTCCGTGTCGACCCCAAGCTCGGCGGCGTGGCTCTTTACGTACGAAAGAGCAGCTTTTGCCGATTCTTTCATGACATCCCCGAGCTGCCCCGTGATTTCGACGCGCCCTTTCCCCGGCATGCGACTCGTTTCAATGAACAGAATGTCACCTCCCACCGGCGTCCACGCCATACCCGTCGCTACGCCCGGCACCGCCGTGCGCTCGGCCATTTCCGCAAAAAACTTCTCCTTGCCAAGGTATTTGCGCAAATTCTCTGCGTCCACGTTCAGCGTCGGCTTTTCGTCTTTTGCGCGCGCCACTTCGAGCGACAATGCGCGGCAAAGCTTCTTGATTTCACGCTCGAATTGCCGAACCCCTGCTTCTCGCGTGTAACCGCGCACGATGGTCCCGAGCGCGTCGTCCGCAATGGTCAAGCTCCCGTCCGGAATACCGTGCGCCGCAAGCTGCTTCGGAATCAAATGCTTCCGAGCAATGTGAATCTTCTCGTCTTGCGTGTAGCCAGACATCTCGATGATTTCGAGCCGATCCCGGAGTGGCGCCGAAAGCTGACTCAGATCGTTTGCCGTGCAAATGAACAGCACCTCGGACAAGTCGAACGGCAGCTCCAAGTAGTGATCCTGAAACGTCTTGTTTTGCTCGGGATCCAATACTTCGAGCAGCGCCGCTTCGGGATTTCCCGCCCAGCCCACCGCCAGCTTGTCGATTTCGTCGAGCAGCATCACCGGGTTTTTCGCCTTGGCCTTTTTCATGCCGTGCAAAATTCTGCCCGGAAGAGCCGCCACGTACGTACGTCGATGCCCTCGAATCTCCGCTTCGTCGCGCACGCCACCCAGCGCAATGCGCACGAACGGCCGCCCCGTCGCTTCGGCAATCGATTGTCCAATCGACGTCTTTCCCACGCCGGGAGGACCCGCCAAACACAAAATGCTTCCTTTCGTCGTTCCCTTCAGACGCAAGACCGCAATGTGCTCCAAAATCCGACGCTTCACCTCGTCGAGCCCGTGGTGATCTTCGTCCAGTTTTTTCGATACCGCGTCGATGTCGTCTTTCGCATCCGCGTGAACGTTCCACGGAAGGTCGGCGATCCACTCCAAATAATTCCGAATCACGTTGTATTCGGCTTGTTGCGGCGATAGCGCGCTCAGTCGGTCGAGCTCCCGCTTTGCCACGGCTTTGGCATCGTCCGGCAAATTCGCTTTTTCGATCCGTTCGCGCAATCCTTCTACGTCACCGTCGGTTTTGTCGTCCCCGAGCTCTTTTTTGATGGCTCGAAGCTGCTCGCGCAAAATCGCTTCGCGCTGCTGATTCCCAAGCTCGCGCCGCACGTCCTGCTCGATCTTGCGCTTGACCTCCGAGAGCGATTTCTGTTCCAAGACAAACCCGGCCAGAAGCCGCAGTCTTTCCACCACGTCCAGCGCTTCGAGCACGCGCAAGTCCTTGTCCGACGAAAGCCCCAAGACGGCCGCGAGCCTATCGGCAAAAAGCGACGGACTTTCATCCGATGTCGTCACGCCAATCGAATTTTCGATGCCTCGCCCGAGCTCTCGTACTTGATCGAAGAGCGCACGCGCAAAAAGCCGCGCCTCCTCCGTATCACCGCCCGAATCCTGCACCGGCTCGGCTTCGGCCAGCCAAAACGGATCTTGCCGCACGATGGCGGACAGCTTCATCCGAGCGATCCCTTCAATGACGAGCCGCATATCACCGCTTGGCATGCGCCCCGTCTCGACCACTTTCGCATACGTCCCGAGCTCATGGATGTCGTCGCCCGACGGATCGGTCACGTTGCGGTCTTTTTGAGTCACCACGCCAATGACATCGCCTTTTGCAACCGTTTTGACGAGCGCGACCGAGCGCTCTCGGCCAATGGGCAATGCGATGACCGTACCGGGAAAAAGGACACCATTACGCAGCGGCAGGACGGGCAATGCAGACGTGGGCAAATGGGCGCTATCACGCGTCATCGTGAGACTCCTTCGACGAGGAAATGGGGGTTCCTCGTCCGGCCGACTCAGTCTGGCCGTATCGCGAGGAATGAACGAAGAATAAAATCGTTCAACGTTCTGTCAACGGGTCGACCTAACGATGCGTAACTTCGGTTGGATATGTGGCTTGAATCACTCAAACTAAGTAACGGTTGACCGTGTTTTGCCCAAGGCGCCCCAGACCTTGTATGATCGCCCGTGATGATCAGGATTGGCAGCGTCCTACGGCATCGATTCCGCATCGAGGAGCAGGCTCGAGCGGGGGGCATGGGACAGATTTTTCGTGCCACGGATCTGTCCACTGGCAAGAGCGTCGCTGCCAAGATCCTGCTTGATACGTCGCCTCAGCACCGAGCACGTTTTCAGCGTGAGACGGAGATTCTGGAACGCATCCATCATCCTCACGTCGTCGAATACGTGGGCAGTGGGGTGTCGCCCGATGGCGAAGCGTTCATCGTCATGGAATGGCTGGAGGGCGAGGACCTTTTGTCGGTGCTTACGCGCCGGCGGCTTTCGGTACAGGAAGCTCTTTCGGTGAGTATGCGCATCGCTTCGGCGATGGGGGCGGTGCATGCGCAAGGTGTGGTGCATCGGGATCTGAAGCCGGCCAATATTTTTCTCGTCGATGGCAACCTCGATCAGCCCAAAATACTCGATTTTGGCATTGCATATGTATCTGATGCGACGCGTGTGACCGCGGCCGGCACGGTGGTTGGCACGCCAAGCTACATGGCGCCCGAGCAAGCGCGTTCGGGAGGTAAAGTCGAAGCGACGGCGGATGTTTTTTCGCTCGGCTGCTTGCTTTTCGAATGTCTCACGGGGGAGCCGCCATTCGTTGCCGAGCATTTGGTGGCGGTGCTGGCGAAGGTCGTTTTCGAGGAAGCGCTGCGTGCGAGCGAATTGGCGCCCGATGTGCCGGATTGGCTGGACAGGCTCATCGAGCGGATGCTGGCCAAAGATCCTGCGCTGCGGCCGCAGGATGGTGCCGAGGTGGCGCGGCTCCTCGAAGCGGCCACAATGCCCATCGGGTCCGAAGGCGAGCGAATCGACGAACCGATTGGTCGTGATGAAAGGCGTTTTCTTGGCGTCGTTTTGGTCGGAAAACCGCCGACGATACAGCAGGACGCCACGGTCACCATTACGATGGACATGCCCGCGCCGTTCGACGTGAAGGTGGTCATTGAACGATTCGGCGCGCATCACGAATTGTTTGCCGACGGCACGACCGTCGTCATTTTCGATCAAACGAGCATTCCCACCGATATCGCCACCCAAGTCGCTCGTTGCGCGCTCGCACTTCGCACGCACGTGCCCGAGGCGCCCATTGCAATCGCAACCGGATGGGGCGAATTGGGGCGCGGTTTGCCGGTGGGCGATGCCATCGAACGCGCCGTGCAGCTTCTCTACACACCGCGCGAAGACGACATCGAAACGGAGCATCGCATCTTCATCGACGACACGACCGCGGGTCTTCTCGATGCGCGCTTCGACGTCATCGACCTCGACGAACACGGATTCGAGCTTCGAGGCGAACGCGACGTCTTCGACACCTCGCGCCCGCTGCTCGGCAAGGTCACCGCATGTGTGGGTCGCGAACGCGAGCTCGCGATGCTCGACCAGGCGCTCACCAACGTCATATCCGAACCGGCGGCATTTGCCGTCGTCATTTCGGGTCCCGCGGGCATCGGCAAATCGCGCCTCTTGCAAGCGTTTGTCGAACGAAACCGTCAAGCGGGCAAACCCCTCGCCATCTGGATCGGTCGAGGTGATCCCGAACGCGCAGGCTCGACGTACGGCCTGCTCGCCGATGCGTTGCAACGCGCGGCGGGCATTACGCCGGGCGCATCGATGGACGTTCGGCGTGAGAAGTTCGCGGCGTTCGTGAGTCGGTTTGTCGAGGAAGACGAACAACGTCGCGTGACGGAATTTTTGGGCGAGCTTGCGGGCGTACCGTTCCCGGACGAGGACAGTTTGCCCTTGCGAGCTGCGCGTCAGGATCCCGAGCTTTGCGGCGAGCAGATGAAGCTTGCGCTGCACGATTTCTTGCGCGCCGTGTGTGCGCGCCGCCCTCTGTTGCTCGTGCTCGACGACGTTCAATTCGGAGATCACGCATCCGTCGCTGCCGTTGGTGCAGCGCTGCGCGATCTTGCGGACGAACCCATTTTGCTCGTCGGCACCGCGCGTCCCGAAATCGACCAAGTTTTCCCAAACCTTTGGGCCGACAACGGTCGTCAGCTCATGACGCTCGGTCCCATCTCGCCGAAAGCGAGCGCGCGTCTCGTGCGCCAAGTGCTCGGCGAATCCGTCGAGGCATCACTCGTCGAACGCCTCGTTTCGCTGGCCGATGGGCATCCGTTTTTCTTGGAAGAGCTCGTTCGTACGGCGTCCGAAGATCGCGGCGGCGCAATGCCGAGCACCGTGGTGGCGATGGTTCAGACACGTCTCGAACGTCTCGAGCCTCTCGAGCGTCGGGCGCTCCGAGCGGCGAGCGTGCTCGGGGACGTTTTTTGGCGCAGCATCGTATCGCAAATGGTCGGCGCGGATTTGACGAATACGTGGTCGATGCTGGTCAAGAACGAAATCTGCGTTCGTCATCGCGAGAGTCGATTCGCGGGCGACGAGGAATACGCATTTCGTCAGGCGCTCCTTCGCGAAGGTGCTTATGGCTTGCTCACGGAAAAGGATCGCGAGCTTGGTCATCGTCTCGCGGGCGATCTTTTGGAGCGAGCGGGCGAGACGAACCCTTTGATCTTGGCGGGCCATTTCGAGCGTGGTGGGCTCGGGGCCCGAGCGGCGCAGTACTACATTCGCGGCGCCGAGCTTGCGAGCGCGCGTCGTGACGACTTGGATGCCGAGCGGTGGTATTCGCGGGCGCTCGAGCTTTTGGGTTCATTGCCGATTTCGGCGCAACGAGGTCGTGGTCTGGCGCGATTTCGTCTCAATCAACACGCGGAAGCGGTCGAGGTTTTGCATGCCGCGGCGCAGCAGGCTGCGGTCGAAGGAGACACCCTGGCTCAGATTGAACTGCTTCTCGACGAAGCAATGGTACTCGATTGGCTGAGCGAATATCGGAAGGGTGAGGAGCGCGTGCTCGAAGCGAAGGCATTGAAGCTCGAACGCCCCTCGCCACTCATCGATGCTCGATTGCTCCTGGGACTTGGTCGTTCGTCGGTGCGTTCGAGTCGCCAAGAGCAAGCGGCCGAGGAACTTGTGCGTGCAGCAGATGCCGCGGCAAACCTGGGCGAAGAGGGGCACGAGACACGCGTCATCGCTCTTCTCATGCTGGGCTTCCTTCTTCCAAGCCTCGGTCGATTGGAGGAAGCTGCATCCGTTCTCGATGAAGTCATCCGTAGTTGCGAGGAACGTGTCGACCTCTTGCACATCGGGCCCGCATTCAGCAATCGCGCACTCGTACGTGGGTATCGTGGTGATCGCGAGGGTGCGATAGCCGATTTCGAGCAATCCATCGCGCTCGGGCGCAAGCTCGGACAGCCACAAGCCGAATTCATCGCGCACTTCAATCTCACCGAGTATCTCTATTTCTTGGATGACTTGGAGACGGCAGAGTTTCATTTG
Source organism: Polyangiaceae bacterium (assembly GCA_016715885.1). Lineage (NCBI taxonomy): Bacteria > Pseudomonadati > Myxococcota > Polyangiales > Polyangiaceae > Polyangiaceae bacterium. Next base: position 101,826 of record JADJXL010000022.1, read on the forward strand.
GCGGCCGTGATTGCGCTTGCTTCCAAGCCGGCGACGGCCAGTTTATTGCACGTCGTGTTGATGCTTCAGGCGCGCATGAAGCTCTACCGCGGCCATGCGGACGAATCTCGCCGCATCATGGGGCAAGTTCGGCACTTGCAGACCGTCGCACGCGAAAGCCACAACGGGCACGAGCTTCTTTCGCCTTCGGACGACGTGCTCGCCGCCATGATCGAGACGGCGACGAGCGACGCGACGGATGCGCAATGGGACGACATCGAAGCGCGTTCGGCCATGTATTCGTTTGGACAAGAGCAGATCGAAGTCCTCGAGGCACGTGCGCGTTGGGCCATGCGCAATGGACGCCATGACGAGGCGAAGCGGCGCTTCGAGCGCGCGCTCGATCTTTCCACCCGCGTTCTCACCGTAATGATCCCTCGATTGCAGCGCGGGCTTGCGTCGCTTTCCCAAACAATGACCAATGTCACCATCGTGGCAGCTTCTTGACGCAACTTTCGCGTCACAATTTCGTCAGCGAAGCTCCTAATTCAAAGATGTCTGCGTGCGCGGTGCGTCGTCGCGTCACGCCCAAGCACAAATCGTAGGGCATGGTGGTAGTTGCAGCGACCAGACATTTTCCTGCGCACGAGTCTGGAAATAAGCAAAAAATCTGCTTGAGTTTCATGCTGCAGTCGGAGATACTCGAACTGGTCGATCATTCCCCGTGTACAACGACGGAGGTAGTCATGAGAATTCTCAATGCATTGATGTCCCTCGTGACTTTGGCAGCGCTGTCCGGTTGCGGAGCAGGTCCTCTCCCTGATGAGGCAGATGAGGAATCCTCGGGAGTGACTCAAGACGCACTCACGACGGAAAATGCGCTCACGGTCAACGCAATGACAGCCAACGCTCTCACACTCAACGCGCTCACAGCAAACGCGATGACGCTCAACGCGCTCACGCTGAACGCGATGACGCTCAACGCGATCGCCGCCATTCAGGCGCCCACTGCGCAGGGTGATCTCAATCGGGAACTGTTGCGATACATCGTGGCATGTGCGCTCAAGCCCAACCAATCGTTCGATTTCACCTGGACCGATTCAGGCGACGCCGTTCATGACGAACATTATGTGGGCCAACTAGGACTCGCTCCCAAATGGGCCAAGGGTCGTCTCGACAAAGATGGCCAAGAGATGGTGAGCGCATGCTTGGCCGCAAAAGTCAATTTCTATGGAGTGCAAGTCACCATTTCCGTTCGTTCAGGGGAAAAGCCGTTGAAGCTGCATCCGCACAATCCCGAGCTCGACGATTATCCCAATATCGAAGGCGCGTTCTGGGGCAACCTCTGGGCGTCGCAACCCTACCTCAATGCGTGTTACATGAGCTCCAACGTGGACAATTCGCGCGACCAGCAGCGCGATTGCGCCGCGGGCCATGTGCTCCCCGATGGATCGATTGAACAGTGCGGCATCATCGACATCGTCGGATCATGCTCGTCGGTCTGTAAAAAATTCAACTCTTCGCGTGGCTACTACGAGGACTGCAAACAGAAGCCGGGCGTGAGCCACAAGCGCACGGACAACGTCATCACCACCTCTCTTCTGTGACAAACCGTCATCATCGCCTCGTTCGACGCGTGATCATCCGATAACGCAGCACTCCGGCTCTTTTTTCATCCCCCATCGCGCTTGCGCCTCTGCGACCCGCGTTTCAGCACGCCACGCAAAACGAGCTCGTGCAGCGCCCGTGAAAGCGCCCGCGTCTCTTCGTGATCGCCACACAAAACCCACGGCGGCGCAAAGCTCGTGTACGCCCGCAGAATGATCCTTGCCGTCAGCGCGGGTTCTCCGACGTCAAACTCTCCCGCCTTCACGCCTGCATCGAGCAGCTCCGTCACGAGCGCCCGTTCCTCGTCGTGAAACCATTGCGACGCGCTCTTCACCGCCTGATTCGTGCAGTGCAGCAAATCTCGAGCATGCGCACCTCCCGAAGCTTGCGACAAATACGCCTCGAGCCGCGCATCCATCACCGCTGAAAGCCGCTCCGCCCACGACGAACCCGCCTTCTCCGCAGCAGCTCGCATCGAAGCAAGCACTGCATCGTGACGCGCTCGCGAAAGCGCTTCGATGATCGCTTCCTTCGACGGAAATTCCAGATAGACCGACCCGACACCGATGCCCGCTTCGCGCGCGACATCGGCAACCGTCGTCTTTTGCGGCCCGTAATGTTCGAGCAGGCGCTCGGCTGCCTGCAAAATCAGCTCACGTCGCGCCGCTTCGCTCATGGTTTCATCCGCCGAACCATGAACGAATTTGCCATGAGGTCACGCGTGCTGACAACTTTGTCATGACCAACCTGCAGGCGTTTACATCGTGTCTGCCGGTTTCGGTGTTCGAGGTGCCATGGGTCCAGGCGTTTGCGTGTCGACTCGAATGCCCGGCGAGTCGCCTGGAGCTTTGGGGTTCGCCGTCGCGGCCGCTGGCGGCGCTACAGCCGCGCTTGCCGTCGCCGCAACGGCTGCCGCAGAAGGTGCAAGTGCCGCGGCGCTCGAAGCGGGCGTCGTCGCCGAAGATGCGGTACCAGGCAATAGCTCCGGCGACAAACTCGGAGGCGCTAGCACGGCTTGATCCGTGAGCTTCGGAGGCTGTGCGGATGCTACGTCGACGGGCGCTGGCACCTGTGCCGATGGAGCCGGCTTCTGCTCGGCATCCGTGCGATTTTCGCAGCTCACGGAGCCGAGCAGCATCGCGAGCATCGCACATCGCACGAGCCGTTTCGTCCGGGTCACCGACGTGTGATGCGTACTCGAGGGGCGGGACAAACCAGCGTTCTCCATCCGCATCGATCTACCAGAACGTGGACCTCGCGTCATCGATCCTGCGAATGCCGTTTTCGCATCGGGCGAAGGAGCGTCGCAAGCGCTTGTCTTCAGCCTCGAGGTCGAACCGTGGCAATTCGTTGGTGGTCAAAACAATGGGACTGAACGACTGTTGCCCATCGGAAAAAAGTTTGACGTCAAACGTTTTGTGCATCGTGTGCGGCAAGATGCGCAAAACGTTTCGAGCAAGTGACGATGGTTCAGATGGGGGACGCGGGAAGCGTTGTCCCGAGCGCCGCGGCGAGCGTTAGCAGTTGTTGGGGCGATGCGCAACCCAAGTGTTCGCGTGACAAGCGGCCCGTGTGCCATCGATGCAGCCACGATGCTGCTGGATGAGCCGCTGCGGCACGGCCGAAATCGTCTCCGGTTTCCTGTACGAGCCGAGCGACTTCGGCATCCAGGCGATTGCGCAATTCCGGAATGGACGCCCGCAATTCGGCTGCCCATTGGGATATGCGATCGAGCACGTCGCGGTCGAGCTCAGGATCTCGCAAGGATCGCAATTTCTTGTCGATTTGCTCGAATGTCATCGTTTGCCACGGCAATGTTCGCAAAACGGGGGCTTGCCATTCTTGGCGAACTTTCGCCCAATGATCCATTCGCGCGGGGACCGACACGATGCGCATTTCGGGAAGTAGCAGCCCGGTCAAACGCATTCCGTGGCACGCTCCCGTATCGATGCCAAAAATTCGATCTCGCAAAACGAGCGGTTCGGCGCCGACGACCGAATGGCCGAATACCACGGGCTTGTCGTCGTCGTAGAAGTCGTACCAGGGTTTGTCCCCGTAACGTTCCTTCAATTTCGTATCGCCCGACGCCGTACCCGCAAGGACGTCTTCGGGCACTTGATCGAGCGGCACGCCTGGGAAAAGGCCCCAATGGACGACGCGTACATCGTCGCGTTCCCAATAATAAGGCAATGTTGCAAGCCACCTTGCGTGGTCGTCGTAATGCTCGCCTATTTGCAATTTCGCGACTTGCTGCGAATACGACAAAACGCCGCGAACGTGTTTGCGTTCATGGTTTCCGCAAAGAACGACGCTGTTTTTTCGATTGCGGAAAAACTCGATGCACGCGAGCGGATCGGGGCCGCGATCGACGATGTCGCCGACGCTGACGATGAGATCATCGTCGCCAATGCCCGCTTTATCGAGCAGGTCGAGTAACTCGGCGTGGCAACCGTGAATGTCTCCAATGATGATGGTGCTCGGCATGGCAGGTACTCCTTCGCGTAGGTGGATTCGAACGTGCGCGTCCTGTATGACGAGCGGCCGCCAAAATGACCCGGACAGGATTCCGGACAGCGATGCAATGACTCATCTTAACACGCACCTCACCCCCCCGGCCCCCCTCTCCAACTCCGCATTGCTCCGCAATGCTGCGTGGAGAGGGGGGAGAAAGGGCGTTGAACGGGTTTTTTCTTGTCTTTTTCCCCCTCTCCACGAAGCGAAGCGTAGTTGGAGAGGGGGTTAGGGGGTGAGGCGCGAGCGCGCAAATCCTGGCCCGCTATCAAGCCGCGCCGTTTGCTTCCGCCTTCGACGACTCGATGGCCGAACGAAGCGTATGCATCACCTTCGTCCCTCCGAGCACTTCGGAAAGAATGGTCCCCACGTCTTTGCCTTTGAAGAGGCTCACGAGGTTCATGTTTTCCGCGACCTCGGTCAAAAGCAGTTTGTCCCCGAGCGCCACCATGGCTTCCACGAGTTGCCTTTGCACGGCTTGACGTTCCGCCACCGTTGCAGCCGACTGCACTTCGATGAGCTTGATTTCGAGCTCGCGAATGCGCGTAGTGAATTCCACTTGCACCTGATTCAGCACGCGCTGAGCTTCGGCACGTGCATCGGCGTCTTTACGCACGGTTTCGAGCTCTGCTGTTTTGGATTCGGCATCTCGCAAAAGGCGTGCTTTCAGCGTCGTTGCTTCGCGCTCGTCCGCGAGTGTCTGCCGTTCGCGCCGCACCGCTTCTTCTTCGCGTGCCGCGGAAAGCGCAGCTTCGTGCGCGAGTTTGCGGCTGATTTCATCGAGTTTGGCCGCCCGAACCCGAGCCTCCCCGAGCAATTCCTGGGTTTGCCTTTCCACGTCCGCTCGCAATTTCGCCGAAGCGAGCGCCTCTTGTGCTTTTCGATCACCAATCGCAAGCGTCACGCTCTCCGTTTGCACCTTTTGCATCAACGCCGCGACTTCGCGATCTTCGATTTCCGCGCCGAGCACTTCCACTTCCGTGAGAAGCGTGCCATTTTCCGTGAAGAGCCTTCCCGGTCGCGCGCCATCTTTGCGTTCACCAAGCAGTGTGTCGCGTAAAACCGCCGGCAATTGCGGCCACAGCGTCGAAAGCGATACGGATCGACACCGGCTGCGCATGATCGAGCGCAAGCGATCCACGATGAACTGAATGTAGTTTTCGTGGTTGAACCAGCGGTCCTTGTGATCCGCCAAAAATTCCACCGCATACGACAGACGCACGCTGATTTTGACGAAATCCGCCGTTTCGACCGTGACCTTGTCCGAAATCCGATTTCCCACCGTACGCAAAAAACACGTATTGAGCGGGTTCTCGTCGCTCTTCGGCGTTCCCGTCGACAGCGACAATGCCGTGAGCGATTCTTCGTACCCGAGCAGCGTCACGCACGGCCCTTCCACGACGCGTCGCGAATTGGCACTCGTCACGAGCACCGCCGTATTGTTTGGCACCGTCACCGACAATGCCCACGGAGTCGTTATGGGTCTGTTCGTTCGTTTGTGCGGTTCATTCGCGGCGACCCACAAATTCCAATCGTCGGTCGGCACGGTGCGCGTCACTTGAACTTCTTTGCGCGGATCCACCAAATACGATTGTTTGCCTCGCACGAGCCGCACTTCGCCCGTGGCCAAGTCGCGCACGTAAATGCCACTTTTTTGATCGATTCCAAGCGCTTCGATGAAGACTCGCGCATGATCGTTGCCCACGACGGCTTGACCCGTTTCCGGCGAGAGCACTTCGATTTCGTTGAAGGGCACGAAGAACGTCGACACCCCCGTGAGCAACAGCTCGTCGCCCGGGAAGTATTCGTCCTTCGCCAGTTCGAACCCTCGAGGCAGTTTCGCAGCCAAGTCCGCTTTTTTGATGGGCGCGATGACGCGCAGCCAAAGCGCACGTTGCGGAAGTAGCTCGTAAGCGTCGTAAATGCGATTGCGCGACCCTTCGGTCATGAACGTGTCGTATGGTCCAGGAAAAACCCTCGCCGGACCCACTTTGATTTCGCGTTTCCCGTCGGCATCGACGATCACGCAATATTCTTTTTCGCTCAGCACGACGGCTCGTCGAATGAGCCGCGCTTGCCGCGCTTCTGCTTCGATGGCCCGACGCACCGTGCTCGATGCCAACAAATCTTGCATCGCCGCTGGCGAAACGATGGCTTGCTGTGCAGGAGCGGGCGCTGCAGCGGGCGCTTGTGGCGGCGGTGGTGCACCAGGTGCTTGCTTGCGCCCGCGCATGCGCGCCGATTGATCGATGAATTGGTTTGGCACTTTGGAACGAGCTTGCCCCTTGACCGCATACGATTCTTCCTCGTCGTATGCAGGCTCCGGCGCTGCCGCTGCGCCAACTTCCTCGCGCGCCACGTCCACACCCATTTGCCCGAGCACTTGACGAGCCACCGCTGCGCTGATGGACGCTCCGCTATCGTCGATCGACGTATCCGGTACGATGTCCACGCCTGTCGGCGGAATGTAAAACTGCGTATCGAGCCCTCGAATGACGATGAGCTGACCGCGTTTCAACGCCACCGGTTCGCGCGTTTGTTTGGCTTGCTGGGTTTCGTCCAGGTTTTCCTCGGTGGCTTTGGTAATCGTGGCCGAACGCGCCGTTACTTCGTAATACGGCGCGGTGCTGTCTGCTTCGCCGTATACTTTCACCACCAAATATTGATTCGACGCAAGCTCGTGGGCGTCGCGCACGTCGGCGCGCTGGCCCGGACGCAGGTAGAACGAACAAGGACCGGGAATCATCGACCGCGTGCCATTACGTAGCGGGCGAGATTCGTTGCGACCATTTTTGAATCGACCATTGGGACCGCTGTCCGCTTCCGCGAGTGGATTGAACAGCACCGCATATTGGTTGTCCCCGAGCTCCACCATGCTTTGCGGTTTGCCCGTCGTGTCTTCGCGAAACCCTCCCAGCCCGTCGTCGATCACCACGCGATCGGCGGCAGTCGGCGATACCATCGTGGGCCCGACGTGCAGCGTCACTTCGCCTTTGTCGTCGTCTTGAACCCACAGAAATTGTCGTTCGGTTACCGGGATTTTTCGGCTCGTTCGTTCCATGATCGCCTCGTGCGCGTATGTTAACGCGAACGAGCATGTGTGTGAAAGGGTGTTCCGTTTTTGATCAGGGTAAATTGATGGGGGTGTCCGCGCCTCGCGGTGCTTGCGCAAGCAAAAGCACCGGGAGGCGAGCCGCGGACCCCCCCATCGTAAACTAGCCTCGCGAAGCGCGCGTCCTACGCGCGCGAAGCGAGCGTGCAAGCCTGGGCCCGGATCCATTCATCTGAGTCGCGCAGGTCGCTGCAATCGTCGCGGCGCCGCCGAAACTCGCTCCGGTACCGCCGCCACTCTTTGCTTCACCGGCCGCTCCTCGCCCAGCGCATCGGCTCGCTTTTTCTTTGCTATCAGCGTGACCAGCTCGTCGCGCGTCACACCGAGCCGCGCAGCGGTTTTGTGCGCAAGCGACGTGCGCGCTACACCCGGCACGAATGCATACGTAGCGCGATCGTTTTCATCGAGCTGCACTTGGAGAAACTCGAGCGTCGGTACAGGCGGCTCTTCCGACAAATGACTCGCCAGCGTCAGCAAGTGCGTCGTCAAAAATACCGGCGATTCCAAGTCCGGCAAGAGCGAAATCACGAGCCGCGCTATCTCTTCACCCTCAGACGGGTTCGTCCCGGAACATAGTTCGTCCAGCAAAACCAGCGAGGAAAACCCGAGCTCCTCGAAAAGCCGCCGAATGCGCATGAGCTCCATGCCGAGCTGTCCTTCCGGCTGATCGCTCTTGGCTTCTTCGATGAGCGACACGAACATACCGCCAAGCATCGGAAGCGTCGCGCTTTCGGCCGTGACGAAGCAGCCCGTTTGTCCGAGCAGTTGTACGAGGCCGATCGATTGCAGCAGGCGCGTTTTTCCCCCGGAGTTCGGACCCGTCACCATCACCACGGCATCTTTGCGTTTCGTCGACAAGTTGCACGGCACGGGTTTCGATTTGCCCGCCAAAAGCAGGGGATTGTAGAGCCTCACGACGTTCATGCCCGCGATCGAATCGGGCACGATTTCAGGAAGACAAACGGGTAAACCTTTGTCTTTGGCCATGTCCGCAAGACCCAGACCGGCCAAGTAAAACTCCATGTCCCCCAAAAGCTGCACGAGAAACGCGACGGGCCGTTCCATTCCGCTGAACACGTCGTCGATGAGGCGCTCGAAGATCTCACCCGCCGTCAGCCGAAACCCGCGAAACAAAAGCCCGATGCGATTCCAAAACCGCATGAATGGCGAAACGTAGTGCGGATTCTCTTGGTTCTCGCGGACTTTGACGATGTCGAACTTGCGCAGCGTCCCGTCGGCCCCAACGCGCACTTCGAGGTTCACCGTGCCGAGATGACTATCGTGCTCGAGCAGCGTTTCGAGGCGCTTGTAGCCTTCGCTTTCTTTCGTCGCTCGGGCAAATGCAGGCAAGCGCTTCAGCGCCGATGTGGATCCGACGAACGAGGTCGAAAGATCGAGGATGATTTCCTGGATGGTGCGAAGAATCTCCATGCGCCGGTGCGTCGCGACCGAACGACGCGCCGATCCTTCCGAGGCAAGAGCGCTCTTGAGCTCGGCAAGGCGAACGTAAATACGCTCGAAATCCTGGCGCAATTGCGGTGAAGTCTGAAGTTCGGCGAAGACGCGCTGGCGCATGGTGACGATGCCAAGCTCGCGCGGAGGTTCGGAGATGACGCGGAGAAGATAGGGCAAACAGGGCTGAACGTGCTTGCCTGCGATGCGGATGCGCAAGGCGCGGCGCGCGAGATCTTCGAGGAAGATGTCGCGTTCGAATGCCGTGGGATCCCACGTCGAAGGAGGGAGCGATGCGGTCGCGAGCACGCGATCGAAGGCTTCGCTCGAGGTTCCAAGGGTAAAACCGAAGACGAGCGCTTCGTGAAGCTCGTCGAGATCGACGCGGAGTGCGGGGGATTCGCACAAGAGGTCGGGGATGGGCTCGTCGTAGGCGATCGCGTCGGTCATGCAGAAGTTGGGCGATGGTACATCGCGCGGTGACGAGTGGCGGGGGTTTTACGTCGCGGCGGAGGGCGGAGACACCGCGCCGACGAAAAGGTTCCGCCGAAGATGTGCTCATGCGGAGGCGAGTTTTGACGGGCGCTAGCTCACGCCGATCCGCTGCTCGCAGCCGCCACGTCTCCCTGCGGCTCGTCCGCTATTTCACCAACAGATTCGTTTGCCCTGCGGAGCGGCTGCACCTTTCCGTACGTCATCGACCGCCAGACCCATTCCACCGGGCCGAAGGCAAACCTGCTCAGCCAAAGGCGGCTGATGACCATTTGCACAATGAACACACCCAAAGGCATGCCAACGGTCCATATCGGCGAAAGGTTCCCCAGATGGCCGAGACCAATGCCGGTGAATACGAATACCGCGACGACACTCTGTGACAAGTAGTTCGTCACGGCCGTACGACCCACGGGCGCATAGATCGACAGAATGCGACGCCACAATGGTCGCTGGAACAGGAGCGTGATCGTTGCCATGTAAAACGCGGCCAGCCCCAATGTCTGAAGCTCACGCGCAATGGGCACGAACAAGGGCACGAGCGTTTGGTTTGTCACGAAATACTGTTTGCCTGGACCAACCATCCGCAGGAAGGCAAACCCGGCGCCTCCGATGATACCTCCGAGGAGTCCCCAGCCGACGAGGTGCCGGAAGAGTCGCCGGTATTTGTCGACATTGGTAAAGACGGCTGCTTTGCCGGCTGCATATCCCAGGAGAAAATTGCCGAACATTCCCAGGTAAAACCCAATCACGTGCAGCCGCGCGAAATGATGCCAATACGTGAGCAAGTTTGCGCGCACGTTGGAACCATAGGAACCGCTCAGGAACAGCGTTCGCGCCTGTTCGTTGACGGTCGTGAAGTGCGCTTGTTTCGCCTGCATGGCCTGTTTCAACACGTCGGGCGATGACCAAAGCCGCGGCAAGAATGATTCGAGCCACATCGTCACTGGACCCGCACAAAATGCGAGAATCGCGCCGATGATGATCAATTTTTTCGTCGACGTTCGGCGGAATAGCAATATCCCAAAACCGAGCAGCGCATAGACATGCAAAATGTCGCCGTACCAAACGAGCGCCATATGCAAGATGCCAAAAAGAAGCATCACCGCTGCGCGTTTCGAATACCGTAGTGCAGCCGAGTCTTCTCGATCATCTGCTCGGGCGAATTGTACGGCCAGTCCGAGGCCGAACAGAAACGTGAAGATCGTGATGAACTTGCCGAACACCAGATTGCGAAACGCATGCGCAAATGCCGCACGCACGCCCGTTTCCGGCGTTTGCCAGAACGTCGGGGGCATCAAGACGCGGCCGCTGAACCACAAAAACACGTTCGAGAAAAAAACGCCTCCGAGCGCAAAGCCTCGAATGACGTCGAGCAGGACGATTCGTTCGCCCGTATCGACGGGCCGCGGGGTTCGATCCGAAGGCGTGTTAGATGTGGTTTCCATGCCATCCAAGTAGACGACAGGCGGGACGTTTGTGACCGCGGATCTTGCTGTCACAAAATCGACCCGTGGTCCGATGAAGTCATGTGACCATGAAAATCAACGCGCATCGCCTCGTGTCCGAGCTTTTCGTTGCCAGCATCGTGGGAGCGCTCGGGTGTCAGTCATCTGCGACGAACCCCAAGCTCGAGCCGCCTGCGCTGCCTGCATGGATCGTCGATCGAGGGGCCATCGAAACGATGCACGAATCGGCTCCTTTGCTTGTCGATACGCAGCAAGCGAAGACGGTGCCGAATGAAATGGCAGCCGCTGCTCAGGAGCCGGCGACACCTGCATGGCCGGAGGGACCAAAATCCAAAATGCTTCCGAGTGGTCTCTACAATCCCATGCCGGGCGGAGTCATTTCGGGATATCGCGCTGATACGGGGCTCGACGTGATGGGGATCAAGATGCCCGTACACGCAATTGCGTCGGGTTTCATCGATTACGCGGAAACGGGGCACACGCTCTGGACGGGACCGCGGGACACGGCAAATTGTGTACGCATCGAATTGGACGAGCCCATCGCATATCGAGGGCGCAAGATCACGCACGTTTATTACGCGCACCTATCGAAGCTCGTGCACGTGCAGCCCGAAGGTCAATCGCCTCGGACTCGCGTCGAAGCGGGGGATTTGCTGGGCGTGTCGGGTGTTGCAAATGGAAGTTGGCATTTGCACCTTGGCTTTTTGCTCGATGGTGAAGTGGAACAATACCGCGGGACGTTCTTGTACGAGGACGAAATTCGCGACGTGATGGGCGGGTACCGTAACGGAAACCGACTGCCGAAAGAATGAGAACGCTTTTGAAAAATCTGGAATTGGTGTAGGCTCGGCCGAGAACGAAAACGCGCCTTTGGCTGCTGACGTTCTCGCGAAGGAGCTTGACCATGACCAAAACATCTCGATTTCTTGGGCTTGTCGGAGCGGCGATGCTGGCTGCTACGGGTTTTGTCACATCCGATGCGCATGCGTGTGGAGGGTGTTTTCATCAAGAAACGCCGGCCGGTCCCGAAGTGAGCGTCGTTACTGGTCACCGCATGGCGTTTTCGATTTCGCCGACGCAAACGGTGCTTTGGGATCAGGTCGAATACAGCGGATCGCCGCAAGAGTTTGCCTGGGTATTGCCGGTCAAACCTGGCGCGCATCTCGAGCTTGCGAGCGATTCCTTTTTCGAGGTGCTGGATGCGGCCACGACGACGCGTGTGGTGGCTCCTCAATTGAATTGCGCGCCGTTCAACGACGGTTTCGATCGAGCGGATTGGGGCGGCGACGAAGGTAGCTCGGGGTGTTGCGGGATCATTGCTTCGTCCGACGCGTCGTTTGGCGGTGCGGCGGGAGGTGTTTTTGAGGACGGGCCGATGGAGCCGCCGCCACCGCCTCCGGTAACTGTGGTGGATCGTGCGACGGTTGGGCCTTATGAAGTGGTGGGGGGGGGGGGGGGGGGGGGGGGGGGGGGGGGGGGGGGGGGGGGGGGGGGGACGGTTGCGGGGGGGGCGGGTGGCATTGGGGAGGGCCGTTGGGAGGCGCAAACTTCCAGCGGGCGTCCATTATGCCGAGCGGCGCAATGCTGGCGCTCGAGGAAGGGCGCGGGCTGTCCCAGCGGGCGCTGCCGACGAACCAAGGGCCGGTTTTCTACCAATGGGAGACGTGGAGTTCAGTTGCGCCGCAAAGTTCCCGCGAAGGCGGCGGGCCAGGGGGGGGGGGGGGGGGGGGGGGGGGGGCGGGGGGGGGGGGGGGGGGTGCGGGCGACATCAGCGGGGGGGGGGGGGGGGGGGGGGGGGGGGGGGGGGGGGGGGGGGGGGGGGGGGGGGGGGGGGGGGTGCGCAAGGCGCTGGAAGGATTTTCGGCCTCATGAAAAGCAGTCGGAAGTCGACAATTGGATCCTGGCGGGGCGAAAAGCGAATGTGCCGTGCGTCGAGGTATCCGATGGGGCGGCGCTGCCGCCTGCGGGCCATGATTCGAAGAATGATCGGCGAAAACGTCGCGAAGCCGCGGCCATTCTGCTGGGGCTCTTCGGTCTGGCATCGGCATTGGCCCGGCGAGCGAAGAGGGCCGTGCCAGCGTATTCGCATTCGTAGCAAGCGCACCTCACCCCGGCCCGGACGCGCCATTAAGCGTTGCGCGGGGTTGGACCGGCCACTGCCGTTCGGGGACTGACCGTATTCTTTCGTGCCACATGATCGTGTTCTGCTTCCGATCCGCAGCAGGTTTTTTCTCGTGCACGCAAGCGAGCCGAGCGCGGTAGCGCGAGGACCTCCCATCGTGTAGCCCCAGGTTTTACGCGGACACGCACGTATCTAACGCCAGGGGGGGGTGAGGTGTGCTCGAAATGTGACGAATGACCAGTGCGGAAACCCTCAAACCCGATAATGCGCGGCCAAGTCCATCGTGCGCTTGTGCTCGGGCACCATTTCCAAAAAGCTGCGGCGCCATTCGGCCCGGGTAATCATGTTCGCCCGCGCTTCGAGCCGTTCCTTCGCAATCGCCAGCGCCTGCCGAGCTCCCGCTTCGTCACCTCGAGCAACGCAAACCTCGATGTGCGCCAATCGCGCAATGCCTTCGCCTTCTTCCACCGTGCCCCCGTGAGCTTCCAATGCCGCGAGCGCACGCTGCGCCGTCCGTGCAGCTTCGTCAATGCGCCCGCGCATGATTTCCGACAGCGCGAGCGCTCCGAGCGCGTAAATGCCAATCGCTGCGTCTCCCATCGCGTCTGCCGCCGCGCGAGCTTCCGCGTCCGCAATTTCCAGCTTGCGAGCATAAAGCGCTGCAATCGCGAGGTACACGCGCGCTCCTGCCTCCAATCGACGATTGCGTTGCAGAATGGATTCTCGAATGCTGCGCGACAAGAGGAGCTGCGCTTCTTCGAGCCTTCCGGTGTGCGCCAATGAAAAACCAAGGTTTTGTTGAATCGCGCAAAGGATCCGCGCCAATCCCAAAGGCTCGGCCGCTTCCAGCGCTGCGCGCAGCGTTCGTTCAGCCTCCGCATACGCACCCATCGCATTCAGCGCGACACCTTGATTGCTCCGATGCAGCGCCACGTTCCGTACGTCGCCAAGCTCGGTCAAGTTGCGAATCAATTCATCGGCCAACGTCGCTGCCGAGGCAAGATCGCCCACGGCAAACGCGCGCACCACCCGCGCCTCGTGCACTCGTACGTGCACGGATGGATCCATCGGCGCCACCTCCGCTTCGTGCGTAATGGCAAGCTGAAACATGGCATCGGCCAAGTCGCGTCGTCCAGACATGTAGAGCATCGTCGCAATGCGTGCACACGCGATGACGACCGCGGGTTTTCGCGTAGAATGAGCATTGACGATTTCCGACAGCATCGGCGCGATGTAATCGAGCGGCGTCGCATCTCCGAGCTGAAGCGCGCACGAGACGAGCTCGTACGCAGCCGTGCACCACGTATCGGTGCCGCGAACGAGAACTTGAAGTGCCCGGCTCGAGCATTGAACCGCATCCACATTCTGACCGCGCCACCGATGTGCTTCCGCTTGAATGGCGAGCAGCGCGCCGAGGTCGTCATCGGCTGCTCCGCACGCCTTTCCCCGCTCGGCAAGCGAAATGGCGCGCGCCAAGTCACTCCCGCTCAATGCTTGCGCTGCAGCGCGCGTAAAATGCCGTATCGCCCGCTGCGGCTCGCCAGCTCGAGCATAATGTTCGGCCAATTGAGAATCGTCGACATTGCCCAGCGCCGCGAGATGCCGGGCCGCGAGCTTGTGGCCGAGCACGCGGTCATCATCCGTGAGCATCGAATACGCTGTTTCACGCACGTACGCATGCCGAAATGCATATTCTTCGCCAATCCCGGCGCCCGACCGGAGGCTCGTCTCGCGTCGCTCCAAAACTTCCGCCGCAATCAGTTTGTCGAGCAATACCCTTGCATCACGGGCGTCGTCGCCGAGCAATGCCACCAGGTTCGACTTGCTGAACGTCTCCCCGAAAATGCTCGCCGCACGAAGCGCACGCCTCGCTCGAGGGTCGACTTGTTCCAGCATCCCTTGCACCGTCGCCACGACACTATCCGGCAGCGAATAATCTTTGCTCCGAACGGCCGTACGAATGAGCTCTTCCAAGAAAAACGCGTTTCCGCCACTTCGTTCCGCAATGTGTGTGACGATCGCCGGTTTGCCCTTGGAACCGAGCGCTGCACGCACGAATGCTTGGCTATCGCGTGACGAAAGCGGGCCCAGCGTCATCGTCACGGGTGAACGCGATGCCCACAAGTCCGGAAGTTGTCGCGAAATCGCGGGCCTTCCTAGCGCGACCACGATGAACGGCAGTCGTTTGGCGAGCACCGGTTCGATGAGGCTCACCGTGGACACATCCCCCAAATGCATGTCTTCGAGCACCAGCACGATCGTGCCGTCTCGGCATTCCGCCACGACGAATTCTTCGAATGCCCGCCTCAGGCAATCCCACATCATCATCGAATTGCGCCGCGCGGCCAGAAGCTGCGGGCGACCTTCCGTGTCGAAGTACAGCCCCATGAATTCTGCAAAGAATTCGGTAATGGATGCTGCGCGCAGCGGATCCACGTGACGCCCAATGCGCGCCCGGAGCTTGCGTTGAGCCACGGCGAGCGGTTCGCCGGGCGTCAAATTGGCAATGCGCCGCATCGCGCGAGCAATCGGGCCGAACGAAGCGCCCGCCGCAATGGGATCCGCTTGACCAATCCACACTTCCGTCGGACGACTCCGTGCACCGAGCCATTGCACGAATTCTTGCCGCAAGCGCGATTTGCCCACGCCCGCTTCGCCCGTGATGATCACGGCGCGCGCGGTTCTGTCGCGCTCGGCTTGTTCGACGAGCTTGCAAAGCTGCGCGAATTCGGCATCTCGACCCAAAAAAGGAATCGGATTGCCAAGCAGCGTACGGCTGTGTTCGGCGACGTCACGCTCGCCCACGAGAAACAACCCACGCTCGTCGCCCCCCACGTCGAAACGCGCTCCGAGCAGCCCCGCCGTCACGTCGTCGACGGCAACGGTATCGGCGGGCGCGCGTTCGAGCACCGGGAGCAGCCCGTCGAGCGTCGTGCTGATGAGCGCATCGCCGGCACTTTGAACAGCAACGATTGCAGCACGTTCCCCTTGGATGCTCGCGCCGAACGAAAGCGCGCAACGTGCAGCGCGGGCCGCTTCTTCGGCGCTCGTGCGCGCATTGCGAAAGCTGACGAGCAAGTGCCCATCGACGAGCGATTCCACCGTCCCTTCCAGGCTTTGGGCGATGGGCTCGAGCAGCGCGCGGGCATTGGCAAATCCGCCGCTGCGATCGTTCGGAATGTCCGGCGGCGTGATGAGCAAAATGCAGCGCACTCGCTGCTCGACCGCACCGAGCGACCCTGTCGTATCGAGCGTCGTGCCGTCGGTCGTCGTCTCCTCATTGTCGAGCGACGCCATGCGATTGAGCTCGCGCGCCAGCGCTCCTGCATTCGGCGGCCTATCCGCAGGCGATCGTGCCAGCATGCGAGCGAGCAGCGCGTCGAGCCACGGGGGTGCGTCCTGGCGTAACGTTCCGAGGCGCGGGGCGTCTTCGACCACCACGCGTACGAGGTATGCGAGCGAGTCACCGCCCTCGAAAAGCCGCTTGCCCGTGAGCGCATGAAACATGAGGCAACCCAGCGCGAACACGTCCGCGCGCGCATCGATTTGCTTGTCGCCGCGCGCTTGTTCGGGCGCCATGTAGCCCATGGATCCCAGCAGCGCGCCGCGTCGCGTGAGCTCGCGTTGCGCGCCCCCCACGCGTGCGATGCCGAAATCGAGCAGCTTTGGATTGTGGATGTCGCCGCCGATGAGAATCACGTTTCCCGGCGCGAGATCGCGGTGCACGATCCCGCGTTCATGGGCGACGGCGAGCGCTTCGCTGATGCGTAGAAAGACCGACGTCACATCGGCGATGGCCATCGGCTTGTGAAAGCGTCTCCCGAGCGGCTCGCCGGACAGCCATTCCATGGCGATGTAGGCGTGTCTATCGGATGCGCCATGCGCGATGTAGCGGACGATGCTCGGGTGTTTCAGCGATGCGAGCACTTCGGCTTCGCGGTCGAAGCGAGCGCGGTTGGCTTCTTCGTCGAGCAGCACTTTGAGCGCGACGGGCTCGTTCGTGGCCAGATCGAGCGCACGGAACACGCGAGCCATTCCCCCTTGGCCGACGAAGGCTTCGAGGCGGAAGCGTTCGCCCACGACCTGCCCGATCTGCATGCGGGGCACAGTATCGTTGGAAAACGCGAAAAGGTCTACAGGGGAAAGGGGAGGGGTGGGAGATGGGGCGATGGGGCGTGCAGGAGCAGGCCCGGGTTCACGGCGCGGGCGTCGTTGACTGGTGGAGCGCCTCGAGCTCGTTCAGGCGGCCGATGAATTGTTGTATTGACGGTTTGCTGCGCCGGAGTTGCTCTGACAAACGTATGAAAAATATTTCTGGAATATCGGTTTGTCTTGGAGTATGAGTGGGCATGCCCAAGACAGACCGCGCATTTCGCGCGCTCTCTCGTCAAGAGCCCGACGTCATTGCAGCGTTGCTACGCGTTGTAAAACCCGGGCTCGTGCCTGCATCGGCGATGCTCGTGCCGGAAGATGTCGTTCCCACGCAGATAGATGGTTTGCCGCCGGAGATGGATGCCGATTGGGCGGCTCGCGTGAACGACGATGAGCTATTGCACATGGAGTGTCAGGGGTACAGGGATACGGGTTTTTCCTCGCGGGTGCTTTGGTATCACGTCGGGTTTGCCTTGCGGAACCGGGGCAAACGTCGAGTGCGCACGGTGGCGCTTTGGTTGTCGCCGCCTCCGGCCGATCAGCGCTTGGGCATTGTCACGGTTGGCGACATCAGCGTGCGTATGACGATGATTGTATTGTCCGAGGTGCCTGCGGCGAAGTTGCTCGAGGATGAGCGTACGGCGTGTTTTGCGGCGGGTGCTCATGCTGGAGATTGGTCGGATGTGGAGCTTTGCCGGCGCGTCGTGGCAGCGCTTTCGGCGCGCAAGGCGAGCTGGGTCGAGCGGCACATGGCGGTGGTTGCGGCACTGACGCAAAAGCGGTACGATGTTATGGTGGCAGCGATGGAACAGGCAAACATGGAACCGGTCATCATCGAAGACCTCGTCAAGTTTGGCGAAGATCGCGGCTTCGATCGCGGCGTGGAGCGCACGTTCGAACGCCAGTTCGCTCGTCGCCTGGGGCGGTCTCTCACGCAGACCGAGCGCGACACGCTGGGGCAGCGTTTGGTGACCCTTGGCGTCGAGCGCCTCGACGATGTGCTCTTCTCCTTGGGTCAGGAGGCCATAGCGGCGTGGCTCGCAGATCCATCAGCCGCATGAGAAGCGCCAGTCGGCCAGCGGCCAGGATCGTTGCTGACCTTACGCCATAGACACCTCGGGACCTTCGTGAAGTGAAGCGCCAAGGTGCTCGGGATACCTCCGAACCTGCCCGAACCGGAAAATTTGGCTACAGGGGGTACCTCGGGGCCTGCCCGAACCGGAAAATTTGGCTACAGGGGGTACCTCGGGGCCTGCCCGAACTGAAGATTTTGGCGCTAGGGGGTACCTCGGGGCCTTCCGAAAGCGAAACTTTTCTGTTTTGGGAGACCGGATGGCCTTCGCGATGCCCGCGTTTCGAGTTTTGGAAGGGGTTATGGGGCAGCAGGCGTCTCTGGCGACGGTGTCTCGGGCGTCGTTGTCGATCTTTTCGAAGTGGCTTCGCGGTGCAAATCGATGGGTTGCAGGGCGGCGCGCGCTTCGGCGATGGTTTTTGCGTCGTCGTCTTCGACGTGGGCGCAGACTTTGGTTGCATAAGCGACGATGGCACTTCCCAATGCGCGCACTTCTGCGCCGAGGTCCACGTGGGCTTGGTCGGCCTTGATGAGGATGCTTTGGACCATGGCGCCATATTTGGCGTGTCGTTTGCGGATGTTATCGAGGAATTCGGGGCCGGCGATGCGGTCGATATCGGTTTGCAGGCCGTCGTCATCGATACGCTTGAGAATGGTGTCGGCGGTGGCCCATTGCACGGGATAGGATTCGGTCAAGAAGGATAGGCCTTGGTCGTTGAAGAGAATGGTCGTGAGCTCGCCGGCGCGTTTTGCATCGGGGTATTCGGCGGCGGGGAGCATTGCGTATGAGGACAAGCGTGATCGAAGCGCGCCCCAGGAACCATCGCCGGCTTGGTCGACGACGCGTTTGTCTTCTTCGGAGACGGAGCCCAATGCTTTTTGGCGCAATGCGAGCTTTGCTTGGGCCTTGTCAGTGGAACCTGCGAGCTTTTGGGCTGCTTTGTGGACACGCGCGGGCATGCTTTGGGGGCACGCGGTGACGAGCGCTCGGGCAAGCACGATGCCGGATTCGAGCGTCATGCGCGGAGCGCTCGTGTAAGGCGAGGGATCGAATGCATCGGTTGTCATGGTGGGAAGGCTACAGGGAGAAGGGCGGGAGAGGCAAGAGTTTTGTCAGCGGCGGAAACTGCGGCGTTCGATGCAGGAAGGTGGCTGCGATGCACAAGTTGGTTCACAAGGGAAGCCTCATTCGGCGTTGGTTATGTGCCGCCGCAGTGAGGAAGATGCGGGCGGGGCACTGGTCGAGATTTCGTCAACGGATGTTGGACCAAATTGGGATGAAATATTATGCGATGCGTTGGCGGTGAGCCTTGAGTCTGTGCTGGGATTCCTGTTGACATGGTGGGCGTAACCGGAAAGCATCCCATCTTGGTAGGATCAGTCGTTGGGCGTACTTCACGCCAATCGAGTGCTCCCGGTGAGGAGATGCAGATGAAACGAACGAGAACCGCTGCCGCCATCGCGATGATCATGGGTGCAGGAATTGTGGGGGGGCTTGCATTGGTCGCTTGACGCCGGAAGAGGAGGTGGTTGGTGTGGCTGAAAGTCGCTTGGTGGAGTACTGGCAGAACAATGCGCCATGCAGTTTCTCGGCGTGCACCGGTGGGCAGGTGCGGACATGTGGTGACGTTTGCGTGACGCCGGTGACCGTGGGAAACGCGTGCTCGCAAACGGATTGCGCCAGCACCAGCGTTTGTGAAACTGGAGCGAGTTGCGTGACCATCTCGGGACAATTGAAATGCGCGTTTCCACCCACCGGTATGACGCTCTTTTCTGATTGCAGTGGGGAAAGGACTGGCTGTCCGCATGACTTGTTTTGTCGCGACTTCGACACGTGCACATCCGCGACTGGCTTTGGTGAGCGCTGCTCGGTGGGCTCGTCGCATGGGCATTCGTGCGACAGCGACTGGGATACCCCAGACTGCTGGCCGTGCATGCCGGGAACGGACTGCACCGGCGCCACGGGCAACAAGAAATGCCGCAAGTCGTGTAGCAGCAATGAGGACTGTCCGTGCGGAGACAGTGGCGCGATAAACGGCTGTAATCCAGAGGATGCTTATTGCTACCGCTGCGTGAGCACCGGCGAAGCCTGCAACGAGAATACGTTGTGCTGCGATACGGGGACGTATTGCGGTCCCATTTCGCAAGTGTGTTGCCCGGAGGTCGGCACGTCGTGCACCGATGACGAGGATTGCTGCTCGGAGCATATTTGTCGCAGCAATGGTACCTGCAATGCTTGTATTGCGGACAGTCAGTCGTGCACGTCGAATGACGATTGTTGCAGTGAACTTTGCTCCGGTGGTCAATGCGTGGCGGATTGTACGAACAAAGTAGGTCAGCCGTGCACGGTACCCATGCAAGCTGGTGAATGCGCCAAGGGTACGATAACGTGCACCAATGGCATTGAAGGCTGCTCGGGACCGTCTTCGTCCTCCGAAATATGCGACGACAAGGACAACGACTGCGATGGAAAGACGGATGAGGGAGTCGTTTACAGCCCGTCCACGTGCAGCACGACCGGCATTCCTGGTTGTGAATCGACCTTCGAAGCGCAGGGCGTCAAAGTCTGCGAAGAAGGCTCGACGATTTGCAGGGCCGAGGCAGGTGTCAATTTCTGCGTCATTTGTGATCAGGTCCTGCCTGGGTCACAGTCCTGTGGGTATTGCGTTGGAAGCTCTACGCAGTGTACGACGGATTCGCAATGTGCCCCCGGAGCGATTTGCTTAATGGATTCCGGGCTCGGATACAAGGTTTGCCAGGACGATCCAATGTGCAGCACCACCGTAAGCTGTTGGCTGCCTTCGGACAACGGGACGTGTCCATGAGGTACCTATTGCTCATGGCGGGTCTTCTCAGCCCAATTGGTTGTGCCGATGAAGTCCGATACGACACGAGCGGCACGTCGAGTGCTGGTGGCGGAGGAGTTGGTCCCGCCCCACTTCTGGATGGCGCCAACCGCAATTCGTGTCTTGGCAAAAACCTCGAATGCGCGGGGCAAAGCTGCTGCGCGACGGCATTCGTTCCAGGTGGCACGTACAATCGATTGAACGATCCCGCTTATCCGGCAACGGTGAGCGATTTCTACCTCGACATCTTCGAGGTCACCGTGGGCCGAATGCGATCGTTCGTCGAGGCGTACCCGGAGTCTATTCCGCAACCTGGAGCTGGGGCTCATCTCAAGGTACCGGGGAGCGGATGGGATAAAAGCTTAAAAATGGCAGAGACGCAGGAGCAATTGAGGTCTTGGCTCGGCACCGTCGTCGCTTCGAGCGACAAGGATCCATTTCTGCCATGGACCGACGATGTAGGCCCGAATGAAAACCGGGCAGTCACCAATGTTACCTGGCAAATTGCGCAAGCGTTCTGCATTTGGGATGGTGGGCGTTTGCCCACGGAAGCGGAATGGAACTATGCGGCATCGGGAGGTTCCGAGCAGCGGAAATATCCATGGGGCAGCGATCCTCCGACGCCCGAACTTGCTGCACTCAACTACAACAATCCAGGTGGGCCATACAATATGGCGGACCTCGACGTCGGGTCACTCCCTAAAGGCGCTGCTCGCTGGGGCCACCTGGATCTGAATGGTGGCCGCATGGAGATGCTCTACGATGCGAATCTCCAGCCGGAGTGCTGCGACACAGAGATTTCCCCGCTCCCAGTGCCGTGCAAGGACTGCTTGGTGTTGCCGACCAATGGTTCGGATGCGCGTATCTTGCGCGACGTCTCGGCTTTCTACTTTTCCGATCTGGAACCGCCAGAAGGCGCGACGGAGTACCGCAACAATTACTTCTGGACCACCTTTGTCGACATAGCCATTGGCTTCCGCTGCGTGTACGAGCCCGTTGCCGATTGAGGCCATGGCCATGAAACGCACGGTGCTTCCAGCATAACCTCGCCAGTCCAAGCTCCAAGCTTAGCGCTTCCAATCGGCGCCGCCCATAGCAGCGACGCGCTTCAGCGCGACGGGCTCGTTCGTGGCCAGATCGAGCGCACGGAACACGCGAGCCATTCCCCCTTGGCCGACGAAGGCTTCGAGGCGGAAGCGTTCGCCCACGACCTGCCCGATCTGCATGCGGGGCACAGTATCGTTGGAAAACGCGAAAAGGTCTACAGGGGAAAGGGGAGGGGTGGGAGATGGGGCGATGGGGCGTGCAGGAGCAGGCCCGGGTTCACGGCGCGGGCGTCGTTGACTGTCGATGAAGTGTGGTGTTGACGGTTTGCTGCGCCGGAGTTGCTTTGACAAACGTATGAAAAATATTTCTGGAATATCGGTTTGTCTTGGAGTATGAGTGGGCATGCCCAAGACAGACCGCGCATTTCGTGCGCTTTCTCGTCAATCGCCCGATGTCATTGCAGCGTTGCTACGCGTTGTAAAACCCGGGCTCGTGCCTGCATCGGCGGTGCTCGTGCCGGAAGATGTCGTTCCCACGCAGATAGATGGTTTGCCGCCGGAGATGGATGCCGATTGGGCGGCTCGCGTGAACGACGATGAGCTATTGCACATGGAGTGTCAGGGGTACAGGGATACGGGTTTTTCCTCGCGGGTGCTTTGGTATCACGTCGGGTTTGCCTTGCGGAACCGGGGCAAACGTCGAGTGCGCACGGTGGCGCTTTGGTTGTCGCCGCCTCCGGCCGATCAGCGCTTGGGCATTGTCACGGTTGGCGACATCAGCGTGCGTATGACGATGATTGTATTGTCCGAGGTGCCTGCGGCGAAGTTGCTCGAGGATGAGCGTACGGCGTGTTTTGCGGCGGGTGCTCATGCTGGAGATTGGTCGGATGTGGAGCTTTGCCGGCGCGTCGTGGCAGCGCTTTCGGCGCGCAAGGCGAGCTGGGTCGAGCGGCACATGGCGGTGGTTGCGGCACTGACGCAAAAGCGGTACGATGTTATGGTGGCAGCGATGGAACAGGCAAACATGGAACCGGTCATCATCGAAGACCTCGTGAAGTTTGGCGAAGATCGCGGCGTGGACAAGGAGCGCCAGCGTGTGTACGAGCGCCAGTTCGCTCGTCGCCTGGGTCGGCCCCTCACGCAGAGCGAACGCGATACGCTTGGTCGGCGCGTCGCTACCCTTGGCGTCGAGCGCCTCGACGATGTGCTCTTCTCCTTGGGTCAGGAGGCCATAGCGGCGTGGCTCGCAGATCCATCAGCCGCATGAGCAGCGCGATGTTGGAAGGGGAGGTCATCATCGAAGAACTCGTCAAGTTTGGCGAAGAGCGCGGCTTCGAGCGCGGCTTCGAGCGCGGCGTGGAACGAGCGCGTCGCTGCACGTACGAGCGCCAGTTCGCTCGTCGCCTGGGTCGGCCGCTCACGCAGAACGAACGCGATACGCTCGGGCAGCGTTTGGTGACCCTTGGCGTCGATCGACTCGACGATGTGCTCTTTTCCTTGGGCCCCGAAGCGACCGCAGCTTGGCTCGCAGATCCATCGGCCGCGTGAGAAGCGGGCCATCGGCGCTTCAATTGGCTGACCGCTCGAGCGCAATCTCAGGCGATGTGCACGTCCATTGTCGCAATCGCACCGTGACGAGCTTCATTGCAGCGGGAAAGGCGTCAGGAAATAATCGGTTCCGGCCGAATGACACCCCGTGCAAAGTCCGACGCCGTTTCCATCGGCAATGGGATTCGATGGATTGGTCGTGCTGAAATTCTCGTACCAGTAAAACCCATTTCCACCATCGCTATCCGCTTGCGTCTTGACGAATACCGCCCAGCCCGTGAGCGCAGCGCCTCCGCCGTACAGCTCTTTGACGGAAGCAGCACCTGCGGGGAAATTCGTCAAGTTGTTGGTGAGCGCGTCAAAGAGAATCGGATTGAGGAACGTGCGTACGTCACCACCATGCGGACCGGTCGACGCATGGTTCCCCGATTCCGCCGCAAAACTCAGGTACTTGCCCGCTTGAAGCCAGGGAAATAGCTCGGCCCCGGATGTCGGCACGAGCCCGCTATCGCCACCTCCCGCGCCGCCTCCCTGTCCGCCACCTCCGCCGCCACCTCCGCCACCGTCGCCGCCAGTGGAACCCGTGCTGCCCGACGAAGTGCTGGTGTCGGGATCAGGATCGCCACATGCGGCAAAGACGAAAGGAAAAAGGATCACACCAGCCCATGTCCATCGCCCACGACGCAGCATAGTCACCTTTCTTTGGTCGCTACCATCTTAGCTCGGCAAGACGTGCGGTGTCATTCACGAATCGCCGAGGACCACACTTGCGCATGGCTACGGCGACAATTGCGCTTGACAGTCTGGACGAATCTGGATAGGCCTGCGCGTTTCGCGCAAAGGTGAATCCATGGTGATGCAAGATTCTCGAACGAGTGGGCTTCTTCTCGCGTTGTGCCTCGGACTTGGGAGTGTCGCAGCCGGTTGTGGAGGTGACGGTGCGACGACGCCGACTGGTGGCGGTGGAGATGGCGGGTCGAATACGGGCGGCGACGGCGGCAGCTCGAGCAGCAGCAGTGGCAATGGTGGCGCTGGTGGAATGGCGGGTGCTGGCGGGAGCGGCGGTGGAATGGCCGGCGCTGGCGGTGGCGGCGGCGCCGGCGGAATGGCTGGCGGTGGCGGCAATGGTGGCGGTAGCAGTGTAGGATGCAAGGTCGCCGGTGATTGCAATGACAACGATGCATGCACCATCGACGTGTGCGTGAACGAAACGTGCGCCGCTGCGCCGATCGAAGTGGATGACGGTGACGCTTGCACGGTCGATGGTTGCGATCCGCAAATGGGGCCGACGCACATGCCCGTGCCGGTCGACGATGGCAATGCTTGCACGTTCGATACGTGCGATCCCATCGCGGGCGTCCAACATGCGCCGGTCAATCCCGACGACAACGACGTGTGCACCGTCGACTCGTGCAATCCCATGACGGGCGTGGTCAATACGCCCGTCGACGTGAGCGATGGCAATGCGTGCACCGACGACTTCTGCGATCCGGTGCTTGGTGTTTCCCACAAGCCCACGGTGATCGACGACGGCAACAAGTGCACGTTCGATACCTGCAATCCCATGACGGGCGTGCAGCACGTGCCCATCAATCCGAGCGACAACAATGCGTGCACCAGCGATTCGTGCGACCCGATGCTCGGCGTGATCAACACGCCCATCAATCCGAACGACAACAATGCCTGCACGATCGATTCCTGCGATCCGATGCTCGGCGTGTCGAACGTGCCGGTCAATCCGAACGACAACAATGTGTGCACCGCCGACTCGTGCGATCCGATCCTAGGCATTCAAAATGTTCCCGTGCCGGTCGACGACAACAATGCCTGTACGACGGATGCGTGCAATCCGCAGACGGGAGTGACGCATACGCCCATTACGTGCAACGACAACGACGCGTGCACGACGGATACGTGCAATCCCGCCATGGGCTGCGTGTTCACGCCCAATACGGTGGTCTATTTCGAGGAAACCTTTGCGAACAACGTGAAAGGTTGGCAGCTTGCTGGTCAGTGGCAAATCGGTTCGGCCATGGCATCACCGCCTTTCATGAATATGCCCACACCGATTCCGGATTTTGGCCTCGATCCGGCGCAAGATCATTCGCCATCGGCGGACAATGGCATTGCAGGCGTCGCCATTGGCGGCAACATCGGGCCCACGCTGCTCGAACCGCTCACGTACTTGGAAAGCCCGACCATCAACATTTCGAACGCAATCGCACCCGGCAGCGTGTACCTCGAATTCTGGCGCGTATTGAACAGCGATTACCCGCCGTTCGCGGAATCGACCATCGATGTGTGGAATGGCAGCTCCTGGGTGTCCATCTTTGCCATTCTAGCATCTCCGCACGTCAGTGAAACGAATTGGACCAAGTACACCTACGACGTGACCGCGCACAAGAATGCGGCCTTCCGCGTCCGCTTCGGCTACTCGGTGCTTCGCGATGACGCGTACACCACGGGGAGCTGGAACATCGACGACGTGCGGCTCGTGCCCCAAAACTGCCCCTGAACCATTCTCGCTACGTGCGGGTGTGCCCGCAATCGGGCCGTGCGGCACACCCGTACATGCGACGGCCACGTCAACGTGATCCCATTCACACTTCGTACGTGCGACGGCCACGTCGACGAGCCTTCGACACGTGGCTGTACATGCGACGGCCACGTCGACGTGCCTTCGTCACGTGGCTGTCCATGAAATGGTCGTCGCGATGAGCCCTCTCGACGTAGCCGTAAGCTTGCAGGTCGCGTTTGGCGATCCCGCATGATGCCGGACCATGGAGTTCGCACCGTCACGAGCGATCCGAGACCATTTTTGCTCCAAGGTGCCACATCGAGGTGAAACTTGGTGGAGAATTCATTCGCGTGCTGCTAAGGAACGAGGGAGCTGCATGAATTATCGCGACTTTTGTCGACAACACTTGCCGGAACACCTCGATGAACGCGGCGACCTTGCGCCGCCATGGGAGCAATTTCCCGAATACGAAAGGCACACGATTGGCTGGCGAATGGGGTCGGGTGAATCGTGGCTCGGGTATTTCGATGTGTTCATGGAGCAGCTCGGGACCGACTTCGACACGCGCCTCGCCTACCTGAAAAGGCACGCGAGAGCGCCATTTTCATGGAGCGAAACAGTGTATTGGCTCCTGCATCCGGACGCTCCGGACGAAGAAGACGAGGATGACGACGACGGCGAGCTCGCAAGGCAGCGTGTTCGCGAGCGTCAGGCGTGGCTTCTCGAGCGGGATCTCATTGCGTCGGACGTCGCTTATTCGACCTGGCGCGCAAAGCAGAAAAGCATCGTGTGGCCCTGGAAGTTCACGGATACGCCCGTCGAGGCTATGCGTCACTGGACTCGCGATATGTGGTTTTGGTCGCGACACGTCGCGGAGGCGCGGGCGAAAGGGAATCTCCCAGAATTCAATGTGCCGGAAGAGTGGCTTTTTTGTGCAGATGCCATTCGCAATGGAGCGACGGGGCCCATCGTGCCCGATGATGGGCTTCTATCGCTTGCGCGGTGTTTTGCTGCGGGCGATGTCATTGCACCGTGGCAAGCGGGGCTCACCGTGGCCGATTTCAAGGATTCGTTCGACGACGACATGGGCTATGTCGACGCATTCCGGCTTTGGGGAATGTCGGCTTTCGACGATGTACCGATGATCGAACGATACGCCGAGGCAACTCGAATGCCGCGCGAATGGGGCGAATGGATGGCCGAGCAGTTTCCGCTGGATTGAGCTGCTATTTGGCTTCGGCTAGCACGACTCCGCCACTTCGTTGATTGAGCTTTGGGAGGCTTGATTTCTCCGCACTGCGGCACCCCGAACTCGCCGCCTTCGGCGGCTCGAACAGCGGGGCCCCCGCCGCAGCGCCGAGAAATCAAACAGCTCCCAAAGCTTGGCGTGTACGATTTAGCAAAGTCGTACTATAGGGCGTAAAGCTCTCGTCTGTCCGGGGGCGACGTGGATGCACGTTTGGACGCGATCCACGCCCGCGCTTGATCTTCGGTCGCGGTGAATTCGAAGGGGAAAGAAAAGCTCTTTGGCATGATACGCGCGCCGGCGGTGAGGGCCATCATCATGGCGACGCGAATCGGAAACGGCGCGCCGCACATGACACCTGCCATTATCGGGTAACGCTCCTGGCCGCCCTTGAGGAATACGTCGCGTACGCGTTCGCCGGAGCTCTCGAAACGAGAGACGTCAACGAGCCAATACATGGGGCCATGCTGCCGACCGAGATCGTGGATGCGATTGATGATGGCTTGGGCCTCGACCGCCGTGAGCGGCCCCACGAGCGATATGCAAACCGTATCGGGGGATTCAAATGTCACCCGGTGCGCCATGAATGGGGGAAAGCTGGATGACATTGCGACCATGATGATCCTCCGGAGGATCAGTAGCGTAAGCAAATCACGGGCCAGCACTGCAATCTTTGCAATTGCCCACAATCCGGGCTAATTGGCGAGGGCGACAACGTTGTGACGCTGAATGGGTCTTGCAGGTGGGAAAGGAATGCCCATTCGGCTTGCGAAGGTGCAATGCGCCGGGCTTCGCGGTGGCAGGTACGTAGCCTGTGCTACTTTTTGCGCCTTACGAAAACGAAATCAGACGGGATAGGTGTTGTGGCTCACGGCATCGCCGGCGGCCTGACGTGGAAGCCGCAGCGATAGAAGGTGCTGGTGATGTCGGCGGCATTGGCCTGCGTCGCTTCGACCTTCATTTTGAGGCTCGTCGTGCCCGCGGGGACGGCAATTTCGTAGGCGAAGAGTTGCTTCGTTGCGGATTCGGTCAGATTGCCTTTGCCTGCGGCGAGGGGCATGTCGTCCGTACCGAGCGGCGTGACCTTGAAACCACGCAATGCCGAGCCGCCACGTTCGGATTCGCATGCAACGGAGAGCTGCGTCGATCCGGCAGGAACATCGATGCTGTAATAATCGATGTCGCCGGCCATGGCGATGTCGCCATCGACGAAGTAGCTCGCGCCTTCGGGTTGATTGGCCGATGCGGTCAAGGTAGCGGGCATGGCCGCGGCGTCGTTCGGTTCCACTTCGACGGGATTTCCCGATGAGACGTAGTGGTTGAAGAAGTAGAAATCGTTTGTCCCGGCCGTGGCACCTGTGGCGCGAGCCATGACGAACAGGTAATCTTTGCCGGGCTCGCAAGGCGCAGAGAGGTTCATGGGTTCGGGGGGGCCCAAGGTCGTGTCATAGACGTTGGGATCGACTTGCGCGATTTTGACCATGGGATCAGCCGCGTCGACCACGTATGCGACGACGTTCTTGTCGGCGCTGCTCCCATTACCTTGGGCGCTGGGATAGAAGAAGTTGAAATGGCATGCCGCGCGAGCATCCGGATCGACTTTCACGCCGGCAGGCGCGGTGAAGGCCCACATGTCGACGTCCTTGTCGTCGGCAAAGGTGCCCCAGCCGAGGCTGCGATAAAGCGTTCCCATTTGAACGTTTTCGTAATCGACGGGACCCGCGGCGTCGCTTGGCTCCGTGCTCATTTCGCCCTGGATGCCCATGGCTGTTTCATTGAGCACCCCGGCGAGAATCGAGTAATCGCCCACGAGAATCTCTTCGACCGGCGAACATTGGCCGGGGAAGAGCACGTTGCATTCGGTGACTTCGACGCAATAGGTGCCCGTTTCCGGGAGGATCGTGTACATCGCGCTGTCGTTCGTGTACCGCGGCATGGGGTACGGATCGTCATTTTGGGCGATGTCGACCCAGCCGCCATTTGCGTCCTTTACTTTCAGCGTGATGACGAGATCCGGGTAGGCGGGATCGAATTCATCCACGTCGAGCTTCGAATCGGTGATGAGCGCAATGGCGTCGCCCGCCGTGCCTTCGAAGACGAAATAATCTTTGTCGTCTTGCGTTGCATCGGGCGGCAAGAAACTCCCCACATCGAGCGTGTCGCCGAAGGCAGGTTCGCCAAGCGCAATTTGGACTGCCGTATCACAATCGACGTTCGCGTCGGGCATGAATGGAGTGCCTGACGACGAGGACGAGCTCGACGATGACGAGCTGGACGAGCTGCTCGATGAGCTGCTGGATCCCGTCGTCGTTTGCGCCGGGTCATCCGAGCAGCCGGACGTAGCGGAAAGAGCGAGCAAGCCGGAAGATATGACAAACCCCAAAAGAACCTTCGAACGCATGGGACCTCCGCGGGAAAATGAGAAGCACGGGCAGCCGCAAAACGCGACTGCGAGAAGCAATTCGATCACTACATCATCGAGGCTCGCGCTTCAAGCACGAAGAATGGTTTCAAACCACGGGCATTCCCATCGCGCGGCGCACGTCATTGAACGCATTCGTGAATCGTCCGTCTTTGCCTCGAAGAACGAGCGGGGGCTCGTCTTGAAGAGACACGCCTAGTTCAGCATTGGGTCTGCGCATGACGTAAACCGAAAAAAGCGCTTCTTTGCCTTCGCGCGGCACGATGTCGCGCCACTTTTCGACAACGAGCCCGGCGCGTGCCGCACCATCCAGCACGCGGGTGCGTTGTCGCGCCGCACAGCAGCCGACGAATGGCGCATCCGCGGAAAGAAGGCGCGACGCGGAAAGGGCGTAGTCTTCTACGCCGCCACGCCATTCGAATCGACACGGGCCGCATTGCACGCGGGAAGATTCCACACCCGTGCCAATGGGCATGTACGGCGGAGTTCCCGTGACGAGATCCACTTGGCCAAACCTTTCGGCGAGCGCGGTATCACGCAAATCACCAAAAAATACATCGCAACGATCATCGACTCCGTTCCATGCGAGCGACCTGCGAGCCAATCCAGCGCTGATGTCTTGGGCTTCGACGCCGGATACTCGCGCCGAAGGAAAACGCCAGGCAAGAAAAAGAAGCACCGTGCCAATGCCGCATCCGAGGTCGACGATGCGACGCGGTGGATTCGAGGTCACGGTTTCCGCAGCGTACCATGCGGTAACGAGGTCATCGGCGGACCAGCGGTGGCCATCGATTCGCTGCAAAATACGAAAATCGCCTGCCAAGTAACAAAGATCCTCACCCTCGGCAGGCCAGACGTCTTCGCGATCCGGCGTGTTTGGACGAGGGCCAGGCGCCACCCAATCGGCAGGACGGCGAGCAGGGCGAACGATACCGCCGGCAGGGGACTTGTTTTCGGCTGTGGCGACCGAGGGAACCATGGGGCGCGATGTCTACCACGAGACCCGGGCCGCGTGCCATTGGTTGATGCATCAACATAAATTTCGCGTCTGACGCGAATGTGAGACCCACATAAAAGATCTCGGAAAACGCGAGCAAGGCTGATAATCTGCGTAGTCGCCATGAAGACGACACCGATTCTTACTGCTTGTTGGATGGTCGCAGCAACGTCGATTGGAGCTTTCGGGTGCTCGGGAGATGCACAGACGACCGCAGCCACAGGGGTGGGCGGGTCCGTGACGACGGGCACGGGGGGTGAAGCCGGGGCTGGCGGAGCGCCGACGGGATCTGGCGGCACTGGCGGCATGACGGGATCGAGCAGCAGCTCGGCAAGCAGTTCGTCGAGCAGCAGCAGCAGCACGAGCTCGGCAAGCAGTTCGAGTGGTATGGGCGGCGCTGGCGGCGCTGGCGGAGCTGGCGGAGGTGGCGGAGGTGGCGGTGCCGGTGGCGGAGGTGGCGCGGGTGGTGGCGGGCCGCTGACGGCATCGCAATGTTACGCCAACGTCTTCGTCAACGGTCAATCCGCGGGTCCGAATTACGATCAATTCAATCCAATCATCGGATCGCATTGCTTCGGGACGAATCATCAGGACATCACGGGCATCGAGCGGGTGGTGTTCTTGGGTGATTCCGTGACGGTGGGGACACCACCGACGTTGTCAGCCGATTATTATCGTTCGCAGCTCGCGGACAAACTGGCGCAGAAGTTCAGTCTAGCAGCACCAAACCAGCTCTGGAAGACAGTGAATTTCATCGATGGGGTGTCGCTGCTCGAGGAGTCCGGGCCGTTCGCGAGCTGTTCCAAGTGGGGCGCGCGCACGGACGATTTCCTCATGGGAGGCGGGCAAATCGCGAAATGCTTCGAATCCGACAAACTGAGCAAGCGGACGCTCGTGATTACGACGATGGGCGGTAACGACATTGCTTCCTTGACGAAAGATGCAGGCGACGGCGCAACGCAGATGGAGCTATGGAACAAGGCGCAAACGTTCGTGCAATACATGCGCGACACGATGGCGTGGTTCTATACGCCCGGACGTTTTCCGAATGGGATCTTCGTCGTTTTCGCGAACAATTACGAATTCACGGACGGAACGGCCGACGTGCAAACGTGTGACGTGTCGGGTCTGGCTGGCTTCGACAAACCCGTCCCAGCGCCCGAACAGCTCAAAGAAATCATCATTTGGGTGAACGAGCAATACATGGGCATCGCAAAGGAATTCAATTCGGACATGATTTTCCTGCTCGAGGAATTCTGCGGGCATGGGTTCGAGAATGAAAACCCGCAAGCGCCGTGTTATCGAGGACCGGGGACGCCGCGATGGTTCGACTTGACGTGCATCCATCCGAATCCGGCGGGACACGACCACATCACGGACATGTTCATGGCGGTGGTGAACGAATGACGGAGCTCGTGGAGATAGCCGAAGGCATTTGGTGCGCAGAATCGGAAATGAAAATGCCCGGCGGCGTGCGCATGAATACGCGCATGACGGTCGTGCGTTCGTCGAATGGCAAGCTCTTCGTTCATTCGCCGATTCGGATGGATGAATCGCTCGGTAAAGCAATCGATGAGCTCGGTGAAGTAGGGTGGATCGTTTCGCCAAACCGATTTCACCATTTGTTCTTCGGCAAATGCGCGGAGCGTTATCCGGGGGCTCGAACATTCGGGCCGCCAGGGCTCGCGGAAAAAGTTCCGGGGCTGCGTGTCGACGAAGTGTTGACGGATTCGGCACCGATCGAGTGGGCAGCCGATTTCGAGCAGATCGTGGTACAGGGAGCGCCGAAGATGTCGGAAGTTGCATTTTTGCACCAAGGCACGCGGACATTGATCGTGAGCGACTTGTTTTTCAATATCGTGCGGCCGGCGGGGCTGATGACGAAGGTGGTGCTCACGCTGATGGGCACGCGCGGGAAGCTCGCCAAAAGCCGATTGTGGTCGACGATGACGGAGGACAAGGCTGCTTTCGATGCGTCGGTGCGCAAGGTGCTCGAATGGGACTTCGATAGGCTCGTGATGGCGCACGGGGATGTCGTCGAAAAGGACGCACGGGCGAAGGCCAGGGCGGCGATGGGGATTTAAGGGCGAATTGCGAGCGAGGTCTCAGCCCGATTTTCGCGGGCTCGAACAGTGGGGCCCCGCGATCGAGGTCTCAGCCCGATTTCCCGCACTCGCGGGACCCCAAACTCGCCCGCTTCGCGGGCTCGAACAGTGGGGCCCCCCCGCGAGCGCAGGAAATTCGGGCTGAGACCTCTTGTGCGAGCTTGTGGCCTGGTCAGGGAAGATCCGAGGCCAGCAACCCATCAATCCCACGGGCACGTTGTCATTTATCGAATTTGACGGGCGATACGCGCTGGGCTGCGCGTACGACGGATGCGACGAGACGCGGCGTGTGGCGGCCGAGAAATACGCCGAGTTTGCCGTGCATGGTGACGATGCATTCGGGCTTTCGGCGCCAAATGCCGTCGACCATTTGTGCCGCAGCTTCGTCGGTCGGCATGACGAGGAATTGCGGAATGGGGTCCTTGCCGTTTTCGCGCAAGTGACCTTTGTTGTCGATGAGGCGAATTTCCGATTCGACGAAACCAGGCAAGATGAGCGTGACGCCGACGCCTTTGGGGGCAAGCTCGAGCTCGAGGCCCTGGGCGAGCGCCGCGACGGCTGCTTTGCTCATGGAGTAGTTGATGGTGCCGGGGGCGACGACGTGGCTGGCGACGCTGCCGATGATGGCGATGCGCCCGCGGGATCGTTCGACGTCGCCGAGCGTTGCGCGAATGGTGCGCAGCACGCCAAAAACGTTGGTCTCGAATTGACGGCGGAAGTCGTCGAGCTCGAGTTTGGCGAAGGCTCCCGTGATGCCAATTCCAGCATTGGCGACGACGACGTCGATGCGCCCGGCCGCATTGCGCACGGCTTCGACGGCGCGTTCGACGTCGCCGTCGCGCGTCACGTCGCATTCGAAGGGGAAGGCTTGTCGTCCGAGCGCGCGCACGTCGGAGGCGACGGAGTCGAGCGCATCTTTGCGGCGTGCGAGCAGCGCGACGTCGGCGCCTTCGGCGGCAAAGCGGCGGCACAAGGCAGCGCCAATGCCGGCGGAGGCGCCGGTGACGATGACGGTTTGTCCGAGAAAACGTCCCATGGTGGCGCGAGCATGCCCGAAAACGGGCGATGGGACAAGAGGAGCGTGATGGAACGTCAGACGGCGTCGTACATGGCGGCAAAGGAGGCGGCTTCGCCGCGCAGCAGAATGTCGATGCGGGGGCTCGTCATGGCCGACGTGTGGAGTTTGGCCGATCGAACGTCGAGAATGGCGGGAACGAATTCGGGTTGCGATTCGCAAAGGCCTCGAGAAAGCAGCGCGAGAACGAGCGCCGTGCGTCGCGGGGTGAGGGGATCATTGCGGAAATAGAGTTTGACGAGGTGCTTTTTGCCGTCGATGACGAGACCAAGCTCGGGATTGATGTCGACTTCGAGCGCGCCGAGCGAGAGGCCGGAACGCGGCGGCTCGAAGAAGTTTTTTGCGCCCTGGGCGAGAAAAGCGCGATATCCGTGGATGACGCGCGGATAATGTTTTTTGCGTGTTTCGTCGGTTTCGTTCCGACAAACGTCATCGAGTGTCGTGGCGGACAAACCATGCCGATGCAGATTGACGATGGCTTCTCGGATGGGACGATAAAAGTCCGAGCACAAATCGTCTTTGCGCTCTTTGTAATCACGGACGCCGCGCAATTTGGGGGTGCCAGTGGCGAGGATGAAATCGACGAAATACGTGAGCGAAATTCGGTCCATCGGAATCCTCCTGGGTTGCTGAGACGAAGTGTCGCTGTGTCTACTGCTTAGACGAAATAATAACACCAGTATTTTCGACTTGCACGGCTTTTTGAATACCCAAGGACAATAAATGTCCGGCCCATTAGGGTGACGAATAATGTCCGCTCGATGGATGGATGCATTGTGAAGGCTCGCGCCGAGCGTGCGTGGAACGGGGAGCGGCTGGCGATTCTGGAGCCGGTGCGCGGAGTGTAGCTCGGAGGACGACATGCTTCCCCTCGGTGCGAAATCTGCACGGCGATGAGGCGACGATCCGTCACATCGTCACGCGGCGAGCGTCGAGACGTCATGCCGCAAAGTGCTTTGCGTACGTAGGTGTGACCGAATGCGAGCTGTGCGGGTCGGAATCCTGCACGAAGTGCTTCCAATTCACGCCGAAGTCGGATAGAAGAGGTACGAGCATCGCGCATGCGCCGCCCGGTCACCTTGGTGAAAAATTCCTTGCAATCAATAATTGTTGTAAAAGTTGGTCCGATCCGCCACGGCGTGGAGGAATGATGAAGCGCTCCGTACGTTACGCCTCGATTTTGGGAACATTGCTCACGGCATCCGTGGTTCGTGCGGGCGGCCCCGATCTACCGGACTACAATGCGTACGAGGATGCGCCGGAGGTGGTGGATCAGCCGCTCGCGAGCACTTTGGTTCCCGAGGGGATGGCGGCTGGGGTGGCGAGCATCGACGAGAAGCGCGGGGTGCCGACGATTTATTGGGCGCCGCAGGATGGGCCGCTTTCGCCGGGATCGTTTCTGTCGCGTCCCGAGGCGTCGGCGCGGTTTTACTTGGAGCATTATGCGCCGCTTTATGGTCTCGCATCGGGTGCGCTTTCCGTCGCGAAAGCCGTGATGGTGCACGACACGGGTCGTGGAGGGATCATTGTCGTGTTTCGTCAGCAAGCGGGCGGAATCGATGTGTTTCAGACCGAGGTCAAGGTTCTGATGACACCGAACCACGAGCTCGTGGCCATTACCGGTAATTTGCATCCGCAGGCGGCCCCGAAAATGGGGCGCGCAGCAAAGTTTACTCTATTGCCGCAAGATGCGATAGCGCGAGCATTCAATGACTTTTTCATGACGAAGGTGCCTCCCAGCGCATTTCTGGACGCGAACAGGCCTCGTCATGGGTATGCGTTTTACCGCCTCGTCGATACCACAGAGACGGGTCGCAAAAATATTGGTTTGTCCCGACCAGCACGCATCAAAAAGGTATATTACGCGATGCCGGGGGAGCTCGTCCCGGCATATTATGTCGAAATCTGGGGCGGCGAAAGATCGGGCGCGAATTCGGTTTTGTATTCGTACGTGATCGCGGCCGACGATGGGCGGCTCTTGCAGCGTCGAAGTTTGACGCGAGATGCCGCATTTCAGTATCGGGTTTGGTCGGACGGGGCGCCGCTTCATACGCCGACCGATGGGCCCATTGCCGATTTTGCGCCGCATCCGACGGGCGTGCCGGATGGCTCGTTCCCACCATTTTCACTTCCGGTGCTCGTAACGGTGGACGG
Source organism: Polyangiaceae bacterium (assembly GCA_016715885.1). Lineage (NCBI taxonomy): Bacteria > Pseudomonadati > Myxococcota > Polyangiales > Polyangiaceae > Polyangiaceae bacterium. Next base: position 137,752 of record JADJXL010000022.1, read on the forward strand.
GTTCAATACGAACCCTTCAGGCACGTTCGATCCGTGGCTTCCGGCGGGCGCGACGGAGACGGTGGGCAACAACGTCGATGCGTACATCGATGCGGCGAATCAGGATGACCCCACGGCGCCGAATTTCAGGGCCAATGTCACGGCGCCAGGGGTATTCGACCGGACGTACGACACGCTCGAGAGCCCATCGGTCAATCAAGAGCAGCAGAAGGCGTCGATCACGCAGCTTTTCTTCGACAACAATTACCACCACGACTACTTTTACGATTCAGGCTTCGATGAAGCTGCCGGCAATGCCCAAATGGACAATTTTGGTCGCGGCGGCTTCGGCAATGATCCGCTTCTCGCCGAGGGGCAGGATGGGAGCGGCACGGACAATGCCAATATGAGCACGCCTGGCGACGGGGATTCGCCGCGGATGCAAATGTACGTGTTCAGTGGCCTAGCCAATTTGAATTTTTCGGTGAATCCGGGCAATCAATCGTTTGGCGTGGGTACTGCGAGCTTTGGTCCGCAAACGTTCAATGTGGGGCCGGTGGAGTTGCTGCTCGCCGAAGACGGATCCACGGTGGATTTGGGTGGCGGAAATCCGACGGTGAACGACGCATGTCAGCCGCTCACGGGCGGAATGGGCACGTATGGGGGCAAGATCATCCTGGCCGATCGCGGAGGCTGCACGGACAAAGTGCGCGTCACGAATGCGCAAGACGCTGGCGCTGCGGGCATCATCATTGCCAACAACGTTGCGGGCGGTGGAACGTTCAACGTGACGGCGAGCGGTGGCATGATCCCGCAAAATACGCCCATTTTTTCGATTGGTACGGCGAATGGTGCGGACCTGAAGGCGCAATTGTCGATGCAATCGCTCACCGCATCGATGCTGCGCACTGGTGTCATTCAAAGGGACGGTACGATCGACAATGGCATCGTTGCACATGAATGGGGGCATTATCTCCACTTCCGCTTGACGAGTCCCGGGACGCAGCAAGGTGGCGGCATGAGTGAAGGCTGGGGCGACGTGATTGCTTTGATGCAGCTCGTGCGCCCCGACGATGATTTCAACGGCGTTTTCGCGACGGGCATTTATGCCGCGCAGACGTTCCACGACAGCGGTTATTTCGGTATCCGCCGTTATCCTTACTCGACGGACTTCACGAAGAATGCGCTCACTTTCAAACACATATCGCAGGGACAAGCCTTGCCTGTCGGCGTGCCCTCGTCGAACATTTTTTCGAACGATAATGCCGAAGTGCACAATGCGGGCGAAGTTTGGTGTTCAATGGTTTGGGAATCGTATGCCAACCTGCTCGAAGACACCGTTGGCGTCAATCCGCGGCATACGTTCGACCAGGCCAAACGAAAAATGGCCGATTATATCGTGGCCGGCATGAAGCTCGCGCCCGTCGACATGACGTTCACCGAGCAGCGCGACGGTATTTTGGCAGCAGCCGTTGCAGGCGGCGACATGGAAGATTTCAATGATCTCACGGCGGGGTTTGCCGTGCGCGGTGCGGGTTCGTGTGCCGTGTCGCCGTCGCGAAATTCGACGACGCTCACGGGGGTCGTGGAGAGTTTTTCATCCAATCCCAATGCATCCTTCGTGTCGCTCGTGCTGAGCGAATCGACGCCGAATTGTGACGGTGATGGCGTGCTCGATGCGGGCGAAATGGGGCAAGTCGCGATCAACGTGCAAAATACGGGATGGGCGCCGCTCGTGGGCGCGACGGTGACGCTCACGTCGAGCGATCCGAGCATCCTTTTTCCGAATGGCAATACGGTGAATCTGCCTTCCACGAATGCTTATGCGACGAGCACCGCATTCGTCGATGTCGCGCTCGCTCCGGCCGTGAACATGACGACGCTCGTTTCCTTCAGCGCGGTCATCAATGCGCCCGGCGCGTGCAACACCATGACCAATGGTTCTGGATTTGCCGAAGTGCATTATGATTCCGCGGCGCCTCTTTCGGCCAATGCATCTACGACGGAGACGTTCGAGGGGCTCGTCAAGACGTGGTCAGCCAAGAATGCTATCGGTGGACCGACGGTCCATTGGCAGATCGTGCGTCCCGTTGCCAATGACCTCAATGAAATGGCATTTGGCGCCGACATCAGCGGCGTGAGTGATCATCGATGGGAGTCGCCGGATCTCGAGGTTGGGGCGGGGCCGTTTTCGATGACGTTTCAGCATCGATATGATTTCGAGCAATCTTCTTTTCCGCCCTTTGGAATGCAGAATTGGGACGGCGGCGTCATCGAGGTCAGCGAAGATGGCGGCATGACGTGGGTCGACGTCAACACCATTGCCGGCGCCAATCCCGGGTACACCGGCACGATCAGCACGCTCGCCAGCAATCCACTCGGCGGGCAACAAGGTTATTCGGGTGCGACGGCGGGTTTTTCCGCCGGTACCATGGTAAACCAAACGATTGACTTTGGAACGGCCGTGGCGAACAAGACCATACGTATTCGATTCCGCATCGGTACGGACGAAGCCGTTGGTGCAGGTGGTTGGTTCATTGACGACATCGCTTTCACGGGTCTCACGAACAAGCCTTTTTCGACGCAGACTGCGAATGCAGGCATGTGCAACCTCGCACCGATTGCGGATGCGGGACCGGATCAAATCGTGCCGAGCGGGGCGAACGTGGCGCTCGACGGATCGGGTAGTTCGGATCCGGACAACATGCCGAATCCGCTTACGTACGCGTGGATGCAAACGGCGGGCCCGGGTGTGACGTTGTCGAGCGCGACCGACGTCCAGCCAACGTTTGTTGCGCCAAGTGTTGCAATGAGCACGGTCCTTACGTTCCAGCTCGAGGTGAGCGACGGAGCCGCGGCGGCGAGTGATTCCGTCAACATTACGGTCGAACCTGGCGGCACTGGCGGCATGGGTGGCGGCGGCATGGCGGGCGCTGGCGGCATGGGTGGCGGCGGCATGGCGGGCGCTGGCGGCATGGGTGGCGGCGGCATGGCGGGCGCTGGCGGGATGGGCGGCGTTGGCGGAATGGGCGGCGTTGGCGGGATGGGCGGCGTTGGCGGGATGGGCGGCGTTGGCGGGATGGGCGGCGCTGGCGGCGCGTCGTCGTCGTCGAGCAGCGCGTCGTCGTCGTCGAGCAGCGCGTCGTCGTCGTCGAGCAGCGCGTCGTCGTCGTCGAGCAGCGCGTCGTCGTCGTCGAGCAGCGCGTCGTCGTCATCGAGCAGCGCGTCGTCGTCGTCGAGCAGCGCGTCGTCGTCGTCGAGCAGCTCGTCGTCATCATCGAGCGGCTCGTCGTCGTCATCGAGCAGCGCGTCGTCGTCGTCGAGCAGCGCGTCGTCGTCGTCGAGCAGCGCGTCGTCGTCGTCGAGCAGCGCGTCGTCGTCGTCGAGCAGCGCGTCGTCGTCGTCGAGCAGCGCGTCGTCGTCGTCGAGCAGCTCCGGCATGGGAGGCGCTGGCGGTGGCGGTGGTATGGCGGGCGCTGGCGGTGAGGGTGGCGGTGGTATGGCGGGCGCTGGCGGTGAGGGTGGCGGTGGTATGGCGGGCGCTGGCGGCGACGGTGGCGGTGGTATGGCGGGCGCTGGCGGTGATGATGCCAACGGATCCACCATTGTCATCGGAGGGTGCGCTTGCTCGGTGCCAGCCTCCAATGAATCGGCACCGGTACGCGATGTTGGTGTTTCGCTCCTAGCAGTCATTGGCGCATGGCTCGTTCGCCGCCGCCGCAATGACAAACCCTCTTGACCCTAACGCGGGGAAAGGCGACCGTGTTGGTCGTATTTCCCCGGCTCACTTCGATGCTTGCAATGAAGGATGTGTGCCCCGTTTCGACGAACGCGGCATGGAGGAATGATGAAACGCACTGTACGTTACGCTTCGGTCTTGGTTACGATGCTCACGGGATCCTTCGCGTTCGCTGGCGGGCACGGTTTGCCCAACTACGACGCTTATCTCGACGCGCCTGAGGCGCAAACTCGGCCGCTTTCGAGCAACTTCGTGCCGTCGGAAATGGTGGTCGGTGTCACGAGCATCGATGAGAAGCGGGGCGTGCCGACGGTCTTCTGGGCGCCGCAGAATGGCCCGATGGCTCCGACTTCGTTGCAAGCGCGCCCCGAAGCGGCGGCGCGGTATTATCTGGAGTACTACGCGCCGCTTTATGGCCTCGGGTCCGGAGCTCTTTCGACGGCCAATGCAGCGGCCGTGCACGACACCGGAGGCGGAATCATCGTCGTATTTCGGCAAAAGGCACAGGGGATCGACGTTCATCGTGCCGAGCTGAGTGTCCTCATGCGTTCGAATCGCGAGCTCGTGGCAATCATGGGGAATTTGCACCCGCACGCATCGGCGAAGATGACACGTTCGGCGAAGTTCAGTCTGGCGCCGCAAAATTCGATTGCTCGTGCGTTCAACGATTTCTTTGGGACGAAGGTCCCGGCGAGCGCGTTCGTCGATACGAAGAGGCTCGAATACGGGTATTCGTTCTTCAATCTCGTCGATACGGCGGAGACGAAAAGCAAAAATATCGGTATGGCACGACCAGCCCGTGTCAAAAAGGTGTACTTCGCAATGCCGGACAGCTTGGTTCCCGCGCATTACGTTGAAATCTGGGGTTGGGACAAGACGGCAAAAGAATCGGTTTTGTATTCGTACGTGATCGCAGCCGACGACGGCCGGATGCTCGAACGGCGCAGTTTGACGCACGATGCCGCATTCACATATCGCGTGTGGTCGGATGGAGCGCCCAATTTTACGCCACCGGATGGCCCGCAGGCCGATTATGCGCCGCACCCGACGGGATTGCCGGATGGTTCGTCGCCTGCGTACACGGCGCCCGTGTTGGTGACGGTCGACGGTTTCAATACGAATCCTCAAGGCACGTTCGATCCATGGCTCGCCATGGGCGCGACGCAGTCGACCGGCAACAACGCCGATGCCTACGCGGATCTCGATGCCAACAACAATCCGGACTACCGCGCAACCACGACGGCACCAGGGGTTTTCGATCGAGTATACAATACGTCGCAAAACCCGACCGTGAGCCAGAATCAGGTGCGCGCGTCGATTACGCAGCTCTTCTTCGATGCCAATTATCTGCACGATTATTGGTACGATTCGGGCTTCAACGAGGCGGCGGGCAACGCGCAGCAAAACAATTATGGGCGCGGTGGAGCAGGAAATGATCGCCTGCTCTTGGAAGCGCAAGATGGAGCGAACACCGGCAATCGCAACAACGCGAACATGTCGACGCCGGCAGATGGTTCGTCGCCGCGCATGCAGATGTACGTATGGGACGGGCCGCCGAATGCGAGCTTGACGGTGAATCCGGGCAACCAGACGTTCAGCGCTGGCGTTGCGGGATTCGGGCCTCAGGCGTTCAACATTGGGCCTGCGCAAATCGTGGTGGCGCAGGACAATTCGACCGCCGATCAGGATGGCGGCAACACCGGCAACTTCACGGATGCATGTCAGGCGCTGACCGGCGGCGGAAACACGTATACGGGAAAGATCGTGCTTGCCGATCGTGGAGCGTGTGCCTTCGTGGACAAGGTGAAGAACATTCAAAATGCGGGAGGCATCGGCGCCCTCATTGCAAATAACCAAGCAGTGGGCTTGCCCCCGAGCCCGATGGGGGGGACGGACAATACGATCAACATTGGTACGCTCGGTATCACGCAAGCCGACGGAGCCAGCCTGAAAACGCAAATTCAGGGCGGTACGATCACGGGAACGATGGTCCGCGGACCGGCGACGGACCGCGATGGAACGATTGACAACGGTATCGTCGGACATGAATGGGGCCATTACATTCATCACCGATTGACGAGCCCGGGGACGCAGCAAGGTGGCTCCATGGGCGAAGGCTGGGGCGATTTCGTCGCATTGCATATGCTCATTCGGCAAGGCGATGATCCCACGGGTGTTTACGCGACGGCCGTGTACGCGGGCGCCACGTTTGGCGATAGCGCGTATTACGGAATTCGTCGGTGCGCGTATACGAAGGACATGATGAAGAATGGCTTGACGTTCAAGCACATCTCGGACGGTCAAGCGCTGCCGCCCAGCGTCATCGATTTCGGCAACGAAAACTCCGAAGTGCACAACGCGGGCGAAATTTGGGCCACGATGATGTTCGAGGCGTACACGAATCTGCTCCTCGATGCGCAAGGCCCCAATGCTCGGCATACGTTCGACCAAGCCAAACGCAAAATGGCCGATTACGTCGTGGGTGGCATGCAGGCCGCCCCAGCGAACATGACGTTCACCGAGCAGCGCGACGGCATTTTGGCAGCGGCGATTGCCGGCGGAGACCTGGAGGATTTTCAGGATCTCGCAGCAGGTTATGCCACGCGTGGCATCGGCGCCTGTGCCGTGTCGCCAGCGCGCAATTCAACGACGCTCACGGGCGTCGTGGAAAGCTTTACGGCCAATCCGCAGCCGGTCTTCATTTCGACGGAGCTCACCGAGGGCGTGCCGAACTGTGATGGCGACGGCGTGCTGGATGCAGGGGAAACCGGTCAAGTGGCGATCAACATCCAAAACCTTGGCTGGTCACCGCTATCGGGCGCAACCGTGACGGTCACGTCGAGCAACCCGAGCCTCACGTTCCCCAGTGGGAATTCAACAATGTTGCCGATGACGAACGTCTTCGAAACGACGACGGCTTACGTGCCGGTTGTCTTGTCGAATGCCGTGAATGCAACGACGGTGATACCCCTCAATATCGTCATCAATGCACCGTCGGCGTGCACGGCGACGACCAATGCCACCGGTGCGGCCGAAGTGCATTACGATTCGTATGCACCCCTGACGCCGAATGCATCGACGACCGAAACCTTCGAGGGGCTCGAGAAGACCTGGTCGGCGACGCTCGCCTCGGGGACGGCCACGACGCTTTGGCAGATCATTCGGCCGAACGCCACCGCCGCGAATGAATTGATCTACGGTCAAGACATCGCCAGCGTCAGCGACCATCGTTATGAATCGCCAGACCTCGCCGTCGGTGCAGGCGCCTTCTCCATGACCTTCCAGCATCGGTACCAATTCGAACGTTCGCAGGGTCAGAACTGGGATGGCGCCGTCATCGAATACAGTGAAGACGGCGGCATGAACTGGGCCGACATCAGTACGCTCGCCGGGGTCAATCCCGGTTATGGCGGCACCATCAGCACCCAGGCCAGCAATCCCCTCGGCGGTCGGACGGGGTACGTCAATGCTACGAATGGTTTTGCCAACGGCACGATGGTAAACCAAACGATTAACTTCGGCACGACGCTCGCCAACAAGACCATCAAGCTGCGCTTCCGCATTGGTACGGACGAGGCTGTTGGCTCGGGCGGTTGGTACATCGATAACATCGCCTTCACGGGCCTGACGAACAAGCCCTTCTCGGCTCAGGCGGCCGAGGATGGCATGTGCATGAACGAGCTACCGATTGCGAATGCAGGCGTCGATCAGGTCGTACCGAGCGGCGCCAATGTCATGCTCGATGGCTCCGGAAGCTCTGATCCGGACAACCAGCCGAGCCCCCTTGCATTCGCGTGGTCGCAGACCGCGGGGCCAGGTGTGATGCTTTCCGCGCCAATGAGTGCCATGACGAACTTCGTCGCGCCCGCTGTCATGATGGATACGCTCCTCACGTTCCAGTTGACGGTGGACGACGGTGCCGCGTCTGCGAACGATTCGGTGAACGTGTTGGTGCAGGCTGAACCGGGCACCGGCGGCGCTGGCGGCATGGCGGGTGCTGGCGGCATGGGCGGCGCTGGCGGCATGGCGGGCGCTGGCGGCATGGGCGGCGCTGGCGGCATGGGCGGCGCTGGCGGTATGGGCGGCGCTGGCGGCATGGCGGGTGCTGGCGGCATGGCTGGCGAAGGCGGCATGGCGGGCGCTGGCGGCATGGGCGGCGCTGGCGGCGGCATGGCGGGTGCTGGCGGCATGGCTGGCGAAGGCGGCATGGCGGGCGCTGGCGGCATGGCTGGCGAAGGCGGCATGGCGGGCGCTGGCGGCATGGCTGGCGAAGGCGGCATGGCGGGCGAAGGCGGAGCTGGCGGCGGGTCCACTCGGCCGCCTCCGGTGCTCAGCGAAGGCGGTTGCGATTGCTCCGTTCCTGGCGGCGAGCGTCCAGAGCCCGCTCGCGATGTCGCAGGCTCGCTCCTCGCACTCGTTGGCGCGTGGCTCGTGCGCCGTCGTCGCAGCGGCAAACCCTCCTGACAACCTGCATCGAGGGGAAAACGAATCGCTCGATGCGTTTTCCCCTCGCGCGCATTCGGTTCCGCCCACCCATTGCTCGTCAATGGCGTGGGCGGTTTGTTTGGAGGTATATGGGGGACGATGAACGCGTAGGGGCGGGAAACGCGGTTGGTCCAGTCATGCCATTCAATCAGTGTGGCGTGGCCGGAGCCATTGCTGCAATGACGAATTGGCCAATTGCGGCCAGCATTCCGAGCGCAAACATCATCGACCGCGCCTTGTCGACATTGGCAACGTACAAGACGCCATGTAGAAAGCGGGCCACGACCCACACGATCGCAAGAATCATCGAATGCGTCGGGTTGGCATGCGTGACATGCGCTACGAGAACTGCGGGCGCATACACGGCAAGTGCTTCCATTGCGTTCTGGTGCGCAGAATATGCGCGCGCACCCTTGCCTTCGAGCTTCGATGTTTGAAGGCGCGGATGCGCATTGTCTAAATTGCCGAATTGCTCCTTGCGAGCCGACAAGGCTACAGGCAGCCACGCATAAGGCAGGATCACGGCAACGAGCAAGGTCCAAAGCGGGATGGTCATGGGAAAAGTTCTCCTCGGCAAGATTCGGAAGACGAGAAACCGCGCTCTTCGCAGGATACACGGGCGAAAAATCGGGTGCGCGTTCCCCCTAATTGGCGAAGCGTAGATCAATTTTGCAGCGAAGCGCTAGTTTTCTGTTGTTCGACTGCGCAAACGAAGGGGCGCATTGTGGTTCATAACTCAAATCACAAATCCGGTTCGCGCAACGCGATGCGTCGAAAATGATTGTGAACACATTTGGCATACGGCCTGCTAGAGTGAATCGAGGGAAGGAGTTCCTTAACGATGATGACGAAACTTCATTGCGGTATTCTTGCGGCGTTCATGGCGAGCGCGGGGGCATTGACGGTCGGTTGCGACGAAACGACCACGACGGGGACCAGCAGCTCGAGCTCGTCCGGTTCCGGTGGCTCTGCGGGGGAAGGTGGAATGGCCGGTAACGGGGGAGCGGCCGGGGGTGGTGCTGGTGGCGGCGGAATGGGAGGAACTGGTGGAGTGGGTGGCGGCGGAAGCGGCGGCGGCATGATGGCCGTACCGGATCTCGATACCAATCTCATGTGGTATGGAGAAAACCGCAAAGCGCTCGACGAAATGATCGACCAAGTCGGGGTCAACAGCGCGAATTACGATCCGAACAAGAAGCCGGTCGCGATTTACGACTGGGACAACACCGTCATCAAGAACGACATTGGCGACATCATGTTCTTCTATCAAGTGAAGAACGACAAGATCATTCAGCCGCCGAACAAGGATTGGACGACGACGAGTCGGTATCTCACGACCGAAGCCGCAAATGCATTGGCCGCTGCCTGTGGTAGCTTGGCGGCTGCGGGAATGCCTTTGCCCACGAGCACCAATGCGGCTTGCGCGGATGAGCTCGTTGCGGTGTACACGACGGCGAAAACCACGGCGGGTGCAGCCGCATATTCAGGCTGGAACTATCGAACGATGGAACCGGCCTACGCGTGGGTCGCTCAATTGCAAGCCGGCTTCACGACGGATGAATTGAAGGGATTTGCCAAGACGGCGCTCGACGCTGCACTCGCGGAAACCGAGGGGGCGACACAAACGGTCGGCACGACGTCCGTCAATGCGTGGCTGAGAATTTATGCGCAAATCGCAAACCTCATCGACGTCATGCAGAAGAACGGAATCGACGTTTGGGTCATTTCCGCATCGTCGCAGCCCATCGTCGAAGCCTTTGCGGAGAAGGTGAACATTGCCGCCGACCACGTCATTGGCATTCGAACCGTAAAGGATGCCATGGGCAAACACACGTACGATATCGTGGGCTGCGGCTCGGTTCCCGACGGATCGGGCAATGGCAGCGGCAATCCGCTGGGCAATACGATGATCAGCTACATCGAGGGCAAGCGCTGCTGGATGAACACGGTGATCTACGGCGAGAGTGGTGCGGCAGCAGAAATGACGAATCCGGACATGGCAAAACGCCCCGTTTTCGGTGCTGGCGATTCCGATACGGACATTTCCTTCCTGCACGATGCGACGCACCTGAAGCTCGTGATCAATCGCAACAAGAACGAAATCATGTGCAACGGGTACGCGAACCACGACAAGAAGTGGATCATCAACCCGATGTTCATTCAGCCCAAAGGCCAATATGCAGCGGGCTATCCGTGCTCGACGACGGCGTGCAAGGACGAGGCAGGGGCTTCCGTGCCTTGTACGAACGAGCTAAAGGAAATCATCGCAGACCAGACGGACACGGTCTACTGAGCTGATTGGATGACGAGGGGCCTCGTCATGAGGCCCCTCGGGTTCATTGGCGGGAAACCTCAATCGAGACCGAGGCGGCTGCGCGCATCGCTGTATGCGTCGCTGACCGAGAATACGATGAGCTCGCGCGCCTCGGCATTTCGACCAATCCATGTGAGGCGCTCTTTGCCCGATGCCGGCGGTTGATTCGTATGACCACCGGCCCACGCAATGCCCGCGAGCGCGACATTGGGATCACCCACGGCGAGAAGTCCCGCACGAGCCCCCCAACCATTGATGGCCGTATTGAGCGTCGATGCGCGATTGCCAATGCTGCCGATGACGTCCGTTGCGAGCGTACGCACTTGCGGATCCACGTTTGCAGGCATTGCCTTGGCAATCTTGGCCGAAGCATCGGCAAGTTTGGCGGGGTCGACTCCTTGAGGCGAAAACGCCGTATTGAGCGCCTTCAGGTACGCTGCAAGCAGCGGCCAGAGGTCAATCGGCGCCGTTCGCGAGAATGCCGAAGCGTTCGTCTGAATCACCTTGAGCGCGCGGTGAATCAAGAACGTACGTACCGCGGCATTTTCCGATGCGACGAGCGGTTGCCCGAGAACGATCGTTGCCGGGTGCGAGCTTGCCGGGACGCACACGGCTCCAAGGGCTGCCGATTGGTAGATTTTAACGTCGCCAATGCCATAAGCGCGAGCGATGGACTTGATTTCGTCCGCAAGCTCGGCTTGGGGCGGCGGCAAAGGCATTCCACGCACCGAGGCAATATCGAACGTGACTGCTGAATCGAGCAGCGATCCGGTGCGTTGCAACAAATCGCGGAACGCCGGGGTCATGATGTCCGGTGCGAGCAAGTCATCGAGGGTCGCATCGCCCGCAGCTTCTCCTGCGCCGTTGATCTCGACCTCTGCACCATCGAGCGCCGCGACGCTTGCCCGCGCAATGCGCGCCTGCGCTGGTTTGCCCCGGAGCTCGGCAACCGTTGCTACGGTGCTGAACAAATACGGTTCGAATCGACCCGTACCGAGAGCTCGACGCGCATCTGCGACGGCCCGTTCGAGAAGAACGTTTGCCGCCTGCGCTTGATCGGTGCGTTGATAGAAGCTGGCGAGCGCGTGAAGCGCCGTGTCGTCCTTGGGCCACGTCTTACGGGCCTGAAGCAATGTTTGCTCGGCCTTCTTCGTGTCGCCCATCGCTTCGTAGATGGACGCAAGTCCCGTGGTCCTTCGGCACTTCGCCTCGGGATCCTCGACGTTGTTGATGAGGATCGTTTGCTGTTCGAGCGCCTTCGCGGTGTCGCCAGTCTTCTTGTAAAGCTCGACGAGTTTTTCCCGTGCCGCCTCGTTGTCGGGGAAGCGCTTCAGCACTTCCTGATAGGAAAGCTCGGCGCGTTCGGCATTTGGCAGCGGCCCATCGTAGAGCTCGCCGAGTCGCAAATAGAGATCCGATTGACGCTCTGGTTCGGAGACCAAGCGCGCCAGGCGAATCCAGGCTTGCTCCGCGCCCTCCCAATCTTCCTCTTTCGCACTGACTTCGGCGAACGCCGAAAGCGCTTCGACGTGATCGGGATACTGCTCGAGTGCAGCAGCGAGCGCGCGTTTTGCAGCGCCCGCATCGCCGATGTCGGCAAGAGCGCGGCCGCGCATGATCTCCATGTCGACACGTTCTGCCGGGTCGGTGATCGTCTCGAGACGTCGTTCGAGAAGTGCGGCGAGCTCGGCGCGAGCGTTCGTCGCGACGTACACGTCCTTCAAGCGCTGGAACACGTCGCGGTAGGACGGATCGGTCGAGAAGACATGTTCGAATGCGCCGCGCGCGCGTTCGCTGTCATTTGCTTTGTCCGCAAACAGAACGGCTGCCTTGTACAGGCCTTGCACGCGCTCTTCCGGCGTGATGCTCGTCTGCGCTGCAGCCTCGTACGATTCGGCTGCGTCTGCGAAGTTGCCGAGAGCTTCGAGGACGCGCGCTCGTTCGAGGTGCAGCACGAAATGGCTCGGCGTAGCTTCGATGGCTTTGTCGAGCAGCTCGCGTGCTTTTTCGAGGTTACCAGTACGCTCTGCCGATTCGGCCGCCCGAAGCGACAACGTTGAAACTTCCGAAGAGCGTTCCGTGCGCGCGGCCAGTTCGACGTCGACTTCGAGGGCCAGCGCTTCATCGCCACCCGCGCGTGCATGAGCTGCGGTTTGTCGCAGTGCCCAAATTCCGCGCGGCTGGTTTTTGTAGGCAACGTCGACCGCTTCGCGTGTGTCGTCCCAACCGCGGAGGCGCAAACGAAGACGGGCTGCGAGTTGTGCGTGCGCGATGGCTTCGGGCCCTTCGAGGGTCTTGGCCGTTGCGAACACCACGGGTTCGAGCTCTTCGTCGCGACCAGCAATGATGAGCGTGCTGGCGATGCGCCTGAGCGTTGGCAAGTGCGACGGTGCGCCTTCCAGAATCGCGCGACGCCAAAGGAGCGCGTTTCCGGGATCGTTTCGTCCGACTTCGTCGAGCTCCGCAAGGCGCTCGTAGGTTTCGAGTCGCTCGGTGGGATCTTCGGTTGCCTTTGCGTGCGCAAGCAGCGACTCGACGAGCTCGCCCGTGCCGTGGCCAGCGAGCGCCGTGCGGTACACGCATAGCGGCGCGAGCAGGTTTTCCCCGGCAAGCGTGGCTTGTTTCGCCATCACGGATGCATTGGCGAGGTCTCCGTCGCGTTCGTATTCGAGTGCTGCATCGAGCGCGCAGCGTGCGGCTTCGGCACCCGTCGATGCGGCTGCTCGTTCGGCGCGGAAAGCGGCACGATCGCTCGGCCTTTCCGGCGATAGACGCTCGAACAGCTCGCGCAGGCCGATGTCGTCAGGCCGCGCTTTGAGCGCGTGCGTGAGCAGACCCGTCGCGTGCCCCGCTCCCTCGGGCGTGATCAATGCCTCGCGCAGATAGTCGCGAGCTTGCTCGATCGGGTCTTCGCACGATTCGCGACGTGCATGCAGCCATTCGATGAGTCCATCGCGATCTCCGGCCGAGCGCGCGATGCCTTCGCCGATGTGAATCGACAGGGGCATGTGCGGATCCATTTCCGCGGCGCCTCGGAGAAGTTTGTCCCGCTCATCCTCGATTGTCGATCCAGGCGAATCGAGCTCGAGCAAGCGGTTGGCCGCTTCGGTGAGCACGAGTGCTGCACGCGTTCCTGGTTGCATCGATTGCGATAGCTCGGAAAGGATCGTCGCGGCTTCTGTCGGCTCGGCACTCGCCGCGGCTGCGCGGGCCGCTGCTTCGTGCGCGGAATCCGCTGCTCGTGCACGCGCGTAGCTTTCGTTTGCGAGTTTCGTGTTGCCCGCGAGCTCGGCGAGCAGTGCTGCTGCCAGCGCGCCGTCGCGGTCACCTTCGGCTTGCTCTCCACGCCATCCTGCGACTGCGTTGGCAATCTTGGCGCCCGCTTTTCCTTCGAGGTCGAGCTCGAGCGTGAGCGCACGACCCGTTCCACTCTCGGGAACGAACTCCGTGTAACCAAGGATCGATGCTGCGAGCGCATCGTTCGACGTGAGGGGTTTGTCGTCGGCACGAAGCGCACCGAGAGCGCGACCAAGAGCCGCGCCGGCGCGAGCTGCCGTAGCACCGGCTCCGATGAGGTTCGTCGACGGGTTCTCGAGATCCCGCGTCACGGCGCTCGAAGCTGCAAGGAGCGGGATGAGATCGTCATCGCCCGCGGCTGCTTCGACGGCTTGTTCGAACACTTCGCGCGAGCCGCCCGTGAGGGCCGTGAGTGCAAGTCGATCGCCCGCAGAGAACGCGATCGTGTCGCTGCCTTCGATCGCCGAGCGGGCTGCCTGCGCATCACCGAGCTCGATGGCGCGTGCTGCGAGCGCACGGCGCGCATCGGCGTCGTGTGTACCGTCGAGAGCTCCACGCAAGGCTTCGATCGCGTTGCCTCGCGTTTCCTTTCGTGCTGCCGCAAGCATGCTCGCGAGCCATCCCGCGCCGCCCTTGAGCGACGCGGCACTCTGCAATCGACCGAGCGTGGCGACGGCGGACGACACGTCGCCACTTTCGAGTGCTGCGCGCGCTCGGAGCAGCGCGTCGTACGTGGACACGACGTTGCGTACGCCGCGAGGAGCGTTGCCGCGATGGATGGACACCTTGGAGAAGGCGTCACGCAAGGCTGACAGGTCCTTCGTTTCCGGCGCGCGAACTTTCGTGAACGCGCTCGGATCCGTTGCATCTCCAAGCGCTTCGGTGAAGCGCTGCACGAAGGGACGCGGATCTGCCGCGTCCACGCGCTGCGCAACGTCGAGCCGCTTCTTGGCGCCGTCGTCGTCCTCGAGCCGAACGCGAGCGATATCGGAGCCGAGCATCGCGGCGTGCGCGCGCGCTGCGTTCGTCGGCAAAACGCGCGCTTCGCTGTCGAGCACTTCGAGTGCACCTTGCCAGTCTTGGTCCCGCATGAGCAGGCCGCGAAGCTGATGGTGAGCAAGCGGCGAGCTTGGTGCGAGCGTGCGCACTTCGGCAGCAATGGCCCGGGCTGTTTGCTCTTCGCCAGCCATTGCATACAGCTCGCACACGGCCACGAGAGCTCGTGCGCGCGCCGCCTTGTCCTCGATGGCCTCGGCTTCCGCTCGAAGCCACGCAGCGCGTTCTGCCCACGCATCGCGTTGTTGCGTGCCGACCAGATGCGCCGACGCGTCCTGTTCGTCCGGGAACGATGGAGCGGCGTCCACTGCCTTGCGTTCGGGACGCGATGCAGGAGCTTCTTCTTCGATGAGATCGGCCCCATCGATGGTTTCCTCGTCCGCCGCCATGCTCGCGTCCGCCGCAAGGAGCGCTTCGACCACGCCATCGGGCTGACGCATCGTCGTCTCTTCCTCGATGGCGTCGGCCTCGACTTCGGACGAACCTTCTTCGGCGGGCGGCGCACGCAACGCGCCGAGCAGCTCATCGGGTACTCGAGCCAATAGGGTCGCTTCGTTGTCGTCGTCGTCAGCAACGTTTGCGATGTCGAAATCGTCTTGGTGATCGCTCACGGGCCCTGATCCTTTGCTCCAGAATCGCTGCTCACCGGACGCCCATGCCGAGCTTCTTGCGAAGCTCGAGATAGTTGGGCGAAAGCACGAACGAAAGCAGGCGCCGACCGCGCTCACTCTCGGGGATGGTCGAACCAAGCTGATCCCTCGGAATTCCGAGCAGATCACTCAGGACGATCGAAACATCGCCAGCGGCGATCACCGCCATGCGATCGAGGCTGCGCCGCGCAGCAGCAGCCCAAGCGCGCGCATCTTGCTTGCTGGAGACGATCTTCAAACACGTCTCCCCAATGCTCTTGCGCACTTTGCGCGAGATCTCTTTGTGCACCGCGCGCTGGATCTCGTTGTAGACCGCATAACCGGGGTTGGCGATCTTGATGTCGACCTCGTTGCACGCCGCAATCACGACCGACGCGAGCGCCACTTCGTCGCGCGTTCGCAGCGAAATGATGCCGCGGCGCAACGCGAATACCGTACGCGCCACGGCCGAACGTGCGGCCGCATCGAAGGGCGCCGCAATCGCCGAACCCAGCACGATCGCTGGGACGTCTCCCGCAACTCCGCTCACGAGGTTTGGATTCGGACCGCCCACGTACAACTCGAAATCACCCTCGAACCCAACGGCTCCCATCCACTCGGCAACGGCAAGACGTAGCGGATGACCACCACGCGAATCGATACGCTCCTTCTTGCCTACGCCGAGCGTGCTGAGTGTCGGGCCAAGCGCGAGCGATACGGTCTCGGCCATCTGCACGAGCAGCTCGGCAATCGGACCACCATCTTCCGGATCGGCAATCTCCGCCATCGCCCTCGCGTCGAGCACGATCTGCGGACGAGCCGCCACGCGTGTGTCGAGTTTCTTGAGCTCCGATGAGATTGTCGTGTTGGAACGACCGAGTGAAACGAGGCATCCGAGCGTCGCCTGTCGCAACGCCAAGTCCTGCTCGAACTGCGCAATCTTCGCGAGCCGCTCGACCCGATCCGCATCGCAAGGATCCTCGGCGAGCTTGTTCAAGAGCACCGCCTTGGCGCGGCCGAGTAGGCGCTTCTGTAGCGACGCGTCGTAGTTGGTGGTCAGCACCATGTCGAGCGCTTCGCCGTCGTCGTTCGACTCGTCGAGCAGCTTCGTCACGGCCGCTTCTGCCTTCAGCGGTTCCTTGATCTTGTCCCGCCAGATGGCCATCGCGAGCCGCGCAGCCTCCATGCGACCTTCGCGCTTCTCACGCTCTTGCATGAGCTGTTCGAGGATCGCCGTCGCGCGTGACCACGCACCGGTGCGCGCTGCCACGCGTGCAAGACGTTCACGCACCGGAGGCGTGGACAAACCTGCTTCGTGCAGCCCAACGAGCACGTTGAGTGCCTTGTCCGGCGCGTTCAGCTTGTTCTCGTAAATGTCCACCGCCGCGACACCGGACATGAGCCGCTGCTGCGTCGGCGCTTCCTTGATCCTCGAGAGCCGCCCGAGATAATCCGCGGCGTCGCCGAACTTGCCCATCGTGATCGCAATCTCGCCCGACAGCGCGAGTGCGCCGACGTGATCGGGCTCGATCATCGTGACGTTCTCGAGTGCCGACAACGCTCCTTCGCGATCTCCCTTCTTGCGAAGCACGCGAGCGCGTTCCCAGAACAGCTTGCTGATCTCGACCTCGTCGTCGGCTACGTCGAGACGGCGGCTCATGATCTCGAGCAGCCGGTCGTCCTCGTTCCGCGCACGAACGCGTCGGAAAAGTTTGTCGAACGCAACCGATCGGCTCGGATCACGCTCGAATGCACGCGCAAACGAAATCTCGGCGTCGTCGTGCGCTTCGGTGTGCTCGAGCAAAATGAGACCGGCTCTCTCCCAGAATTCGGCGCCGCGAGCGTCATTGCTGCAGAGCGCGCCGAGCTGCGCGTAGGCGAGCGCCGTCGAGATGTGATCACCGAGCGCCTCGCTTGCCGAACGCACGCCTTCCCACGACACGAGGTCATCGGGACGCCGTTCGACGGCAGCGCGGAACGTGGCCAATGCCGCTTCCGTGTTGCCCGATGCAAGCTCGGACCAACCCGCCAAGGCCGCTGCATCGTTCGAAGCGTCTTCGCCCAACGCTTCGCCAACGTTTTTCAAGGCAAACGCTCGGCGCCGCGGATCGCAACCCGGCAATGACAGGTCCAGGTTCGTCAAGCGCGTCTTCGCGGACGTACCGGCAAGCAGCGGTTGCGGCATGCTCGGCTGATCCAGCGTTGCCACGATCGACGCGGACGACTCCATCGCAGCCCAGGGTTCGTCCCCAAGGAACGACGCCACCGCACGCCGCGCAGACACCTCGGCTTCACGATCCTTCGCCGCAAGTGCAGCGCCGAGCCATTCCAGCGCCACGTACAGCTTCGGTTCCGCACTGGCCCACGACGCCGCGCGACCCACCGTCGCCGCAACGTCCTGATCGATCGTCCGCGCGATGCGGAATCGTTCCGCACGCGCGATGGCCGTCGCTTCGTCACCCTGATCCTCGAGGCGATCGAGCGCTCGTTCGATCGCTTCTCGATCCGTCAGCGCATCCGGCCAGCAAAGCCGAGCCAAACCCGCCGCGACCGTGATGTCGCCCGAACCATCCGCTTCGGCGCGTTCGAGTGCGACGAGCGCTTCGCCGCGATCACCCGCTTCGCCCGAACCAATTTCCAAACCAAATCGCTCGAGCGCAATGCTCGCCGGATCCGCACCCGTTTCGAGCGCTGTTGCGAGCGCGCGGCGACGACCGTCGAGACTGTCGGGATCGGCTCCGCGCAGCGCCCACGCAAGCACCGCCGAAGCCGCCTTTGCAGCACTGCCGCGAGCTTGCTCGAGCAGGTCCAGCGTCTTGGCTCGATCACCGAGTCGCCACGAGAGAAGCGCAGCCTCGATGTAGAGCGCTGCGCCCAAGTCGATGTCGTCGGTTGCCGTTGCACATGCGGCGAGCACCGTGGACGCGGCCGCGAGGTTCTCCCCGCGCTGTTCGAGATCCGCGAGGAATATCGCGACGACCTCGTCTCCCGGTGCAGCTTCGTGAAGCTCCCGCAACCGAGCGCGCGCACGTTCGATGTCGCCCGTTCGAGCGCTACGAAGCGCCGCGACGACCCACAAGCCACGCGCCAAGTTCGCGTCCGATTCGACGCTCGCCAGCGCTTCGATCGTCTCGGGCGTCGCACGATACGCAGCTTCGCCCGGCGCCGTTTTCTTGATGCCCAGCGCGTACGCCCCGAGCACTCGACCAAGCCAGCTCGAACCCGTGTCACCGTCGCTTTCGAGCGCTGCGAGCTTGGCAAAAGCTTCGCCGGCACCCGCTACGTCACCACGCAGCGAACGGCTGCGGCCCACCTCGAACCACAAGCTCGCAACCTCGCCAGGTTCCGCACCAGCCGCGAGGAGATCCGCCGTTGCTTGCTCGTACCACGCGCTGTCCTTGCGAATCGACGCAAGCATGCGGGCAACCCGCGCGATCACGGCAGGGTTCGTCCCGAGCGTTGCGGCTCGCGCGAGCGCTGCTTTGGCCGCATCCGTGTCGCTCGCATTCGACGCCCACACGTATGCAGCAACGAGCGCCGCGCGAATCTTGCTGTCATTCGTCGGGCAAACTTCACCCGCCGCTTCGAGCGACTTGGCGAGCGCCGAAGGATCTTGCGCATCGCTCAAAAGATCGAGCTCGAGCGCACGAGCCATGATGGACGCAGGGTCCGCTTCGAGCGCGCTACGCAGAGCCGCGAGCGCACCGTCTCGATCGTTGTCGAGCATGGCGGCTTCGGCAATACGCAGCCAAAGCGCTGCCGCACCGGGACCCACTGCGCCTCGGTCGAGCTCTTCTCGTGCAAGCGCTGCCGCACCCTTCGCATCGCCCATCGTTTCCAGCGACGACAAACGCGCTCGAGCAATGACGGACGACTGCGGAAGTTGCTCGGCAGCACGCGCAAGCAGCTTTACCCACGCATCGTGATCTCCTGCCCGACGCTTGATCTCCGCACATCGCAGCCACGCATCCGCTGCGCACTCGGGCCGCCGTGCCCATCGCGGAACGCCATTCGCATCTCCGCGTTCGGGTTCGGCAATCGCCTCTTCGATGAGCTCCGCTTGGCCTTCGAGGGCACGCGACAGAACGGACGCGTTTTGATCTCGGATCGCGATGGCTTCGAGCGCCTGTTGCGAACGGAATCGGCCGTGGCCTTCGAGCGCTGCGGCGGAATCGATGAGATCGTAACCTCGTTGCGCGTCACCCGACTTCGCAGCGAGCTCCGCAAGCTCGATGAAAAGAAACGCTTTCCACGTGGCGTCCGTCGCAAGCTCCGCCCGCGCTTCGATGGCGCGCATCCGTCCGGCGAGGTCGTTTTCTTTCGCCGCAAGCAGCTCCAGCTCGAGCCACGGCGTCGGATCCTCGGGATTGGCACTGACGGCTTCTTCGAGCGCCTCTTTCGCCCCTGCAAGATCTTGCTCGTAATCCTGCAAGTACGCGGCTCGCTCCCAAAACGCGCGCGTGCGTTCCTCCGGCGTCGCCGCTGCGCGCGTGAGCGCGTCGAGCAGCTTGCCCAGGTTTTTGATGGACTTGCGTCGGGTCAAGATCCGAACGAGCGCCTCGAGCGGCTCACGGAACTGAGGGTCGGCATTGAAGGCCGCGAGATAATCGCGGGCCGCCGCCGGCTCTTCTCCATGCCGTTCTTCCAGCACGCCGCTTTCGTGAAGAAGCAAGGCCTGTAACGCCTTGTCCTCCTGTGCGGCGGTCTCGGATCGTAGTCGGTTGAGCAAGGCCGCCGCATCCTCGGCGGGCCCCGTGGGGGTGGATGTCTCTACCGTCATTGGGCTCGCAGCGCCTCTCGCGAACACGGGTTGCTGATGAAGTGCATTCCGCGACGCGCAGACTAACGAAACGCGCTGTCGAGAGTAAAGCCTCGTCCGCACGGATCGGGCGAACGGTATCTTTCGGTACTTCGCAGGTGACGCTCCGTCACTCGATCCGCTGAACGATCCAATACCCTCGCGGCGTGTCCACAGGCTCGCTCACGCCACCCTTCGGTAGACTGAACAGCACGTATTCCGGCGCGGGTTCGAGCACTCCGCGCGGCAGCCGTCCGGCATTTTCCATCGACCCCTTGTCGCCTTTGGCCACGGCCGCCTTGAAGTCGGTCTTGGCAAGCTCGGCGAGCTCCTTCGCGAGCTCCAGCGCAGCCTCGCGAGAACGCGCAGTCGCCGGCACCCGAGCCGCACCAGGCGCCCCTTGCGCCCCGCGATACGTCACGAGAACGACGCCGAACACCACGGACTTCGGCGCATCCGCCGCCAAACCTGGCGGCGCTTCACCCGATAACAAGAGCGTTCCACCAGCATCTGCTTGCTGCGCCGGATCGATCTCGCCCGATGGTTCTGCCGCCGTGTCGGCGTCCGTTGTCGCTGCATCCAGATCGACGACGTCCGCATCGGATGCGTCCGACGCGCCCGCGTCTGCTGCTACCGAGCCCACGGATGCCCCACGACGATCCGCGGGGAAAATCACGAGCGCAAGAGCCCCGAGCACCAGCGTGGCGAAGAAGAGGGCGGTCCATTTCTGCATGTGGCCGAGCGCGTTAGCACATTTCTCACGATGCGCGAAAGCGCAGCACGACATGCTCCCCACATCCTGGCCCCAACAGCGTCGCAAAAGAGCAATGCGCCCAAAACCCTGATAGAAGGGGAAGAAGAATTTCAGACGATAGGTGCCTCATCCCGTGCCGAGCTCTTGTCGATCCTGGTGCATCGACGTCGCGCAAGGGCTGATGCGCCGTTCTCTTCATTCAGGGCGCGAGCATGATCAACGTCCAGTGCGACGGATGTAAATCTCCCTACCAGGTCGATGAGCGGCGAGTCCCCGCATCGGGGCTCAAAATGCGTTGCTCCAAGTGCGGCAACTCGATCTTGGTGGAGAAGCCGACGGTGGATCTTGCGGGACGGAGCGATCTGCCCGTCCCCGCGTCACCACGACCGAAGGGCGTCGCGCCCGTTTTTCCTCGCGGCCCGGTCCTTCCCAAACAAGGCCTTCCAACGCCCAAAGCCGTGGTTCCAACGACGCCGGAAAAAGCTGCGCTCGCTTTCGCGCGCGGCGAAGGCAGTCGTTTCGACATCCCCGCGATGGATGATGACGCTCTCGCCGAGCTCGATCTGCCGTCGCCCGCAACGTTGGTTTCAAAAGAAAAACCCGTTGCAGTCGCGATGGATCCGCTTGCGGACGAAGGCATTCGCGCATCCGACCGACCTACGGCTCCGCGCGCCGTCGATGAAGCAAGCGTGTTCGATCGAATCACGAGCGACGACCATCGCAGGCCGTCCGAACGACCAACGGCCCCGCACCTTCCCGCCGTTGCCGTTCCCAAAACGAGCGTCACCAAAGCTGCCGAGCGTGATGTCGACGTGCCGCCTCGAGGCAAAGCCACGGTGCGCCAAATGGCTGCGGTGATACCCGATGAAATGGCCCTCGATCTGCCTGCGCTCGCGCCGTCACGCGACGCCATCGCTCCTCCATTGCCGCAACCCAATCGTTCGGCCGCGGAGCTTTCTGCCGCTGGGACAAACCCGTCGGCACGCGACGCGAACAAGGCCGAGCTTCCATCTCCCGCGCGCCCACCAGCAAAACGCACGCTCGAGATCGACCTTCCGGATACAGGGCTGCCCATCGACGAAGCAGCAATGGCCTTCGGCGAAATCGACCTGCCTGCCACCGTGCCTGCGCATGCAGGAGCCAAGGGCTTTGGCGCGATCGGCTTGGCCGCTCCCGCGCCGCCTCGTGAACCGGCCAAGTCGTTCGGAGAAATCGATCTTCCCGCGGTCCCTGCACCTTCGCCATCCAAGTCCCCGGCTCCGGCGATGAAATCCCGCCCGGGCAACGCCGATCTACCCGTTCTGAGCGACGCGGCATTCGGCGAAATCGACCTACCTGTTCCCGACGTTGCGACGTCCGACGACGGCGGGTTTGGCGAATTCGAACTTCCTGCTCCCGAAGCCGACGCGTCCTTCGGCAAGCTCGATCTTCCGCTTCCGGTCGGACAGAGCGGCGAACATCAGTTCCCGCCTGCAGCCAAACCAGCGACGACCGCCAGCGCTGTCGCCGCGTTTTCCGTGCTTGGCGACCTCGAGCTGCCGCTGACGAGTGAATCGTCGATGAACCTCAGCGCGGTCGTGCTGCCGCCATCCAAGCCGGCAAGTCCTGCGCTCGACTTCGCGCTCGATGAATTGTCGCTGGATGCGCCCGCGTCGAAGCCGAAAGCGCCGAGCGATGCGACGCGGCAATCCATGCCATCCATACCGGGCGAAGAGTTTTCCCTTGGTGTGCAAACGAATAACACGCCTTCACCGGGGCCGAGCAAGGGCACGGACATCACGGGCGGTATCGGCGACGAAGTGGAGCTCGGTGTTGGCGATGCCGGTGCAGCGGATGCCGCAGCTCGGAAAGACAAACCTGCCAAAGGTGGTCGTCAAGATGCTGCGCCCGCTCCTGCAATGAGCCGCAAAGAGCGGTTGCGACGGCGTGCCCTCACCATGGGGATCGCCGTGCTCGTTGCCGTCGGCGGAGGATCCCTCGCGCTCCTGCCCGACATCGGTCCTTTTGGCATCTATGCCATCACCGACACCATCAAGGCCGATGATCACGCTCGAGCCCTCATGCAGCTCGAAACCAACGTTCAAACGATGCTCGACGAGGACACTGCGGGCAGTGCCGCTCGTGCATTGACCACGGCCAAAGCCGCGCAGATCAACTTGCCGCGACATCGAGCGACCGCAGCGTATACGGCCTACGTCGCTTTCCTCAGCAGCATTCGCCATGGACCGCGCGCAAGCGACGAGACGTTCGGCAAACAGTTGCTCGAGTTCGTCGCGGATACACCGAGCCGTGAACGCATGCTCGCGGTCGCGGCGAAACACAAGGCTGCAAACAAGCTCGAAGCCGCCAGGCGCGTTGTCAAAGACGCCGGCGGGCCGCAATCGAAGGACATCGATACCCTCGCGCTCATCGGGGAGATCGAGCTTGCCGCGGGCATGAAAGAAGACGCGCTCGCCGTGTGGAAACACGCGGTTTCGCTGCGGGAAAAGAGCGCCAGAGCGCTCTTCGGGCTCGCACGCGCGCAGCATGCCGCCGGTGACTTCAATGCAGCAGAAAAGAACGCTCGCGCAGTCATCGAGGTGTCCCCCAAACACGCCGGCGCTCGCATTTTACTCGCCACCATCATTGGTCGATTTCCAACCACCGAAGGAGAAGCCATCGCCCTCTTGAGCAAAGTGACGGATCAAGGCGAAGTGCGCACTGCGACGAGCGAAGGCCAAATCGTGCAAGCCTTCATCGAAGCTGGTCGTATCCATTTGCTCCGTTCACGTGTCTCCGCCGCGGCCGATGCGTTTGCCGAGGCCCTCAAGATGGATCCGCGCAACGTGCAAGCTCTGATTGGCGACGGCGAGCTCTTCTTCCGATCGGGCCGCAATTCACAAGCCCTGCTTCGATTCGAAGAAGCCATGCGCGCCGACGATACGAGCATTCCGGCAAAGGTCGGGGCGATCAAAACCCTTCTCGCGCTCGAACGCATGAAGGACGCCAAGGATCTCGCGAAAAAGATCCGCGAAGCAAAACCTGAATTGTCCATTGGCGCGTATTGGCTCGGCCGCGTCGAAGAAGCGCTTGGCAGCAAAAAAGACGCCGAAACGCTCTACCTCGAGGCAATCAAGCTCGGCGGCAGCGATTCGGACATCGTCGATGCCTACGTTTCTCTCGTCGCACTCCTGTCGTCGGTTGGTCGAGCTGAAGAGGCGCAAGCCAAACTTGCCGAGGCCAGCGCCAAGTATCCCGACCTCGCCGCACTCCATCGCGCCAAGGGTGAGGTGCTCTCGGAAGCCGGCCGCTATGCCGAAGCTCGCGCGGAATTCGAGGCAGCTCTTGCAAAAGAGGACGACCTTGGAACACGCTTTCGTCTCGGCGTGACGCTCCGCCGCATGCGCCTCTTCGAAGAAGCAATGGGCGTGCTCGACAAACTCCAGACCGCCGACAAGGATTATCCGGGCCTGGCGCTCGAACGAGGCATCCTTTATGCAGAAATGGGGCAAAGCGAACGGGCCCTCGAGATGTACGCCGCAGCGCTCGAAAAAGCGCCCAACGACGTCGACCTCAAGCTCCGCGTAGGATCGACGCAGGTCATTGCTGGACACCCCGACGAAGCAGAAAAAATCCTACGCGAAGTATTGAAAGATCGGGCCGCGTCCGCAGATGCCAATCACTTCCTCGGTCGGGCCCTGCTTCTCAAGGGTGGAAGCGCGGCCGAAGCCATTCGGTTTTTGGATCGCGCCACCGAAATCGATGCCAATCGCGCCGAATATTACCTGTACGTTGGCTGGGCTGCGAACGAGCTCAATCAAGTTCAGCGCGCCGAACAAGCCATCCAACGCGCCCTGGAGCTAGACCGGGAGCTTGCCGACGCTTATTGGCAACGAGCCATTCTCTATCACAAACAAGGCCGAACGCTCGATGCGCTCGCGGATCTCCAGGTCGCCCTGGCAAAACGGCCGTCACGCTATGAAGCGTATGCCACGATGGCGCTTTGTTATCAGGACCAGGCGCGCTGGCCCGATGCAACCGCCGCGTGGATCAAAGCGATCGAGGGCAATGGATCCATCGCGGAATGGCATTATCGCCTGGGCAAAATCTACGAAGGCAATGGCAATCGCGCGGCCGCCGCGCCCGAGCTCGACAAAGCCGTCGAGCTCGTCGAGGCGAAACCGAATATGTCGCAATCGTGGCATTTCGACCTGTATTTCCTTTACGGTGAAACCATGCAAGCCACCGGGCAAAAGGAAAAAGCCCTCAAAGGCTACAAACGATACCTGCAGCTCGCACCCGTCAACAATGCCTATCGGCCCGATGCCGAGCGAGCCATCAAACTCCTCGAACCACGGGGCCCTGGGTCACACTGACCTTTGCGCCCGAGCACATCATCGTTCTTCACCCTCCCACTTTGCGAGTTCGTCGTGTAACGTTCGGGCGTGTCGTCGTCTCACGATGCTTCACCGTCCGATTCGTTCGCCAAACGCGCGCTCGTTTGCATTCCCACGTACAACGAACGTGACAACATCGAAGCCATCACGCGTGCGGTTCTCGCGGCGGATGAGCGGGTCGATGTGCTCGTGGTCGACGACAATTCGCCCGACGGAACGGGAAAGCTCGCGGACGAGCTTGCGTTGACGCAGCCGCGGATTCGTGTGCTTCATCGCCCGGAAAAACGAGGGCTCGGCAAGGCGTACTTGCATGCATTTCGCGAGGCATTGTCGCTCGGATATGGGTTCGTCGTGGAAATGGATGCGGATTTTAGTCACGATCCGGGTCGATTGCCTGCATTGATCGACGAAGCGCAGCGAGGGACTCATTTGGTTCTGGGTTCACGTTATGTGCCTGGAGGAGGCACGGTGAATTGGAAATTGGGACGACGCCTCCTCAGTCGTGGAGGGTCGCTTTATGCGCGGACCATTCTCGGCGTGGACGTGGCGGATTTGACGGGCGGTTTCAAATGTTTTCGGCGTGAGGTGCTCGAATCGATCGACCTGGAATCCATCGACAGCACGGGATACGCATTTCAGATTGAAATGACGTACCGGGCATTGATGAAGGGGTTCTCCGTCAAGGAACTGCCCATCGTATTCGAAGATCGCCGCGTGGGCCAATCGAAGATGAGCCGTACGATTTTCTTGGAGGCGGTGGTGGTGGTGTGGAGGTTGAGGCTATTTGGGTAGCGAGATGAATGCCGCAGCGCCCTTTTTCAGCTTGCTTGCACAGGCTCCGGCTCCGCTGCCGGAGGTGGTTCGGCTGGCGCTTCCGGAGCCGGCACATTGGCCTCGGCAATCGCTGCATCCTCTGCTGCCAGCAATCGATCACTTTCCGCAAGTGCCGCGTCGTGCTGCGCGATGATTTTCGCCGTGCGCGCCTTCGCCAATCCCAAAAAGAGTAGCCCGAACAGCGCCCACGCGGCCGACATGAACACCGAACCGACCACCAAAATGTCTTCCTTGCCCCGATCGAGCGCATCGAGCGCAAGGAAAGCATAAAATGGAGACGGTGCGGCCACGACGAGCGCCGACCGATCAGACGCCGACGACACGACGCCCGCAATGGCCGCGACGACCCACGGCCCAATCGCGACGAGGAAATGCACCGCGAGAAGCAGCATCCGCGCCGCGAGCGTGGTGTTCGTGCGCGACCGCAAAAATGCGGCAAACCCCACGGAGAACGCGAAGAAACCCACGATGTACACGGCGACGATCAAGATTTCGCCCGTGTACGAGCCGCCCGAATACTTGGGCGGTACGGCAATCAGTCCTACGACCGTCGGAAGCATCAGAGCAACCGTGCCGACGAAGAGCTCGAGCGTCGAGGTCTTGACGATGCTCGGTCCCAGAAATCGCTTGAATTTTCCGATATTTGCCCGATCCCAATGGAGAACCACGCGGCGCGAAGGTCCGAGAGAATCGCCGGTGAAAAGATACACGCCCATCATCAGAAAGACGAAGTGGGCAGACAAGGCGGCAATGCACACGCCCATTCGATCCCGCGGGTCGACGGCAAAAATGGGGATCGACGTCGCAATGGCAAAAATGGGCGTGCAGATGGCATACCAACGCTTCAATCCCGTAGAACGGTCGTCGGTGATGCTCGTCAAATTCGCCACGGTCACTTCGTAGAGAAACCAGGCGGGCAGGGCAGCGAGCGCAATGGGCAAAAGCACGAGCAGTCCGAGGTACGTCAGGTCGAACGGCGCACGAGCATACGCTGTCGGAAGCCATACCGGAGGCCCATCGGGAACGCCCGGCCAAAGCGAATGCGCTCCGTAGGACAAACCCACGCCGAGAAACCCGTACACGTTGAGCGACACGATGACCGCGCATAGAAGCGATACGACCAGCGCAGCTCGCAAACTGTTCATCTTCGAACTGATCGCCAGACCAAATGCGACCGCAAGCCCCGCGATCAAAAACAAGAATGCGAATGCAACGATCGTTTCGGTCGCCGTCACACCGCCGAACAAGAACGGAAGCGCTCCGACCGGCGCGAGCATCACGACGTACATTCCAATCGACGTGTACGCCGCCAAAAACTTGCCGCGAGCAATGACGGCGGGCCGCAAACCCGTCAAAATCACCGCTTCCCACGTGCGTCCTTCGCGTTCAGCAGCAATCGCATTCGCCGCCACGCCTGGCCCCACGAACGTCACCACGAAGTACGCAATCGAGAAAAATACTTGAAAAAGAACGTACCCCGTCGTCGCCGGGCTTTCGTTCATCGATACGAGCCCACCGACCGAAGCAATGAGCAGCGTCGTGAGCACCGCCAGCACGCAAAGAATGACGGGCGTCCGTACGAGGCGTGCTGATTGCCGCAATTCGCGGATCCACAGCGGATTCGGGTCGTCCAAAAGCCGCCGAAAACGAAACCGTGCCCTGTCCCCCATTCGCCGTGAAACGGGACCTGCCGGTGCGTTCGTGCCCGTCTGTGCGCTCATTGCACATCCCCCCGCGTGACTTCCAGGAAGATTCGCTCGAGCTCGTTACGTTCGGGCTCGACGCCCACGATGCCAATACGTTGATGCACCAAGTGCTGAACCATTTCGGCGATTTTCGTTTCGGTGCCCGTGTACCCGACGTGCACGACGCCCCCGATGATGCTGACTTCCACGATGCCCGGCCCGCCTCGAAGCAAGTACGCCGCTTGTTCCGGATTGCCGATGACGCGGAGTTTTACGCGACGCACCGCCGGAGCCGCCGGTACCGGTGGCTGCCACGCTGCTTGTTGCGAAGGCTGCGCGGGATATCCCGGCGGCGCGCCTGGTTGCGCTGTCGGAGGAGCCACGCGCGCTGCGCCCGTGTATGCAGGCGGAGGCGCGTGCCCCATTGCCTCGGCCGCTCGAATGGCTTCCAGGCGCGACGAAATTTCGTGAATGGGCCCAGCCACCACGAGCCGTCCTTTTTCCAAAATGCCAATCGATGTACAAACATCCGACAATTCCGTCAAGATGTGTGACGAAAGCAAAATGGTTTTTCCCAGCCCTCGCAGCTCCAAGAGCAAATCCCGTATCTCGATACGCGCCCGCGGGTCGAGATCGCTCGCCGGTTCGTCCAGAATGAGCACCTTCGGATCGTGCAAGAGAATCCGAGCAAGCTGAAGCCTCTGCTTCATGCCTTTCGACATTTCCGCCACGAGACGATCCTGAAGTTTGCCGAGGTCGGTCAATTCGAGCACCGCGTCGACGACGTTGATCGAGGGAACTCGAAATGCGTCCGCGAAAAACTCGAGATACTCGCGCACCGTGATCCGATCGTAAACGCCGGCATGGTCGGGCATGTATCCAATGATTCGGCGGACTTCCTCCGGATCCATCGTCACGTCGATGCCGTCGATTTCCACGCGGCCCGCCATTGGTTCGAGCAGCGTCGCCATCACGCGAATCGTCGTGGTTTTTCCGGCTCCGTTCGGGCCGATGAAACCAAAAATTTCCCCCGGCCCCACGTCGAACGTCACGTCGCGCAAAACGTCACGATTGCCATAACGATGCCACAAATGACGCACTCGAATCGTCGGCGGCGGAAGAGGCGCAGAAGGCTCGGGCGATTCAATCTGGACCGCGCTCGACGCTTCGCTCACGGGCGACCTCCTTGACCCACGATCCGCACGAGAAGCCGATCTTGTTCGAGCTTCAGCCCCGCATCCGACGTTTTCCCTTCGCCCCCATCGAGCTGCGCCAAAAGTACCGGCACATCCTCCGGGAACCAATTCACGACCCCTCCGGCACTCTCTTCAATCGCTTGCCATGCCGCGCTGAGGCCCGCAGCATCATCATCGACGATTCTTTCGAGCGACGAAGCGCGTAGCGGCTGCATCGTCAGCGACCCCGACCGACCTACCGTTGCCGTCACGCTCGTTAACCAAGCTCGGCCCGGTTTCGTGCTGCCGACGTCTTGACCGGCGCTCGCCAATACTCGCTCGCCGTCACGAATGGTCGCAAAATAGCGAGCATTTCCGCCGGGCAGCATCAACAGCGCAGCGCGCATGTCACGACCGGAACGATTGATGACCGCTGTATCCGTTTCATTCTCCGTCACGATGGCAATGCCTTCACCAAGGTCGGCAAACCCATCCTCGCGAATGACCACGGTTTGCCATGGCAATGCGGCTACATCGACCAAACGCGCCCCATCACGATCGACCACCAAGTGATCGTTGATCGTCGCCGGCGCCGAGACGAATGCCGTATTCACGACCGATGTCGAATCGCTCGTGCGCACCGTGAGATCCTTGGCCCTCGGCGTAAAGAACCCTCGCCACCTGCGCGCCGTACCTTTCGACATTCCCGCGCCTGCTTCGACCAGCGTGAGGTGTCGTGACCGGCCACTGACACCCTTGGCCACGAACCCAATCACGACGATCGCGAAGAACGTGACGGCGGCAAAAATCGGGAGCCAAATCAGCGCTCGCAAAGGTTTGCCCTTATTGGCATTCAGCGTGAAATTGATGGGAGCCGCAATCACCGCGTACGCAAGGAGCAAAAGAGCTGCAACCGCAATGGCCCAGCGCGATCCCTCGTTCGGGTCCAATTGCTTGCGAATACCGTCCGACGAATACCCTGCCGGCGTCGACCCTTGACGATAAATGATCGTGCTACGCCGATCGAAAGCCCGACGCGCCATATCGAGCACGCGTCCCTGCACCCACGGATCGTCGACTGCGGGTTTGCGCGTCGGGTCGAATGCGAGCAAGTGAAATTCACCGAGCCCGTAATACGCCGACGCCCCATAACGACTACCGCGCAAATTGCCCCCGGAAAAACCCACGAGCGACTTGCCCACTTCTTCCTCGGCCGACTCCGCAAAAGGAATCTTCTTCGCGGCATTCGACGGCGCGATGGGCAGCCGCAATTCACGCAACGTCTCCGAATGCACGGACGCCATCGTGACGTCTCCCCCCGCAAACGCAGCCACCACCGGACTCCGAACATCCTCCGGTCGCGCCAATGCAACCGCCAGCGTGCCGCCGGCCAGGACAAACCCACTCAGCGCATCGAGCTCCACCGCCGTCACGCGCGACAGCACATCCGAGCGAATGAGCACGGCCGACGCAGGTGCATACAGCGCCGCTCGATCCGGAAGAACGGGATCACCCGTCGCAGGATCGAATCGCGGCGATCCAACCTGAAGCTGCGGACCCGAACCATACGAAGGCACGCTGCCCCAAGGCGCGTATTGCGGCGAAATCCAAGCTTCGTGCATCACTCCGCGAAGACGCGAAGCCTCGGTCACGTCGAGCAAAAACACGCCGGGCGAATTCGTCACGGTCGCCCCGAGCGTGCCTAG
The DNA here is from genome assembly GCA_016715885.1 of Polyangiaceae bacterium. NCBI lineage: Bacteria > Pseudomonadati > Myxococcota > Polyangiales > Polyangiaceae > Polyangiaceae bacterium. Next base: position 168,579 of record JADJXL010000022.1, read on the forward strand.
CTCGATGCCCGCGTCGTTACGCACCACGATCTTCACGTCACCATACACGTTCGCATGCGCTGGCAACCGCACCATCGCCGCAGCGCCCGCGCCAACGACGAAAGGCGCCGTCGCTCGATATCGAAATTGGTTTGAGTACAAACGGCTTTCGAGCTCGACTTCGCCGCGCACGGGCTGCTGCTCGTTGTTCTGCACGCGCACCAGGAACCCGCTGTAACCTTGCGGGACCGGCGCTGCGGCGCCGAACATCTGCGTGATGTCGACGGCGACTTGCGGCGCTCCTTGCTGAGGCACCTGTTCAATCGATGTGGCGGACGCCGTTGAAGCCAGAACGATGCCCGCCGTTAGACTCGACGCAAAAACAAAAGACTTCATCGACGCATCGCCTGCTCGACGTTCTCCGGACGCGTGGGCACGTTCTTCACGAGCTCTTCGACGACCTGATCGGTCGTGATTCCATCCGCTTCACCCTCGAACGAACGGATGAGCCGATGCCGCAGCACGGGCTTGGCCACGCGCTGCACGTCAGCAAACGACACGTGCGCTCGCCCTTCGAGCAAACTCACGGCCTTCGATGCCAACACGAGCGACTGTGCGCCACGCACGCCGGCTCCATAGCGAATCGCTCGACGCACGAGGTCCGGCGCGCCGCTCATCGATGGATCGCTCGCTCGCACGAGGCGCGATGCGAACCGCATGATGGGCTCTGCAACGGCGACGTCTCGACACGCCGATCGCAACTCGAGCACTTCGTCTCGATTGAGCACCGGGTTGGGCGCGTCTTTCGGCTGACCCGTCGTTCGCACGAGGATCTCGGTCATCTCGTCTTCGTCGGGACTCGGAACGATTACTTTGAGCAGAAAACGATCGAGCTGCGCTTCGGGCAAAGGGTACGTGCCCTCCATCTCGATGGGATTTTCCGTCGCGAGCACGAAAAACGGCTGCTCCATTGCATGACGTACGCCACCGATGGTGCACGCGTGCTCTTGCATCGCTTCGAGCAGCGAGCTTTGCGTCTTCGGCGTCGCGCGGTTGATTTCGTCCGCGAGCACGATCTGTCCGAACACGGGCCCTTTGTGCAGCGCGAAGTGGCGACTTCCATCGGCTGCCGTCACCAGAATGTTCGTGCCCGTAACATCGCTCGGCATCAGATCCGGCGTGAACTGGATGCGCGAAAACTTCAGCTCCAGCGCGCTCGCAATCGTGCGCACCAGCAGGGTTTTTCCCAGGCCCGGCGCACCCTCGAGCAGCACGTGGCCGCCCGACAGGATGCCCCAAAGCACCTGCTCGACGACCTCTTCTTGTCCCACGATCACTTGCCCGATCGTTTCCTTGAGTCGATTGCTCGCCTCGCGCGCCCGATCGAGGCGCTTTTGAAAATCACCAGCGCTCGTCATGTGAACCTGGAGCCTAGCCTTTCGTGGCCGTTCGATGTGGGGGTTTTCGAATCACGGCAAATCGCCTACTTCGGTTGGAAGTACCGACCCACCTGCTCGCGATACTCTTCCGGCACGTCGCTTCGTTCGACCGCGCCAAGCTCGGCAGGCGCCGCTTGTCCAAGTGCGCCCGTGCCTTGAATGTTCGCGGTTTCACCCGCTTTGCCCGTCGTTCGGCCGAGCGTCACGCCGGGCATCGACGGAGCCTTGTTGATCGGACCCGATGCGCGCGCCTTCACGCCCGGACCATCGACCACGCCGGTTTGTCCTTTGTGATCCCCAGGCCCGCCGCCTTCGCTGTGTCCGGCTTGCGGACTGCTGCCGTCTTTGCCCCCGTTTTTCCCTCCAGAACCAGGTTTGTCTCCTGGAACCGGCACAGGCATGGGCGCTCCTCCGAGCTGCCCTTCGCACTCACCCGCGCCTTCTTGCGCGTCGTCGAGCTTCTTCTGGCGCTGGCCTTCTTCCGAGCCTTCGCCTTGCTCCGCTTCGGCCATTCGTTTCAGCTGTTCCGCCAAGCGCTTTTGCCCTTCGGGCGATTCGAGCTCTTCGGCGAGCTCTTTCAACTGCTCCTTCGACGGCCCTTCACCCATGTCGCCTTCGCCCATTTGCTCGGCGCGCTTTTTCATGTTTTCCGCGAGCCGCTTGCGTTCTTCCGGCGTGAGTTTGCCCAGGGCCTCTTCCAATTTTTCAGCGAGCTTTTGTTGCTCTTTGGCGCCGCCCTTGCCGCCTTGAAAATCCTTCAGCGCTTGCTTCGCATCCTCGGGCAAACCTTCGCCGAGCGCTTTGCCGAGCTCGCTCAGCTTCTGGTTTTTCTTGGCCATCTCCTCCATGCGCTTGCGCTCTTCCTCGAGCGCTTTGGCGACGTCCGGAGCGTTGGCCTTGCGCGCAGCTTCCGCTGCTTCTTCCATCGTCTTCAGCGCCTTTTCGCGGTCTTCCTTCTCGAGCCGGTTGGCCAGCTTTTCCATCTCCTCGTCGAACGACACGAGGTCCCGGTCGCCGAGGGCTTTGGCCGCGTTTTTCAGGTCCGGGTTTTCCCCGAGCTTGCCCAGAGCCGATTCCAATCCCGCGCGCTGTTCACCATCGCCGAGTGACAACCGCTCGGCCGTGATGGCGTCTTTGAGCTTGGCGATCTCCGCTTGGGCCTCGCGTTTTTCCATGCCCTCACGGAGTTTGTCCCGGAGCTTTTTCGCTTCTTCGGCGAGTTTGTCGAGGCGCTTGCGTTGCGCTTCGTCGCGCGCGCTGGCGTTTGCCAAATCGATGATCTTGTCGAGCCCTTTGATCTCGGCGAGCTTCACCATGTCCGCACCCGGAGGCGGAGCGGGCGCTACTGGCGCGGGCGGAAGAGGCAACAAGCTCACGTAACCGATCGCGGCCAAACCGAGCGGAATGGCCAGATGCCAGGGGCGAAACCACGACACACGAGCTTCTTTTGGAGCCGCTTTCGACAGCACTTCGGCCGCATGCGTGATCACGACGGCGCGTGCAGGATCGTCGCCATTCGACTCGCGACGTTGCAGATCCACCGCCGTTGCGATGCTTTCCTTGCCGTCGAGACGACCATCGAGGTACAGGGCGACTTCGTTGTCGCTCCAGCGCTTGCGACGCGCAATCAGCGCGCCCGCTGCAGCACCGAGCGCGCCGCCGGTCGCCATCCACGGGCGCAAGGCTCCGTGCCGAGTTTGCCATGCCGCAGCGGATGCAGCGGTGCCGAGCACGAGGCCCAGAGCTGCGCCAGTGAGCACTCGTTCGAGCGCGAGACGCCGACGAACCCGGCCTGCGTAGCGGCGAAAAACATCGCGAAAAGAGCTGTCTACGGACGACGAAGCGCGCTTTGCCATCGTGGTCTTCTTTGTACTCGGTGACCGCCCGGAGCGCTACCGGGTTGCCCTGGATCGAACAGCAATCTTTCAGCGGTCTCTGCACACCAAACGTTGCATCGAATCGGTCTTGTGCGTGGTAGGCTCGCGCGCAGCGTTCAAAGCGCCGGCTCATCGCATGGATACTCACGTCGGTTTCCCCAGCCCCGTAGACGCCACCACCGAGCATGGCGTCGTGCTAGGGCGCCCGAACGAATTCGTCGACGTTGCTTTGGCAGCAGGGCGGTACTTTCAAGATGCGCTGCCCATCGTGGGTCGGACCGAAGAGCTGCAAACGCTCGTGAACTTCATCGAAACGCCCGGTACAGCGCGCGTCGTCGTCCTCGTGGGGCGAGCCGGATCGGGCAAGACGAGCCTCTTGGCAGCGCTCGCGGAGACGCTTTCGCAGCGCAATGTCACGCAAGCTGTGCGATTCGCGGCGGATGTCGCGTCCGTCGCAGCGCAGCATGCACCGCGGTTGCCCAAAGGTCCGAGCGTCATCGTCATCGACGATGCGCACCGAAAGCCATGCACGGCGGCGCTTTTGCACGCTGCGCAGCACCGTCCGGAAGTAGCGTTTGTCTTGACCACCCGCCCCGGCGGTTTGTCGCGGCTCGTGGCACTTTGTGCAGAGCGCGGACTTTCCGAAGCTGATATTCGCGTACTGCCCGAGATTGGGCCGCTATCGACGGATGACGCCGAACGTTCCGCCCGTCACGTGCTCGATGAAGAATTCGGCGCTCATGCAAAACAGCTTGCGACCATTTCTGCAGGCCACCCGCAACTCGTGTCGATTGCCGGGCGCCTCGTGCGTGAAAAAGCGCTTCATCCCGTGGCGCTCGAGCAGCCCGCGGATTTCGGCGCTCGAGTGCTGGCGCGAGGTTATGAAACGCTGCTCATGCGTGCCTCGGTGACGCCTGATCAAAAGCTTTTTGGTGGCGTGCTCGGTCAAGTCACCGATATGCTCGGGATCGTTGCTGCCCTTGCGCCCGTGCGTACGTCGGACGAACGGTTTTTGCAGGGCGCGGGCGAGCTTTTGGGATGCCGTCGTCGCGATTTGGTATCGGCATTGCGCGCATTGGAAACGACAGGCATCATCGAGCGTTCGGCGCCGGGGGCGCGTGTCGTGCCAACGGCGCTTGCCGATCATGCATTGCTCCGACTTTTAACGGCTCCCTTGCCGCTTCCCGGGACATTGGCCGAGCGAGTGAGCGTCATCGTTCGGCATTTTGGCATTCACGCGCTCGTGCCTCTGTTCCGTAACCTCGGCGAAATGGATGGCCCCTCGATTCCGCCCGGGAGCGCGTCCAAGTTTGTCGCGGAACTTTTCGAGTATTGCCGTGACGCACTCGATGTCGCATCGACCATGGATCGTTGCCGGCTTCTTTCATCCTTGCGTGAAGTTTGTATTGATGAACCCGCCGGAATGCTCGAATTGGTCGAATTTGCGCTACAATTGCCACCGCTCACCGATACCGCGCCGAAGTCCCGCGTGCTTTTGTCGGAAACGAGCGTGACGAACGAGTTGTCGCCGATATTGCAGCGAATTGCATTGCATCGGCAACATCTGCCCGAGGCGGTCGATTCGCTGTGGGCGCTCGGTCGCGACGATGTGCGGCTGCAAAGCCCGCATCCGGATCACCCCATGCGCGTGCTACGTGAATTCGCGTCACGAGCGCATACGTTGCCCGTCGGGTTTCACGAGGCGCTGCTCGATGCCGTCGAAAGGTGGCAAATGGTGCCCCATGCCCACGATCACCAGCATTCGCCGCTCGATGTGATCGACACGTTTCTCGCCGAATCGGATGCGCCCATCAGCGACGACGCATTGGCGAGCAGGCAGCGCAGGCTCCGCACGCGAGCGCTCGAATCGCTTGCGCGTGCAGCGGGATCATCCAATCGGCGAGCGGCTCTTGCAGGCGTGCGAGGTCTCGAAGGCGTGCTCACCGATATGGCGACGCATTCGTCTGCGGGGTTTCCCGAGGCGGATTGGCGCGACGGCGAGCGGCTCGAAGTGATTGAAATGCTTCGCAAAACCGCGACGAGTGCCGCCGATCCGGTGGTTCATTTCGCCGTTGCGGACGTACTCCGGTGGGCCGCGCACCGAACGCCGAATGATACCATTTGCATTGCTGCGGAACTGGCGCTCGCTGACGTGCCGGATTCATCGGAACGCCGGCTGTACGAAGCGCTGACGCAAAGGCCGCCCGCACAACGCGCCGGACTCGACCTCGATGCGCCGCCGTCGTCGAGGCTTTTGCCCGAAACGAGGAACAACGAGCCTCGCGGGGCCGAAACTGCGCGAATCGTCATTGATGAATGGATGGCCAAGGGGCCATTGCCCGCGGCATTCGTTCAACAAACGGCCGAAGCGCTGGATACGCTCTCTCTTGCGGGCAAATCGGGTTCACCTCGCGTGCTTTTGCAGGTGCTTTCTCTGAAGCATCCGGAAGCTGCTGCGAAAGCGTGCGAGGTCATCATGCAATCGCCCGATGGGCCTCTCGGGCCGCATGTTGCCGCGCTCCTGCACACATTGCGAGAATCGGCTCCCGAGCGGGCGGCCGGCCTCGTGCAGAATATCGTGACCGGCAGTAATGCGACGCTTTGTGCATCCCTTGCGCAGGCATTTCCTCGCTGGGTCGATAAACCTCGAAATGGTGACCGCGAAGCATTACGCGCGCTCCTTGGGCATCCGGATGGCTTCGTGCGTCGAGCTGCGCTTGGCGTATTGCGTACGCTTGCAAAGACGGCGCCGCACGATGCCGTGGCATTGGCGGTCGAGGTCGATCTTTCCGAGGGGGCCGAGGCTGTCGAAACGCTTTTTGGGGCGCTCGATGGCGGAAAACTTTTCGTCGGCGATGCTCTTTCCGTGGAAGAAATCGTGGCATTTCTGTCGCGTCTTTCCGCTGCGACGAACCTGGAAGGGCACTCCACGATTCGTTTTTTGCACTTTGCGGGAAAACGTTTGCCCGAAGAAACCGCACTCTTGCTCATCGAGCGTATCGAGCGGCTCGTGGGGCCAGGCGTTTTGGCCATCGAGAACTTCGTGGCGCTTCCATCCGAAGGGCTGGGATCGATTTTGGCCCGTCTTCCCGAATCGCCCGAGTGGGTCGCCATTTTGCGGCGTATTCGTCAGCTCGCCCGGTCACGTTCGAATGTGGTGCGGACGCAAGCGGCCCGGCTTTTTCAGGCGGCATCGAAGAATTATTCGCCCGTCGCCATGGACGTATTGTCGGAATGGCTCGAAGCTGCGCGCGCCGAAGAGCTCGAGGCGGTGTCGGCGCTGCTCGAAGAAGCTCCCGCGTCGCTACTTTTCTCGCACGTGAATCTCGTGGCGACACTCTTGCGAAATAGCCACGCATTGGGAGGCGCTCTTTTCGATACCGTGCAAAATGCACTCTTGCCCGTTGCGATGGGGCAGGGGCGAATGCGTGGGAACGGGCCCCAAATGACCGATGCAGCGCTTCGCACGCAAGCGCGTGAGGCCGCGGCAAAACTCGCACCCCGTTCGCCCGAACGCCGATTTTTCGAGGCCATCGTGAAACACACCGAAACGCTCATCGCCGAGGAAACTGCGGCCGAGCACGACGACCTCTTCGACCTGTAAAACACCGAGCAAGGTCGGGCGTCATCACCACGGCTGACTTCGCCGCGTTGCGTCACTTTCTTTTTTGAAACGGAATGGTGTTGCCTGTCTGCATTTCGTGGTAATGTGCCGACCCCCATGCGGAAAACGAGCCTCGATACGGTACTTCGCCTCAAATCCAAGCATCGCGTGGGCCAGCTTGCCCGGCTGGCGACCGCCATTGCGGAACAAGGTGGGCTTCTTGGTGACATCACCACATTGCGTGGCGGCGAGACCGACTCACTGCGCGAAGTCACCATCGAAACGGACGATGAAGAGCATCGCGATCGAGTGATCGAGGCCGTACGCAAGGTCGACGGGGTCGAAGTGCTCGACACGATCGATCGCGTTTTCGATCTGCACCGTGGTGGCAAGCTTCATTCGACGAGCCGCATCGAGCTGCGTCATCAGCGGGATCTGCGATACATCTATACGCCAGGGGTTGCGCGTGTGGCGCGGGCGATTGAGCGCGAGCCCGAGCGAGCGCGACATTTGACGACAATTGGTAATTCGGTTGGTATTTTTACAAATGGCACGCGCGTCTTGGGGTTGGGCAACGTGGGCCCGCTTGCCTCGTTGCCGGTCATGGAAGGCAAGGCCGTTCTTTATGACAAGTTCGTGGGAATCAGCGCCACGCCGATTCTCGTCGATACGCTCGATGTAAACGAGTTTGTCGAAACGGTATCGCGTTTGTCGCTCACGTTTGGTGGGATTCATCTCGAGGACATTCGCATTCCGGATTGTTATCGCATCGAGGAAGCGCTCATCGATCGGTTGGAGAAGCCGGTCATGCATGACGATCAGCATGGAACGGCGACGGTAGCGCTCGCGGCGCTTCTCAATGCGTGCAAAATGACGGGCGTTGCGATCGAAAAGGCGCGCGTTGGTCAGATTGGGCTCGGCGCGGCGGGAAGCGCAATTGCGCGGCTCATGATGACGTACGGAGCGCGGGATGTGCTCGTATGCGACAAGTCCGAAGAATCGATGCAATGGCTGGCGAAGTTTGGAGCGCGCCCCGTGGACCTCGTGACGCTGATGCGCGAAGCGGATATCGTCATTGCTGCGACGGGCAGACCGGGGCTCATCGATCCGAAGTTGATTCGCCCGGGGCAGGTCATTTTTCCCCTTTCGAATCCGGATCCGGAGATCGAGCCTGCGGATGCAATGGCAGCCGGTGCGGCATTCTGCTCGGATGGTCGCAGCATCAACAATGCTCTTGCATTTCCGGGGCTTTTCCGCGCGGCGCTTGCCGTCGAAAGCCGAGCGATCACGCCGGGTATGCGCATTGCCGCGGCGCGTGCCATTGCGTCGTGTGCCGAGCCGGGCGAAGTGGTGCCTTCGCCGCTATTGCGCAACGTGCACGAAGCGGTCGTTGCGGCCGTGAGCGAAGCGGCTCGTGCCGAGGGACTCGAATCGACGGCGCGCCTCACGCGTAGCCGCCCGTCCGTTTGATTCGTTTTCGAGGAACGCATGGCGGCCATCGAGGTTTTTCGTAGCGAGTATACGACGATCTCCATGGATCCGAGAGGGCCACTCGTTCGAATGGTTCGATCGGACCTACAATTCCAATCCCTCGACGCGCTCGAGCGATGCGTCGCAGAGATGATTCGCACGCTCGACTCCATTGGTCGAGATGGCCGCGTGTTGTTCAGTGATTTGCGCGCGGTTCAAGGAAGGAACGATCCCGCGTTCGAGGAGCGCATGGCCAAACTGCGTCCTCGGCTCTACGAAGGGTTTGTCCGCGTTGGTATTCTCGTGAGAAGCTCGGTGGGGGCGCTGCAAATCAGGCGATTGGTCATGCAAGACGGAAGGGCGTGCATGGTCATGACGGACGAGGCGGCGCTGCTCGAGTATTTGTTATACGGGTGATATACCGGCCTTATCAAGGATCGCTTTCACTCGTCACCGCCACGACCACAATGGAATGCGGCTGCACTTTGTAAAGCAATCGCCGCGCGTCTATCCGAAGCTGCATGTGATCGTCTTTGCGACGATGTAATGCGGACGACCCGCGTGGTGCTGGATCGAACGCCAATGCGTCGATTTCGAGCGCAATCTCTTCACGCGTCGCAGCATCGAGCTTGTCGAGGTCTCGTTCGGCTCGCTCGAGCATCCACATTTCACGCACGTCGCGCCCTCGTGCCCGCCGACTTGCCCGAGCGGTTTCCCCGCGCCACGGACGAGGCGGTCGCGTGCCTTGTTCGGCCCATGCCGCAGCCACGGCTTCTTCATCGATGCGTAGCTCCAGCTCTTCGGCGACGCGGGACATCAGATCGGCGGGCAGAAGCTCTTCGCCTCGAGACATGCGCGTTGCGAGCGCCTGCAAGATGCGCGTCTGTCGCACTCGAACATCCGCTTCCGTTTCGAGCGACGGGGTGTTCATCGACGCGATGATAGCAGATGTCGTTCACCGTTTGGCGCGCCGATGGATGCCAAAAAATTTACTTTGGATCAGTCGGCGTGTTACGCTTCTTTTCGTGCGTATTTCATGGGTACTCCTCACGGTGGGGGCGCTTTTCGTGCGCCCGGCGCTCGTATTGGCCGATCCGTCCGTCGCCGAAGCTACGACGACGCCAAACGACGTGAAAGCGGAACGAAGGTGGTGTGCTCCGGAGCTTTTGACGCTACCAAACGAGGTATGTGCGTTTATACCGGACCAACCTTCGGCGGGTCCGCGGACGCTGATCATTCATTTGCATGGCGTGATCCAGCCGGACACGACATCGCAGTGGAATCAGCAGCGAATGGCGGCCAAAGCGGGTGCCGCCTACGGGTTTACGGTGATCATGCCGCGCGGTCGAAAAGGCATTGGGCCGACGGGGACCGAGCATTGGTGGGCATGGCCGACGAACATGGATACTCGTGCCAAGTTTGAAAAGGCGTTGATAGCCGAATGGATGACGGCCAAAGGCGCGCTCGAACAAAAGTTCGGTGCGCCCTTCGAAAGGACGTACGTATTCGGGTTTTCGAATGGCGCCTATTACGCGACGTCGCTCGCGATGCGCGGGCGGATCGACGTGAATGGGTATGCGTTGTTTGCCGGCGGGTCGGGTGCGCCGTATCACGAATACGAGGGGAAAAAGACGAAGAACAGGGTGCCCATTGCGGTGGCCTGGGGTGCGAGGGATCCATCGCATGACAAGCAGGAGGAATTGGTGAAGCTGCTTCAGCGCATGCGCTGGCCGTCGATATCGCTGGGGCACGCGTATACGGGGCATACGATGACGGACATTCAGGTGGCCGAGGCCGTGGGGTACTTGGGGGCGAAGCAGTGAGCACAAAGTTCTCGGAATCAGCCTTATCCGATTTCTGAGAACACATTTTTACCCTCCCGCCCCTTCGCGTGTCTCACCCTCATGCGAAGCACATCCTTCACGTTACACGTAACTTGTGGCCTATTCATTTTCGCGGCCGTTGCCTGCGAAACCGGCAATGTAAAAGATGACCCCGTCAATTCCAGTGGCGGCGGCGGATCCGGCGCCGGCACCGCAAGCGTCGTCGATCCCATGTGCGGTGTCGAAGCGACCGTCGATTCGACGCCGACATATGCCGAAGTCGTTGCACCCATCATCATGAAAAATTGCGCCAATTGCCATCGTGATGGTGGCATTGCGCCATTTACACTGCTCACGTACGAAGAAACCAAGCTGCTCGCGGGCCTCATCAAGGATCGCACGACCGCGCGCGAAATGCCCCCATTCAATCCGAACAACTGCGGCCATTGCAATACATTCCAGGATGCTCGGTGGCTCACGCCTGAAGAAATCGCCATCCTTGCTGCGTGGGCGGATGCCGGAGCGCCCTCCGGCGACTTGGCCAAAGCACCTTCGCCTCCTGCGCCGCCGCAAGGTTTGACCGAAGCGAATGCAACGTGGGACATGGGCGTCGCGTATACGCCGGACGCCAAACTTGCAGACGATTACCGATGTTTCCTCGTCGACGCGCAAACCGCGACGGACAAGTTCCTCACCGGATTCGAAGTGCTGCCTGGCGACGCACGCGTCGTGCATCACGTGATTGCGTACACGCTCGATTCAGACGCTGCGCAGACTCAGGCCGAGGCGCTCGATGCCCAAGATCCGACCCCCGGATACCGATGTTTCGGAGGCGCCGAGGTTGCCAGTCGATTTACCGTCGGCTGGGCGCCGGGCGGTGGTCCGACTCGATTTCCCGCGGGTACGGGATTGCGAGTTCCTGGCGGCCGCAAAATCGTCATGCAAGTTCATTACAACTTGGCGAGCGGCGCGCTCCCGGATCAAACCAAGATCAAAGTCAATCTCGTAGACAAAGTCGACAAGGAGGCGACCATTTCCCAAGTGGGCACCAGCAATATCTTTTTGCCTCCCGGACAACCTCTGGTCGAGGTTTCCCATGAAGAGACGATCCCTTCGCAGGTGCCAACCGTGACCATTTGGGGCGTCGCGCCGCACATGCACGGCGCTGGAAAAACGATGCGCGTCACGACGCAATCGGGTGGGCAATCGCAGTGCCTGATCGACGTGACCAACTGGGATTTCCACTGGCAATCGTTCTCGATGTACGAAACGCCCCTCAAGGCAAGCGGCGGCGATTTGGTCAAGCTGACCTGCGGCTACGATACCACCGGACGCGATGCCGTCACGACGTTCGGCGAAGGCACCGAAGACGAAATGTGTATTGCGTTTTTCTACGTCACGCTGTGAATGCGCCTAAACGATGTAGTTAGGCCATTCCTTTTTGAGCAAGCCATTCTCGAGCGAGCTCGTCCATGTCGTCCATCTGCAAAGGATGGAAATCGGGTCGCAGGTATGCCTTGACCATGCGAAACAGCCTGCGAGGGCGGACGCCAATCGTTTTGAATTTCGCGAAATCGGCGCTGAAGTTCGTGGACTGCCCCCGCGTGTCTTGCCGAATCAGCGTAATCATGGCCGCTGCCCAAAATGCCCCGAGCAGCAATGTGGCCATGGCAAACCCTGCCATACGCAAGCCATAACCAGGAGCAACCTTGTTCAGCACGTCGAAGGCGACCGCGCGGTGCTCGATTTCTTCAGACGCATGCCAATTGAGCAAGTCGCGTAATGCAGGGTGCGCCTTGTCGAGCAGCTTGTAGCGCAAAGCGCTGTGAGCAAGCGCCGCCGTGTAATGTTCCAATGCGGCGGTCGTCGCGAGGCGAAATGCGGCCGGGGCGTTCGGCTCGATGTACTCATAACCGATTTTCTCGTATAGCCGCAGAAATTCACGAATCTCGTACCCTTGCGCTTCCATGCATGCGAAAAAATCTTCGTGCGCGCGGGCGTGACGGCCTTCTTGGCCAAAGAATCCGCGCACTTGCTTTTTCAGCTCGGGGTCTTCGAGTTTGTCCAAGTAATGATGAACGCTGCGGACGAAAAACCGTTCGCCTGCAGGGAAAAGCAAATTTACGCCATTGACCATGTGGCTGGCGAGCATGCTATCGGCGAACCAGTGCTTGGGGATGGTCTCGTCGAAAACGAGGTCCGGATTGCGAGGCTTGATCGCGGGGCGGCTGGCAACGGTTTGCATGGGGAACCTCGATAAGAAGCGTAACGAAAATGCCTTCGCGCGTCAACCGTTTTGACGCACGAGGTCAATGGCGCTCGTGCAATGCAATGGAGGGAGCTGCCGGTTGAGACAAACACTTGGTGTTCCAACGAATTGGCTTAGCTTGTTGAATCCGCTGCGCTGCGAAGCACAAAAGTTTGTCACTACCCACTTTCCTTGCCCTCCGTCGCGTGCTAACTTCGAACGCATGACCGTGCTGCACACGCACATTCCGCGGAGCACTGGACCGATCGAGCTGCGCGATCTCGGGCCGAATGGCAGGCCGCTCGGTACGCGTGCCGATTGTTACGACGGCAGTCCTTGGGAGCTTCATCGCGGAGAGCTGGTTCGGCAGATGAGCAGCAACGGTATCCACTCGATCCTCATGTTTTTGCTTGGAACGCTGTTTCGCACGCATGCGCGAGACGGTCATGACGTCATGGGTGACGTCTATTGCGAGCTCATCGATCCTGACGAGACGTTGTCGATACGCGCTCCGGATGTCGTGCTGGCGCGCTCCGTAAAGCGGCTGAAGGACGGGCCCTTCCAGGGGATCCCAATCGTCGCCGTCGAGATTCGTGCGACGCAGTCGAAAAAGCAGCTCGAGGAAAAGGTCAAGCTGTACCTCGAACACGACTGGCCTTGCATTTGGCTCGTGCACGCGGAGCGCCGAGAGATCGAGATCGTTACGCCGGACGCAGCCCCCGTCGTGTATCGCCATGGCACCGACGTGCCGCTCGTGCCGGAGCTCGATAAGTATGAGCTCAAACGAATTCCCGTCGCAGCGCTGTTCGACAAGGAGAAGTTCAAGTCGTTCTGCGATGGATGGGTTCATCAATTGGCCGCAGCTCGCGCACACGCGCGATCACTCCGCAGCGTGCTCGATGCGCGCAAGTTTGTCGTGGCCACGGACGTGTACCAGCGCATCGTGACCACCAAGGACATCGAAGCGCTCGAACGATGGCTCGTCTTGGCGGCAACCGCGACATCTGCGGAAGCTTTCGAACGAAGCGTTCAAGCGGACGCGCACGCCTAATCTGCCAGCTCGAACCGGGAAACCGGTGACCTTGCGCAGTTCTGCATGCGCTGCGCCAAGTGTATTTTGTCCCGACGCACGTTGGAATCCGCCGCGATTTGCGCCAAACTCGACGGCGCGATGCAACTTCGTTCACCGTTTCTTCTCACCGCCCTCGCTCTCGTGTCGTGCTCGGCGCCCACTGCGCAACCTCGCGCGTCTTCATGTGCGCCATGTCCGCCATGTGCTGCGGCAAGCAATGCGCCGCAGCCCGCAGCGATGACGGGAAGCTCGCCCAACGCCGACCCTTCCGCGGACAAACCCCAAGCGCCAAGCGATCCCATAACGGACAAACTTCAGACGCTCGCGCGCACCGAGTCGCGTGCGTACGACCTCGTGCGATCGCTCGTGGACGAAGCAGGATCGCGTTTGTCCGGGTCAAAGGGGGACAAAGCAGCGGTCGCGTGGGGCGTGCGCACGATGAAGGAGCTCGGGCTGCAAAACGTCCGGGCCGAAAAGGTGATGGTTCCGCATTGGGAACGAGGCGCGGAGAGCGGGAAAATCGTGTCTCCCTCGTCGCATACATTGGTGCTGACGGCGCTCGGAGGAAGCGTATCGACCAAAGGCAAAGGAATCGAAGCCGAAGTCGTCATGGTCGATTCGATGGAGGCGCTGGAAAAAATCGAGGAATCGAAGGTCAAAGGCAAAATCGTCTTTTACTCGACGCGCATGAAGCGATCGAATACGGGTGAAGATTATGGTCGAGTAGGGCCGATTCGAGCGTATGGGGCGATTGCGGCGGCGAAAAAAGGTGCCATTGCGGTGGTCATTCGTTCCGTGGGTACGGATCACGATCGATTTCCGCACACGGGGGGCATGAGGTACGAAAAGGGCGTGCCGGAGATTCCTGCTGCGGCGCTTGCGGTGCCGGACGCCGAGCTTCTCGAGCGATTGGTTTCTGCGGGCAAACCCGTGCGAATGGCGTTATCGCTTGCCAGCAAAACATTTCCGGATGCGGAGAGCGCGAACGTCGTGGGGGAGGTTGTTGGCCGGGAAAAACCCAACGAAATCGTACTTTTGGGTGCGCATCTCGATTCGTGGGACACCGGCGTGGGTGCCGTCGATGATGGTGCGGGCTGTGCGGCAATCATCGAAGCCGCGCGGCTCATGACGACGCTCCCCACGCGTCCGAGGCGCACGGTGCGGGTGGTGCTCTTTGCAAACGAAGAAAATGGGCTTCGCGGGGCCAAGACGTATGCGGTGGACCATGCAGCCGAAATCGATGCGCATCAGCTCGCGGTCGAAATCGATTTGGGATCCGGACGAGTGCATGCATTGAGGTTTTTGGGGGCCGACAGCGCATCTACGATCTTTTCTCGCATTGCAGGCCTCGTCGCGCCGCTCGGGATTACCTACGAGCAAGATCCTGCGAGTGGTGGTGCGGATTTGATTCCGCTAAGGCCGTTCGGCGTGCCCATGGCCGATTTGCAGCAAGATGCGACGAAATATTTCGACGTTCATCACACGGCCAACGACACATTGGCGCAGGTCACGAAGGAGGACCTCGACCAAATCGTAGCGGCTGTGGCAACGGTTGCTTGGGCGGCCGCAGATGCCCCGGATTTTTTGGCGCGCGTGCCCGAGCAGCGGCGCAAGCGCAAATGAAACCACGCGCACGCCCGATATGCATCGCGTTGCGCTATGCACCGACAAATCCCTCTCGACACGCACATGACGTTGCGTTATGAGGCGACTCATGAGAACAGGACAAGCGTTTTTCGTCGTGCTTGCATTGGGTGCTGGCGTGGCTGCCTGCGGTGGCGAATCGACGCCGGATACAAAGACACCGGTCGCGACCACGACACCTCCGGCAGATTCGGCCGTGGCCGCGACACCTCCGCCGGCGGAAAAAAAGGCGCCACCTCCGGTCGTCGAAGACATGAAGCCGAGCGACGACCCGACACCGCTGCCGTCGGTCAAAATCACGTCCCCGAAGAATGACGCATCGGTGGGTGATTTGGCCAAAGCCAAAGACTTCGAAGTGAAGCTCGACGTCAAGGATTGGGCGACGGTCGAAGGCGGCCCTCACGTGCATTTGATTCTCGATGGGCTTCCCTACAAGCCCATTTACGACACGGCGAAGCCCGTGAAGCTTTCCGAGCTTTTGATGGGCACCGAGCTTGCCGAAGGCGAACACACGCTCGTGGCATTTGCGAGCCGAGCGACGCATGAATCGGTCAAGGGTGCCGGGGCGCAGGCGCTCGTGACGTTTTGGGTGGGCAAGAAGGGCAAAGCTGCATTCGATCCGAAAAAGCCGCACTTGGTTTACAGCCGTCCCAAAGGTGAGAACAAGGGGTCGATGGCGCAGGAGCTGCTGCTCGATTTCTACTTGTTCGGCACGAAGCTCGACAACGGCGAAAAGGTGAAATACTCGATCACGGGTGGGGGCCTCGAGGCACCGCTCACGGGTGAATTCACGACTTGGGCGCCGAAAATCGCAAAGCATCTTCCGAAAGGCGATTACGAAGTCACGGTCGAGCTGGTCGACAAGGACGGCAAGGCATTCGAAGGGCCGTTGACGAAGACGACGCGCAAGGGAATCAAGCTGGATCCGGAAGGCGTGGCGGACATGGGGCATGGCGGAGCGCATGGCGCGCCGGCTGCTCCGGAAAAGAAGTAGCAGCGCACGCTTTCCCACGGCCTACTCCATTTGGTTTGTCTTTCGGAAACCATATGGAATGCGACATGTGCGCGTGCTGCACCGCTCGGTGCGCGCATGGAATTGCTCACGTCAATGGCCACATGAATTCGTCATCGCATTGATCATTTACCAATGCGTAGGAAAAACCATTGCAACGAATTCGGCTGGCGATTCCTGGGGTTCGAACAAGCCATTCGTATTGTCTGTTGAATGCTCGGAAATGAAATGTAACCGACCCGTGACGAAATCGGAACGCGACTCGTTCGTCGGATCTCGACGCCGGCGCTCCCCTGGGCCAAAAGTACCCGTCGATGCAAGAGGCACGCTCGGAGCTCGCTTCCAAGCTTCTCGATCCCAAGTTCGTCCGTGAGCTCGAAGTCCTTCGGCGAAGGCTCGAAGTGCGCGCACGATCGGGAGCTTCGGGCGAACACACCGCACGACGCCGCGGAGGCTCCGCGGAATTCCAAGAACATCGCCCGTACAGTCCCGGCGATGACTTGCGCCGCATCGATTGGGCCGCCTATGCGCGCACGGACGAACCCGTCCTGAAACTCTTTCGCGCCGAAGAAGACGTCATCCTCCGCATCGTCGTCGATGCTTCCGCGTCGCTCGATTTCGGAACGCCACCGAAGTTCGAAGCAGCAAGTCGTTTGGCAGCCGCGTTCGGATACATGGCGCTTGCGTCGTCGGAACGCGCGCAAGTCGTTGCGGCCGGCGAAGGCATCGTGCGAGAAGAAACGCCCGTGCGCGGTCGAAATGGCCTCTTGGGGCTACTTCGCGCCCTCGCCGCCATTACCCCGCGTGGTGGAACGGACTTGTCTCGAGCGATCGATACGATCGTTCGAAAAAGCAAGCGCCCAGGCATGATGCTCGTCGTTTCCGATTTTTTCGACGGTGGCCCACTCGTGACCGCAATCAGCCGCGCCGTGGCCGCCGGTCACGATGTGTCCCTCGTTCAAGTCGTCGCTCCCGAAGAAATAGAACCGGTTTACGATGGCGATTGGGCGCTCGAGGATGCCGAGTCAGGAGCAATCGTGGAAGTGACGATGGACGCCGAAGCGCTCGAAGCCTACGCCCTGCGATTTGCCGGTCTTTGCGAAGAATTGCGACAAGTTGCGCGCCGTCATCGAGCCACCTACGTGCGCGCTCGTACGGACGAACCGCTCGAAGGTGTCGTTCGTCGAATCGTATCGAGGAGCATCGACTGAATGAGCCTCGAACGTTTCGACGCGTCGATCGCGGCCCCGACAAACCTTTCCGAAGCGTCGCTTTTTGCGTCCGCGTCGAGCTCGGGGGCACCACTCGACTTGCTCGCGCCCAAAGGCCTTGCGCTGCTTGGACTGCTCGCTCCGCTCATCCTGCTCTACATCCTGAAGGTTCGTCGCAAACGACTGCGCGTCGCATCGACATGGCTTTGGGCTTCGGCCAAGCGAGATCTCATTGCTCGCTCGCCGTGGAAAAAACTCATCACCCAAGTGCCGCTCGTGCTCCAAGCATTGGCCCTCTTGCTACTTGGTCTCGCCCTCGCACGACCTGCGACGCGAGGGCGCGCGATCATGGGCGATCACGTGGCCATCATCATCGATGCGAGCGCGTCGATGTCGGCGGAAAACGTTTTGGATGACAAACCCGCCACGCGTATCGAAATCGCGCGGCGCGTAGCCAAAGACATTCTATCTGCGATGTCGCCCGGCAGTGACGCCATGCTCCTCGAAGCTGGGCGCGAAGCTCGCGTCGTCACACCGCTCGACCGAGACGTCGTGCGCCTCAAAGCCGCGCTCGATACCGTGCGCGCCTACGACGTCGAAGGAGACCTTGGCGCCGCTATCGCACTTGCGGTCGATCGCCTGAAGCAGCTCGGTGGATCGCGACGCATCGTGATCGTGACCGATGGCAACCTCGCATCGCCAGCGGCGCTGAACGGCGTGTCGTTGCCGGTCGAAGTGATCACCGTTGGTACGCCCGTCGAAAATGCCGGGATCGTGCGCGTGGACGTGCGATCGGGGATCGAACCGACGTTGAAGCGCGAGCAAGTCCAAGCGTTCCTCGTCGTGGCGAACTTCGGTGCGTCTCCGCGCGAGCTTTACGTGACGATGCGCGAAGACAACGCCTCCGACGTACTCGCTTCGCGCAAGATCCTGGTTGGTCCGGGCGAACGTCAGCCCGTGGTGCTGGATTTTTTGCCGGCTCCCGGCGATTACCGACGCGGGCTCATCTTCGACATCGCGCCGCACGACAAGATGGAGGTCGACGACATGGCGTATGCTCGCGTGCCCGCCGGGGACAAACTTCCCGTCGTGTATGCGGGTCCGGATCCCGAAAAAGTATCGCCCTGGATCGAACGAGCGATCGTGAGTGATCCTGCCACGACGCTCAAAAAGGTTGCGCTCACGGAGCTGACGAATCCGGGCGTCGTGGAAATGGACGCTTTCGTCGTCGTCGAGGGCGCGTGTCCTTCCGTCATTCCGGGCGGCGATTTGCTCGTCCTCGCTCCTCCTCCCGGACCTTGTTTCGGAACGCTCGTTGGCCGAACGCTCGAACATCCCGCCATCACGTCGTGGGAGAGCGGCGACCCGCGCATGCGATTCTTGTCGCTCGATGGAGTCAGCATTGCGCGGGCCACCGCGCTTGCTCCGGAAGGCCCCACGCAAGAGCTGATTCGTACGCAAGAAGGAACCATCGCGACCGACATTTCCACGCCCTCGCGCACGGCGACGCTGCTTGGATTCGACGTGGGTGATAGCGATTGGCCGCTCAAGGCAAGCTTCGTTTTGTTCATGCGCAACTTGCTCGAACAGGCGCGTGTTCATCGCGCGTTTGGCGTGACCGGGCCTGCTCGTGCGGGGGAACCGCTCCGCGTTCGTCTGCCTGCATCGGCGAAAGACGTCGAAGTCGTCGGGCCCACGGGGGACAAACTCGACGTGTCGATTCGTGCGGGGCTCGCGGTCGTGCCGGAGACGTCGAAGGTGGGTTTGTACAAGTTTGCGTGGACGGGTCCCGAAGCAGGATCGCTGATTGTCCCGGCAAACCTCACGAGCGCACTGGAGAGCAACGTCACCGCCGCGATCACGACGGCTGGCCCTGTGCAAAGCGGGAACGTGGAAGTTCGAGCGGCCGCAGACGAACCGGATGCGCACAACGAATGGACCTGGGTCCTTGCCCTTTGCGCGCTCGGGTTTGTCTTGGCGGATGTTTGGTACGTGACGCGTAGGCCCAGGCAAGCGAACATCGAGCCTTCGATGCCGCGCAAACCTCCTGCACCCGAAAGGAGGGCGGCCTGATTCCCACCGAAGTTCGTCCCTACTTGCCGTTTGTCGCGGTCGCCCTTGGCGTGATCGCCGTCGTCGTGCTCTTTCGATGGGTGATTCTGACGGCAGGCTTGCGGCGCCGCCCCGTGCTGCTCGTCGCCATGATTCTTGGCGCGTTGCCCGCGCTGTACATCGGCCTTGTCTGGACGACGCTCGTGCCGGGCGGTTACCTGCGGCTTGCACGGCCCTGGATGACGCTCGTGTGCATTGCGGCCATGGCGTTCATCGCGCTTCGTTTGGGTACGGGCTTTGCCAATCAGGGACCATGGCGCACGCGCCTCACCGATGCGCTCGCGCAGCTCGCAGCGTTTGTCGCGGCACTCGCTGCTGCGGGACCCGAGCTTGGACGGCCGCTCGATAGGCTCACGGTGCTCGTGGCGATCGACCGCAGTCGGTCGATCGATCTCGTTCCGAACGCCGAACAACGCATCAAGCAAGAGCTCACCGTTGCGGAGCTCGGCATGCGCGACGAAGACCGCATTGGGACGATCATCTTCGGCGCGGACGCTGCGACGGAAGATCCTCCGCGGCCGAAGTCCGACTTGCCCGCACCGCAGCGAGTCAGCGTTGGTCGCGATGGAACGGATCTCGGTGCGGCCATTCGTCGAGGGCTCGCGGAAGTCCCTGCCGACAGTGCTGCGCGCATCGTTCTCTTGTCGGACGGCGTTGCAACGCGCGGCGATACGATGTCCGCCGCAGCCGCAGCCGTTGCAGCGGAAATTCCGGTCGATGTCGTGACGCTCGAACAGCGATCGATCCCCGACATTCGTGTGGTGGCTCTTCGCGCGCCCACGCGAGCGGACGAGGGTGAGCCCATCGATTTGCGGCTCGTGACGTCATCACCGAGTGCTGCGGCGATCGAGGTGCGGCTCTTCCGGGACGGCGATCTCATTGCGAAGGCGGGCGCGAAAATCGCCGCTGGCGAGGATGTGCTGCGCATTCGCGAAAAGGCGCCCGGGCCAGGGTTTCACCGGTACGACGTGGAGATCACGGCTGCCGATCCAGCGCTCGATCAGTCGCCGGAAGACAACGCGGGCAGCGCGTTCATGCGTGTGCGTGGACAAGCCGCGGCGCTCGTGATCGATGGTGACCAGGGCAAGACGGCATTCGTCGCTCGGGCGCTGGAAAACGCTGCGTTTCGTGTCACCGAAGGCAGCACGAGCAGCGTGCCTCATGATCTGGCGGGACTCGTGGGCTTCGACTTGCTCGTGATGGGTGACGTGCGCGCGTCGGATCTGTCGCCGGGGCAGATGGAAGCCATCGCAAGTTACGTGCGAGATCTCGGCGGCGGGCTGCTGCTCATGGGCGGCGATCGCAGCATGGGTCCTGGGGGTTATGCACGCACGCCCATCGAAGAGATTTCCCCCGTTTCATTTGACCTCAAACAAGATCGCCGGCGTGGCAGTTTGGCCGAAGTGATCGGCATCGACATTTCGGGGTCGATGGCGGCATCGGCTGGAGCTCACACGAAACTGGAGCTTGCGAACGAAGCGGCGGCGCGCAGCGCAGCGCTCCTCGGGCCTGGTGACAGGCTTGGCGTGGAGCACGTCGACACGTCGGTGAAGTGGACCGTTCCGCTCGCGCCCGTGACGGACAAGTCGGCGATCGATCGCGCGATTCGCGCGGTAGGTCCGGGTGGAGGCGGCATCTACGTCGACATCACGCTCGAGGCTGGTTACGCGGCGCTGGCCAAAGAAAACGTGAACCTGAAGCACATGCTGCTCTTCGCGGATGGATCGGACGCGGAGCAGATGGGCCCATGTCGCACGATGGTGTCGAACGCGCTTCGTGGGGGCATCACGACGAGCATCGTGGCGCTGGGCAATGGTAGCGACGTGCCCGAGCTCGAAATGCTCTCGCGGCTTGGTGGTGGAAGGTTTTACCTCATCGAGGACGCCAATCGTTTGCCTGCGGTGTTCACGCAAGAAACGATCCTCGCAGCGCGAAGCGCGGTGGTCGAAAAGGAATTTCGAGTCGGTCGTGCGGCTCCCTCGTCGGTCGTTGCAGGCGTGCCTTTCGACGAAGCTCCGGCGCTGCTCGGGTACGTCGTGACAATCCCCAAGGGTCGAGCGAGCGTGCTTCTCACGGGGCCCGATGGCGATCCGGTTCTTTCGGTTTGGTCGGCGGGCGTCGGTCGATCGGCGGCGTTCACGAGCGATCTGAAGGATCGCTGGGGCGTTCGCTGGACCGAATGGAGTGGTGCGGCAAGGCTCGTTGCGCAGCTTGGCCGCGACATCACGCGCAAGGGTGAAGACGGGCGAGTGCGCGTCGAAGCCGATGCGTCGGGAGGAGAGCTCCACGTGCGTGCGACGGTCGTGGGAGACGACGGCCGAGCGCAGTCGTTCCGGCGGCTCATGGTGCGCGTCGCGGGGCCGGAGGGTTTTTCCCGCGAAACGGCGCTCGAAGCGACGGGCGCCGGCGCGTATGCAGCTTCGATTGGTTTGTCGCGTCCCGGTACGTACATCGCGATTGCGAAGGACGAGCAGTCGGGAGACGTCGTGGGAACGGCCGGCGCGGCCCTGACGGCGGGGGAAGAACTGCGACCCACGGGGAGCGATCGCGCGCTGCTCGGTCGCATCGCGGACATGACGGGAGGAAAGCGGCGCGACACGCTTGCGGGCATTTTTGGCGATCGCGCGTCGCGACGATTTGCGTACCAAGACATCACGTCGCTGCTCATCGTGTGCGCCGGGTTTTTCCTGCTCTTTGCGGTTGCTGCGCGCAGGTTTGCCATTCCGGAACCCGTCCTCGACTTCGTGCGACGAACGCGTGCAGCGCTGAAGCCTCGTCACGTAGAAGCCGACGCCGTCGATGCGCGGTCGCCCGATGCCGTGGTCGGAGCACTGCTTCAGGCCAAGGAGCGAGCTGCGCGTGAGCGGGCCGTGGAAGCGCGTCCCATCACGCAGCCTGCCGTGTCGTCGCACGCGAATGCTCCCGCGCCGCATCGCGTTCCTGCAAATGCCCCGCGTATTCCAAGCGGCGCGGCGCACGGCATGCGCGCGTCATCCGCGACGTCCACGCATGCGACGGCAACCGCGCCCCAGGCAAACCCAACCGCGCCGGCACCAAGACCGCTCACGGCAGCCGAGATCTTGCTCGCACGCCGAAAAGGGCCGCCGCGCTCCTAATCGTTGGCTCCCCAATCAGTTTGTTGCCACATTCGTTCGATACGCCTGCGTCCAAGCCTTTTTGCCGTCAGGCAACGTGATCCTCGCCCGCACGTACCGTTCGGTCCCGCGAAGTTGATACGTCGTTTCCCCATCGGCGCTGCGTTCCTTTTTCTCGAACACCTTGCCGCCATCCCCGATGAACTCGACCGTCGCGCCTTGGTCTTTCGGCCACACGCTGAGCGCATCGGCCGTGACACGAATGCGCGAAAGGGTCGCTCCCGATGACGAATAAAGCTGCTTGTTGCGCAAGGCCTCGCAAATCACGTTGCGATCGAGCCTCGAGGCAAACACTTCGACCCATCCGAGACCCGGTTTGGCGGGGTTGGACGTGTTGGGTTTGTCCGCGTTGAAGTAGTGCGCATCGTCGACGGCGACGCCTCCGATGTCTTCGCCCTGATCAAGCAGCGCGTCCCACATGGCTTCGTGTGATGGGCGCTGTGCATCGCCTTCGGAGTTCACATGCGGATGGCTGCTGTAAATTTCGATCAGCTCGGCGCCTTTGGCGTTGCGGATGTCATCGGCAGTAAGAGCCCAATCGAAGTTCGGGTGGTTGATGAGAGCGACGCCGCCTTGGGCATGCACGTGTTCGATGGCGTGCACGAGCGCGGCGCGGATGGAGGGTTGTCTGCCTCCGCCGATGGTTTTCTTCGTACACAAACCGTTGACGTGAACGCGCTTGTTCGCGACGCTCATCGTCAGTTCTTCACCGGCAATGATGACGAACGACTTTTTCTCGAGTGCTTTGAACGTCTGCGGGCTGGTGCGCGAGTTGTGATCCGTGATCGCCACGAACGCGAAGCCGTGGTTGCGATACCAAATGTAGACGTCGCGGGGAGGGCGATCGCCGTCGCTCCACGAGCTGTGCGCGTGGATGTTTCCACGTTGAAAGGTGGACACGTCCAGCGTCGTGTCGAAGGTGCGTCGAGCAATTACGGGCGGAAAGGGAAGCGCGTCTGTCGTCTGGGGTAGCTCGGGCGGAGGTAGCGCAGGTTGTCGTCGACCAACGAGCACGGCTGCGACGATGACGAGCGCAATTGCACCGATCGCGGCGCTAACGGCGCCTCGCACTCCGATCGATCGCAACAGAACTCTCTCTGCGTTCAGAAACCCTCGGTAGCTCGCTGCTGGAGCAACGGCGGAAGTTTGTCCGTGTGTTCACTCGTCGAGGATGAGCCGTGCTTTGACGGCGATTTTGATGCCACCCGGAGGCCACGCCAAGAACGATGGATTGGTCTTTCCAGTCCACTCGATGCGCACCTTGTGCCCGTCTTCGAAAAACGGGCGGACGTCCCCTTCGTGGAGAAGGTCGAGGATCACGTTGGGTTCGTTCTTGGGAAAACCGTCCTGCTTCACGATGGGCGTGCGTTCTTTGCTGGTTACGGCTTCACCGAAAACGGACGACAGGAACGTGAGGTCTTCGGCGGGAGGGGCAGCATCGAGACGCACGAAGCCGAGGCGAGCGCTTCCGTACGAGTTCACGTCGCTCTCCAGGGTGATTTCGTTCCACCAGAAGAACGTGCCATCGACCTTGGGGGACACGGTGAAGTCGGCGTCGACGTCGTATTCGCTGATGACCGACGAACATCCGAACGATCCGGCGGTGAGCGAGAGTGCCAGGAGCAGTGTGGCGCGTCGCGACGCACGGCCACGGCTTGCGTTGGAATCGATGAAGCCATCCATCTTCTGAGGGTAGCACGCGGCGCGGCGCGATCTGGGCTGACGACGCGACCCAAGGCCGCGGCGGCAAGTGCATCCAAGGCAGGTCGACGCGGCAGGGGCAGGGCTCGTTCTGTCGCGATTCGCCTTTGGACAGCAAGGAGTCGTCGCCGATGGCCACGATGCAGCAAGGCCCCCTCCTTTTTTCGTTGAGGCATCTGTCGGGCAGCGAAAAAAAGTCCGCTCACGAGGAAGAAACCGAACGTGTTTTCGAGGAAGCCAGACGCTGCGCCATTGACGCAGCGCTTGCACGGACGCGCGCAGATGCCGAACGCAAAGCCCGCGAAGATGCCGAGCGCCGTGCCGAACGGATGCAGGCTGAAGCGGCCTATGTCGTGGCCATCGAGCGCGTGCGAGCCGAGGCGGAAATGGCGGCACGCATCGAAGCTTCGCGCATCGCGCTCGAGCACGAACGCGCGCTTGCTGCGATCAATGCGGACGTGCAGAAAAGGCGTCTCGCGCAAGCCGTGCGAGTCGGGATCATCGGCCCGGTGCTGCTGTTCGTCACGACGATGGGCATTTACTTCGGCAAGGTCAAACCCGACGCCGAAGCACGGATGATCAGTCAACAAGCCGATATCGCACGGTGGAACGAAGAAGTTCGGCAGCTTCGGGCGCAGGTCGCTGCACGTGACGCGCGCATTCGTGACGCCGAACGGGTGCTCGCAGGCATCCATGCCCGAGCGAAACGAAGCGACGAGAGCCGCGATAGCCGCTGAGCATCGTGTCCGCCATCTTGGGGCTGGAGAGTGTTCGCAAAATTGTGGCGTGATACTGATGCGAATTACATGAGAATCGAAGACGCGGTTGCGTTCTTGCTATGCCGCGACGGTTCTGATACTTGAATCGGGCTGGTCAATGTGGCCAGTAGCTGGATCCACGCAGGTTTTGGCTGCATTGGTCGAACGCGTTTTGCCTGGGCGACGGGATAGCAACGATCCGATATCGGGCATCGCTACGCGTTCGTTCGGCACGAAGTCTCGATCGCGCGGTATTGCCATCCGAACATGAGCCCGCCGGTAACCCTCTACGACAAAGTCATCGCCGCCAGCGGACTTTCCGAGGTGTTTGCGCGCGGGACGATCAAGCGAGCGTGTTCGCGCGTTGGGGTCAACGCCGAAACGATGAGCCCGTCGGAGCTTGCCCGGGCACTTCCGTCGATCGAGCAAGCGCTCGGCGTGTTCTTGCCGGCTGATCAGAAAGATTCACGCATGCAAGCGATTCGCGCGCTGTCGCGGGGATGAGCGCGATCGCGTGATCATGCGATCACTCGATGCACTCGCTGGCAGAGCGTGACCGAGCGAAGTTACTCGGTGCCAGAGCGGACGGTCATCACGGGGACGGTTGCTTGCCGCAAGACGGCTTCAGCGACGCTGCCGAGCAGAGTTCGTCCAATCAAACCTCGGCCATGGGTGCCCATCACGATCAGATCGGCACCCATGTCGGTTGCGGCGGCGCAAACTTCGTCCGCCGTGCGTCCTTCGCGAAGCAGCGCTGCTACCGACACGCCTTCCGAGCGCCTTTTCGACACGAAGGCATCGAGCTGTTCTCGAGCGCCTTTCTTGACGTTTTCGATGACTTCCGGAGTTGGGATGTACGACCCATCGGGGTAGTTGTAGACGGGCAAGCCGTAGACGTGCAGCACCGTGACGCGCGCGCCGAGCGTGCTTGCAAGTGACACGGCTCGTTCGAGTGCATGATCGGAGGTTTCGTCGAAATCGATCGGGACGAGGATGTTGCGAAACGGCATGACGACCTCTTGCAGCGAGCGCGTTGTCGTAGCTCGCCGCATTCCCGATACCACGACGAACGCTGCGTCAGCATGTCCATCGCTCGTTTCGGTTCGAACTTTGGCCCGCGCCCACCGTTTGGGACGGGCGAGCGGCTTTGGGCGTGATTTTTTTCACGCTGGCCGCATGCGGCAGCTTTGCTCGCGATTGTCGAGATATGGGGAGGCTCGGGGTTGTCGCCGAGATTTGGCCATGTGCCGATTGGCGTTTCGACCGCAAAACTCACGGGCTTGCCCGCCAGCCTGAATTTTTGCGCAAGTCTGTCAGACTCTCATAACCAATCGACTTGCGCAAACTGGGGTGGGGCGTTAGCCTGCGATCGCCCTAGGCTCGTTCGTCGTCGTACCGGAAAGCCCGCCCTGCTTGCGGAAGCTCGAACTGTATCGGCTGACGGTCGCTCGTCTGTGGTCTCGAAGCGATCCGATGCACGGCCCGGGTCGCGTCCGGGGATGGTCAAGCAGAGGCGCGTGCATCGGGTGGTTCGAGGATGAGCAAGCGACTGTACGTGGGCAATTTGGCCTTTCACTCCACGGAGGACAGCGTGCGCAGCGCTTTCCAAGCTGCAGGAGTGGAGGTGCTCGCTGTCCAAGTCATGACCGATCGAGTGACCGGGCAATCACGCGGGTTCGGGTTCGTAGATGTGGCGGGCGACAAGGAAGCGCAAGCTGCAATTGATGCACTTCATGGCAAGCCGCTCGACGGCCGTTCGTTGACCGTCAACGAAGCGCGTGAGCGCACGCCCGGCGGCGGTGGCGGCGGTGGCGGCGGCTTCCGTGGCGGCGGCGGCGGCGGCATGGGCGGTGGCGGCGGTGGCGGCTACGGCGGCGGCGGTGGCGGCGGCGGCGGCCGCGGCGGCGGCGGCGGCCGAGGCGGCGGCGGTGGCGGCGGCCGAGGCGGTGGCGGCGGTGGCCGCGATCGTCGAGGTGGTCGCGATCGTGATCGTGGCGACCGCGGCGGCTGGTGATTTCTCGATAGGCAGCTCGACTCTCGTCGCTGCTGCTGATTCTCCAGCAAACGAAAACGCCCTGGAAATTCCAGGGCGTTTTCGTTTCGAACGTGCGCGATCCCTTCAGCGCTTGAACACGCTGCGACCCGCGAACACTTGACCCGAACCAAGCTCGAACGCGATCCGCAAGAGCTGGTTGTACTTCGCTACGCGATCCGAACGCGATGCCGATCCCGTCTTGATCTGCCCAGCATTCGTCGCGACCGCGAGGTCCGCAATGAACGTGTCTTCCGTCTCCCCAGATCGATGCGAAATGACCGATCGATACCCACCTTCGGTTGCAGTGCGGATGCAGTCGAGCGTCTCGGTGACCGTTCCGATCTGGTTCAGCTTGATCAAGATCGAGTTGGCGATTCCTTGCGACATGCCGCGCGCGAGACGTTCAGGGTTGGTCACGAAAAGATCGTCACCCACGAGCTGCACTTTCTTGCCAAGTCGTTCTGAGACGAGTTTCCACCCTTTGTCGTCGTTCTCCGCGCACCCGTCTTCGATCGACACGATCGGATAGCGCTTCACGAGATCCTCGTAGACCGCGACGAGCTCTTCGGGCGACTTCGGTCCTTTGTCGAACGTGTACATGCCCTTCTTGGCATCGAAGAACTCGCTCATGGCGCAATCGAGCGCCAGGCTGATGTCTTCGCCCGGCCGATAACCAGCCGCTTCGATCGCGCGCATCACTTCGACGAGCGCCGACTCGTTCGTTGCAAGCCGCGGGGCAAACCCGCCCTCATCACCCACGGCCGTGACATGACCGCCCTTCTTCAAGATCGACTTCAGCGTGTGAAACACCTCGACGCCCATGCGCAGCGCATCGGCAAACGACGCCCCGCCATGTGGCACGATCATGAACTCTTGCACTTCCAAGCCGTTGTCGGCGTGCACGCCGCCGTTCAAGATGTTCATGAGCGGCGTCGGAAGAACACGCGCCGCTGCACCTCCAAGGTATCGCCACAGCGGCAGATCCACCGTGTCTGCTGCAGCGCGAGCGACCGCCATCGACACCGCCAGGATCGCGTTTGCTCCAAGCGTTCCTTTGTTCGGTGATCCATCGGCTTCACACAGCACGCGATCGATCTCTGCTTGGTCGAGTGCGTCCATCCCGACGACCGCCGGCCCCAGCCGCGTTTCCACGTTGTGCACGGCCTTCTGCACGCCCTTGCCCAAGTACCGACGCTTGTCCCCGTCACGCAGCTCGACCGCTTCGTACATGCCCGTCGATGCCCCGCTTGGGACAGCCGCACGCCCGTGACCCTCGGTCGTGAACACTTCCACTTCCACCGTGGGGTTGCCCCGCGAGTCGAGGACCTCGCGCGCAATCACGCTCTCGATTTCCGACATGAGACTCTCCTTCGACGCATTTCGGGCTTTTAGAAGCCCCGCTTTGGCGCCGGCAGCATAGCCCTTCGATGCTGCCATGGAGATCCCTTTCTCCTTTCCCCGCGACTCCGGTATGCTCCGCGCCCAGCGTGGAACGGTCGATAGGTGTCTACGGTGAAGAAGTGCTGCTCTGGGTCTGCGCGTTGCGACAATCACCGCGCCGTCCGTCTCCAGAGCATTTGCTGCACCAAGCAAATACGCTCTTGAACGAGCTGAAGATCTCGAAGGCCTCGGACGCACTTCCCGTCGTGTCCGCCGACGATGGTCAGTTTGCCATCGCGGCGCTCATCGACGAAATCGCGATGGGTTTTCCCGATCTGCGGCCGCTCTGGTCACAATACTCGCTTCAGGCAACGCGGTGGAGCACCACGAACGCCGGCGTTGAGTTCTACCAGCGGCTCGATCGCGTCAAGCAAGGCCCGCGTAATGTCTTGGCGACGTATTACGTCGTGCTGGGCCTCGGCTTCCTCGGTCGCTTCGGTTTGCCTGGAGCGGTCCAGTACGGCGCGACGCAGACGCGCATCGATATCGCACGCATCTTGGGCGTCGATCCGGATCGCGACTGGCACGCCGGAGCACTTCGTCCCGTTCGCGAAGAGGCCGTCACACCCATCGCGTTCCAGGTGCCTTGGTATCGGTCCTTGTGGATGGGCCGCGGCATTGCTCTGTTGATGCTCCTCTTCGGCGCGGCGCTGCTCGTATCAGCGCTTTCGCGGGGGTCCTGATGAGCGGCGAAGGCGGACCGTTTGCGGCAGAAATCGACGCGATGCTCGCGGCCGTCGCGCGCAAGCATCCCGACAAGAAACCTCCCTACCAAGTCCCCGTTTATCTCGTCGTCGGTGATCCCGGTTCGGGCCGATCGACTGCCATTCGATCGCAAATGGTCACGTGGTCTTCGGGCGATGGACCTCTTCCGCCGGCATCGACGACTCCATTTTGCACGTATTGGATGGCGGACGAGGCGGTATTCATCGAACCCGAAGCGCACGTCATGGGTCCGCGTCGCGATCCGGCCATGCTCCAAGCATTGTGTGAAGAGCTCATTCGCAAAAGGCCACGCGAACCGCTCGATGGCATTCTGCTCGTCCTCAATGCCACCGTCTTTGCCGACGCCGACGAAGCCAATGTGCAAGCCTATGCGAAGGGCATGCGTGAGATCCTCGTCGAAGTCGGGCGTCATTTGGGCGTCGACGTGCCGACGTACGTGTTTCTCACGAGGCTCGATACGCTTTGGGGATTTGCGGACGTCTTTGCTTGGACGCCGGAACGCAATCGCGAAGACCCGTGGGGTTTTACATTGCCGCAAGAAACGGCTGCCGTCGATGCTCTTCCCAAAATCAAAGAAGAAATCGACGGCCTTCATGCCCGTTTTGAAATGTTTTGCTTCGCCAAACTTTCCGGTGAAGAGCCTGTCGAGACGCGTATTCGATCCTATCAGCACCTCGTCGAAGTGCGGGAATTCCTCGACCGTGTGCGCGTGCTTTTCAATGTTTTGGCCATGGCAAACGCCTACGAACGAGTGCCCTGGTATCGAGCGCTCGCGATTGGTAGCGCATATCCCGGCATAGGCGATCGTCAACGAGCGGGCGTCGGCAAATTCCAAAGCATGGGTCTTTATCCGCCGCCCGTACCGCAAGGAATGCGTCCCGGTGGTTTGCCCATTCATGCGCTCGTCAAGACCGTCGTTTTACCAGAAAAAGACCTCGTGCCTTTGCGCGTGCGCTGGCGTGACGATCTCGTGATTTGGATCATCGCGGGACTCGCTGTCCTCGTGTGGATCGTCGCGATCATCGTCGCCGCCACGCGATGAATCTTCGCCTGCGGACACCTCGAGGCTTGACGTTTCGGCTCCGCGCGCAATCATGACGACGCGTGGACGATATGGATTTTGGCATCGGTGCTTCGGGCAAGCTCAAGGCTTTTCTGCTGACGGCGCTCGCTGTGTTCATGTCGTCGCTTGCGTTCGGCATCGTGAGCGCTCCGATGGGCAAGATGCACCCCGTGCTGGGGTTTTTGCTGAAGAGTTTTATTTTGCTCGTGTTCGGGGGCATCTCCGCGTTTTGCATGGGCTTTGCCATTCAATCGCTGCGCGGAGGACCCAAGCTGCCGCCCGACGTGTTATTGCGCTGCCCCACGTGTGGTGAAAAGACGCCCGGCGACCTCGTTTGTCCCGTCTGTGGCGAATTGCCGCACGATAGAAAACTCGTCTATCGCATCGAATCCGAGGGGCTGTGGGGGCATGCGATTGGCGCAATCATCTTGGCCGGCGTCGGGTGCCTTGGGCTCTTCATCATGATTGGCCCGTACCTCGATGGCGAACGTCGATTGTGGGCGCTCATTGCATTCGCTGCGCTCGGCCTCCTCATGCTGGCCGTTGGTGTCGTTGGCGTTTTTGGTTTTTTATTAATTTTATGGGAAAGAGTTGGAGGAAGTCAAACCATTACGTTTTCCTGCAAAGGTCCTGATCGGTATACGCATGGAAGCGGGAAATCGAGGTGGGGAAAGGTCATTGGCCTGGAAGGACACGGCCAAGTCACCGCGCCGCTTGCGCCTCGAGGCCGCAGTGAAGGTGGTTATCGCGCCGCGCAAGGAGACGTCGAATTGGCCGAAGCGATTGCCACATTCGATGCCGCGGGTATCGTCGACCTTGGCCATGTCACGACGTACGAATGGCGAGTGGGTGATCCATCTGGAAAAACCCGGTCAAAGCATCCGGAATTTCATCGCACGATCGATCGCCTGATCATGATGATTCTTTGCAATGTGACGGAACCGGTATTCGATCCGGAGGATGATGACGCGGAGATCGATGCGGTTCAGCGTGTTCCCATAGAATCGCCCGACAAGCCCGATTCCGCCATTCTAAGGTTTCTCGGCAAATTCATTGTCCTACCCATGGACGTTCGAGCATTCAAGAGCAAGCTCGACGCAGACCCGATTCATCGCACGCAAACGATCATGCATGCGCGCGTATTGCGCGACCGAGGGATTGTCGTATCGAATGAATTGGTGGAGGCGGTGGTGGAAGGGTTTGCTGAGCAGAAGACGGTGTGAGCCTTTTCACTTCCCCTTCGCCAGCTCGATCTCCATCGTCACCCACGCATCCAAATCCGGCTCTGCTTGAAACAACCGAAGGTCGAACTCGCGACCGTTGATCAAGACAAACGGCGTGCCCGAAAGCCCCAAGCGCTCCGCGTCCGCCATGTCTCGCTCGATCACCTGCTTCGCCGCTTCGCCCTCCATGTCCGCCTTCACCTGATCCATCTTCAACCCAAGGCTTTGGGCGAACTCCAAAATCGTTTGTTCTCCAAGCTTGTCCTGGTTCTCGAAGAGCAGCCGCTCCATCTCCCAGTACTTGCCTTGCCGCTGCGCCGCATACGCAGCTTTGGCCGCAAACTTCGCCACCGTGTGCCGCGGGATCGGGTAAAACTTGTGCACGAGACGCACGTCCCCAGGGTGAGCTTCGACGAGCCGCTCCACGATCGGCACGACGTGCTTGCAGTGCGGACATTCGAAGTCCGACCACACGACGATCGTCACTGGCGCGTTTGCCGGCCCCAGCGTCGGCGAATCGGCAACGTCCACCTGCTTGGGCTCGCCCCCGAATCGAACTTGATACGCCTTGCGAATCGCTGGCTTGTCGAGCCCCGCCTTCACCCGCTCAGCCACGAAGTTCGCGGCCGACGTGCACGCCTTGCAGGCCCGTTTCTCCTGCAAGCACACGTCGAGCGTCACGGCCTCCGATGCACACGGCGCGAGCATCTCGTCGACGATGCGCTCGAACGTCGCCCGCTCGCGCGTCGACAAGTCGCTCACGTCCACCGCGCTCTTGCTCTTCTGCGGCGGAGTGCTCGCCCCACATCCGCTTGCGACCACGCTCGAAAGGATTGCTGCTGCGATTGTCCGGAACGTCACGGCGCGTATCCTACACGCCGCCGTGGGCATGTGCATGGCCCCTCGACGCTCGGCCCCGGTTGATGGTATTCAGGCAACCTCGTGCTCGACCAACCGTCCACGTCCGCTGCTGCCACCGATGCCCCGGCGCCCAAGCCCAAGAGTGCGCCCGCGGCGGATGCCGGCAAAAAGCGCGTGCGGTGTCATACGTGCCTCGAAGTCGTCACGCCCGAAGGGGAACTGTGTCCCGGATGCGCGGAACCCCTGATCGCCACGCGGAGTTTTTTCTTCCGCCCCGGTGTTTCGGGGGGCAAACCGCCCACGTGGCTCGCGCTTCACTGGCGGCCGCTCGTCATCGCGCTCGTGATGGCCGTCGTGTTCGGGACGGGGATTGCCCTGCGAAACCTTGCACCCACGCCGTTTTCCATCCCGAAAGCCGCGTCGCGCGCGTCGCTGCCAGCAGGTCCCTCGAAAGCTTGCTCGTCGCCGTGCTGGAACGGTGAAGCCTGCCAGCTCGGGCAGTGCATCTGGCAAAAGCCGAACGACGTAGCGCACCTTGGAGCGCAGCCGATCGTCGCAGGCCCGTTCAACCTGCCGAAAGACGTCTCGGACGCGCTGCCGCTCGATGCAGACAGGTTTGCCCTGGCGCTGCTCACGGGCATGCAAGTGCTCGACGCGCGCACGGGCGCGGCCATCACGCTCGTCAGCGATGCGCCGCAACTTCGCGCGCTCTACCGCGTCGGCGAACATGTTTACGGCACGTCGCCGCAACGCATCTACGTCATCGATCCAGCATCGACGGGCCTCTTGAAGACCATCGATCTCGGCGCTTTGGTCGGCCAAGTGTCTGTCGGGGCAAACGGGCGCAGGGCGCTCGTGTCGCTTCCGAGCGTGCATGCCGTGGCGATTTTGGCGACCGAGTATCACGCGGAGATCGATCGCATCCACTTCGGTGACGATGCCGTAGGTCCGATGGGTGTCGACGACACGGGCACGCGAGCGCTCACGGCGACCGGGCAGATTCCGCTGCTTGGCCTGCGTGATCCTGCGGGAGGCGTCGTGTATGCGTTCGATCCGAGTCGTCTCGCATCGCAGCAAGATCGCGTGCGCACGTCGATGCTCGGCAACCCCGTCAGCGTGCTCATGACGCCCGATGGATCGTGGAGTTACGTTGCGCTGCGCGCCGAAAACGCGATCGTTCCGCTCGAGTGGTTGCCATCGGGAGCGGTTCGTCGGAGCGAACGGATCGAGACATGCCGCGAGCCCGAGCAGATCGAGCTGCTTCGACATGGCCGCAGGGCGCTCGTCCGGTGTCACGAAGGTCGAGCCGTCGAAGTGTTCGATCTGCGCAAGAACACGCTCATTCGTCGCGTTGCGTTCAATGGTCGCGCGACGGATCTCGTCGTTTCGCCCGATGGTGAACAAGCGCTCGTGACGCTCACGAACGACGGTTCAGGGGGCCTCGCGCTCATGGACTTGAGGTCGTACGCGGTCACGGTGTTGCCTCTTTCGGCCGAGCCGACGCGCGTGCGTCTCACGCCTGATGGCCGCATGGCGCTCGTGCTTTCCGATCGTGCGAAGGTGGCGTGGGTGGTTCGATGACCCAGCGCCGATTGCCTTGCCCCGTGTGCACCAAGCCGCTCATCGAGGGAGCGCGCAAGTGCCCTCATTGTCGAAGTTGGCTTGTCGAACGCGTCGAGCCGCGGGCGCCGCGGGCGATTGTCGTGGGAATCGGCGTCGTCGGGACGATCTTCGCGATTGCCGTTGGAGGTCGCAAATCACCCGTGGCAGAAGCTCCGCCGCTCACGGCGCTATCGGCCGAAAGTGCCAAGGGTTCTGCGACCGAAGCGCGCCCTGGGTCGTTTGGGCCCGAAATCGAGCCCGAACCCGAGCCCGAGCCTCCGGATCCCAAAAAGCTTTGGCGAGCCCGAAAAATCGTCATTGGGGACGTTCACCCGCTCGATGTCGTGTTTCATCCCAAAGGCACGAGCGTGTATGTGAGCGCCGATGATGCGACGCTACGCGAATATCGATTGAAGACGGGCGAGCTCATCCACAAGGCGTCAATGCCGGCGCAAGGTGACGACATTCGTCTTCTTTTCGATCGGTACGTGGCGGTGCTTCGTCATCAGGAGGCAGCGCGCATTCCGGTCATGGACACGGCCGCGTGGGATCGCGATCCGGTGCTGCTCGAAGTTGGGCGATCGCCTGGTGAAATCATCGCGATGCCCGATGGTCGCACGGTGCTCGCGGCGACGATGGATGGCAAACGTCTCGTGCGATTCGACTTGCCGACGGGCGTGCATTTGGCGGACATGACGCTTCCGCATGCGACGGGGCAGCTATTTCTCGTACGCGCCGAGGATCGACCGTACGTGGCGGCCATGGGTACGCTTTCGCATGGTGGTCGAGCTGCGGGGGCGTGGGTCGATTTGTTCGATCCGAGCGAAGAGCCTTTTGGTGCGACGAGGCGCAGCATCTACGTGGGTCGCGAGCCGCGTGCCGGAGCCATTTCGCGCAGCGGTGAAACGCTGTTTTTCCCGGACCGAGTTTCCAATCGGGCGGTGCAGCTCATCGTTGCCGGCACGACCACGGTGCGATCCACGGCGGTTGGCGCCAGTCCCGAGCAAGGGTTTTTCATGAACGACGATCGTCATGGCGTAACGCTCGACAGCAAGGGGCGCACGGTGTCCATCGTCGACTTGGCCACGATGAAGGTTGAAACCACGCTCATGCTCGACGGCGTGCCTACGACGGGCGCGGTTTCTCCTGACGGACGCACGTTATTCGTATCGCTTGGCGGTTCGGAATGGCCTCCCAAAGGAAGCGGTGTTGCCGTCATTGCTGGCGATCCTCCACGCATCGTGTCCACGCTCGAGACCGACCAAGGGGCGAGCGCCGTGGATGTTTCCCGTGATGGCGCTCGTGCCGTCGTCGCGTCGTATTACGGCAAGTCCATCTTTGTCCTGGAGCAGTGATTCGAGAACGGGCCAGGGCTTGCACCCTCGCTTCGCGCGCGTGGGAAGCGCGCTTCGCGAGTCTAGTTCACTAGTTCACGATGGGGGGCCGAGGCTCGGCCCCGGCTCGGCCCCCCCATACCCCCCGGGGAGCCACGCGTAGCCCCCCGAAATGGCACATCTTTCATATTGTTCAGCGCTCTCGTTTCAGATTCGGCACCTTCTTTGCTGCCCGGCAAGCCCAGGAGGTCGTCGTGTCATTCCTACGCACTTGCCTCGTAACGCTCGCGCTTGCCTCGGCTTCGCTTTTCGGCTGCAAAAGCACCGATTCTTTCGAGACTGGCAACTCGGTCGACGTTGACGACGCGCCCGACGGGCTCCTTCAGGGCACGCGGTTGTCTACCAATTCGACCTACTACATTGCGCGGCACGATACGCGAAGGTGCGCTGCCCCGATGTGTGGTGGGATTTTCGTTTCCGCCGTCAATCAAACGACCACGCGCTGCCCTGGCGGTACATGGGAAGAGGAATGCTACATATCCAGCATTGACTTTTCCAGCTTCGCCGGTTCGACCAAAGTCGTACCGACCGTTCGGGACGCCATTGGATACGATTCGAGCACGACGCGCGTGGTTTTACTGGGCACGCTCCATCCAACCCTGCTCGGCTTTGGCACCATGCGCGTGCAAATGGCCTGGGTCGCGCTCGATCAGAAGCCGATTACGGGCAGCTTCTTCAAAGCTCGTGAAAATGGCATCGTGTGTGTAGCTGCGCCTTGCCCGAGCTACGATGAGGAATTGCTGAATCGTGGTACCATCACGATGTTTCACGGCATCGACTTTCGAGACGTCGAGCCTCATGCGGATGACAGCACCTTCACCGGACCTGCTCTTCGTTCCAATTATGGGTTGATCGTATCCGGCGAAAACTACCAAGTCGAAGATGCGGGACCTGCAGGCGATGCCACCTACCTCCTACCATCGCAGGTATTCCTCCCCATGGACGCGCCCGGAAGGCTCGTGCTCGGACGGATCGACAATGCCGTGGGCGTTCTTCCGCTCGCTCAATGACGCAGCGTTGAAATCGTCTTTTTTCGCCGCGTCGCGTCGGTCGAGAAAGCTTGCGAAATGCCCTCTGCTCTGAGAAATTGCATTTCGTGCCCTGCTCGACGATCAACACAAACCGCCTGCAGATGGTTCCCATGACCGTGGACCTCGTCGAAGCTGTGCTCGACGGGCGTCGCGCGGATACCGAGGCGCTCATCGGGGCCAAGATGCCGACTGCGTGGCCTGGCCGAGCGCTCGTCGAACGCGCGTTTCTTGCGCGACTCGAGGAAATTCGCGCCAATCCGGATCATCGTTTGTGGGGCGATCGCGTGGCAATCACGCGGGATTCCGAGCCGCGGGTCATCGGCAGCGTGATTTTTCACGGTGGCCCGGACAAACAGGGGGCCGTCGAAGTCGCCTACGGCATCGAGGAAGAGTCGCAACGGCAGGGTTTTGGTTATGAAGCCGTGTACGCCGCCGTTTCGTGGGCGTTCGGCGAGCCGCACGTGCGGATCGTTCGCGCATCCACGTTCACTTGGCACGCCGCTTCTCGTCGAATCCTCGAAAAGATTGGTTTCCGCATCGTCGGCACCTCGAACGACATCCTCGGCGAAATGCTCGAATACGAAGTCGCCAAGTTCTAATCGTAACGCAAGCCACAAATTCCAGCGCGCAGATTCGTCAAGACACGTCGTTGTCTCTGGTTTTTCCCGATGGGCTTGGGGTAAGCTCGGTCGAGACGGGACGAGCATGCCGAGCGACAATCGATTTGGGCATCGGGGCGGGACGTGGTTCGTGGTGGCGTTTGCCGCCGCTTTTGGTTCTGTTGCGGGCGCTTCTGCGGCGTGGGCGCAGGAGGTGCCGGCTCCGCCGCCCTTGGGGGAGGGCGTCAATCCGAGCGAGGTGGCGGTTGACCCGACGCCGCTCCCTCCGCCGCCGCCCCCGCCGCCGGTGTACGTTCCACCACCGCCACCCCCGCCGCCATACATTCCGCCACCTTTGCCTCCAAAGCCCAACCATCGGTACTTTTTGCAGGTGGGGATCACGCCCGAGGCCGATCGATTTACGGGCATCGCGCAGTTCGGGCTCTTGACGCCGAAGGCGCGCGATGCGTACGCCGCATTGCAGTTTGGTTTCTTTTCGAGTGAAGCGGCGGAATTCACGGGATTTACGCAGGTGGGTTTACTTTTGACCGAGACGCAGGAAGTCTTTCGCGGCGGTGCGCAAGTCACGCTGGGTCGGAACTTGGCGGAAGAGTTTTATGGCGGCATGCAGGTAGCGATATACCGCAATGTCGTTACGGATCTGTTCGCGGGCGTGGCGCAAATCGGGATCATTCGCAATGATACGCGTCGATTTGCGGGCCTTTTGCAAATGGGCGGCCGCAACAGCACGGATGCATTCATTGGCGCGATGCAGCTCGGAGCGTACAACGTCATTGGTAATGGTCTCGAATACAACGAAGACGAATATGGTTATGGTGGTCGGCGCGGGGGTGGGTTCGTCGGCGGCTTTCAGGTTGGCGCGTACAACAAGGTCGAGCAGGGCAATTTCAGTGGTTTGTTTCAGATTGGCGGTGGCAACAACCTGGCGCACGGGAGTTTTCGTGGCGTCGCACAATTGGGGCTGCTCAATGGGGTCGATCGTGGGTTTTACGGGGTCGCGCAGATTGGCCTTGCGAGTTACGCAGGCGATGGGTTTCGCGGTCTTGGCCAATTCGGCGTGCTCAACATGGTCGAGGACGGCTTTTACGGCGTAGCCCAAGCGGGCGTCGTCAATCTCGTCGTGGATGACAACTTCAGGGGTTTTGGTCAATTCGGCGCATTCAACTACGTCGAGGAAGAATTCGGGGGCGTCCTACAAATCGGCGCGCTTGGCAATGTCGTGCGCGATGACTTCAAGGGTCTTGTGCAAATTGGCGGCATTTTCAATTACGGGCGCGACGACTTCGAGGGCCTATTTCAGATTGGTGGGTTCAACGTCGTCAAAGAAGACTTTTCGGGTGTGGCCCAAATCGGTGCCGTCAACTTTACGGGCGACGAGCACATCGGGGCGCAGCTCGGCGCGGTCAACATGGTCGACGATCGGTTTTATGGGCTTCAAGCGGGCGTGTTTTCGACGGCCGAAGAGGTCGAAGGTGCGCAGATTGGCGCGGTCAACATGACCGAGCGCTTGAAGGGTGCGACCATTGGCATCTTCAACAGCGCCAAGCAGATGCGCGGCGTGCAGGTGGGGCTCATCAACAAGACGGAACGGCTACGCGGCGTGCAAATCGGATTGATCAACGTGTCCAAACACGGAGGCCTTCCGGTGTTTCCGGTGATGAATATCGGGCTGTGAGTGTAGATCAAACACGAACGCCTTTTGCACCTCACCCCCCGACCCCATAAGCGCTAACATAACGCAATTGTCGCCCCGCCCCGGGTTAAAGAGATCGTCTCATAACTCGAGCCAAAGTGCGTCACCGCACGCCCGCGCGGGGTTTCAACCCCGCGCGGGCGTGCAAAACGGGTGAAGTGAGCGCTTCTGGGGTCGTGGGGAGGCACTGGGTGAGCATGCATCCCACTATCCATGCTAATCACAAAAATTTTGTCGTCTCGCATCGACTTCACGTAGAATGAGCACGATTCCCATGAATCCGCTTCTCGCACATTGCAGAGCCGTCAATACCCGGGTCGCACGATCCAGGGACCAAGAATCGAGGCAGGAACATGAAGCGCAAGTCGAGCACGTGGATGCGGATGCAACGCGTGACCGGTGCCCTCTCCGCAGTATCGACATCGCCGCAGGATCCCGCGACGGAAATTGAAGCGATCGTGGCGGAGCTGTCGCCTCACGGCCGCACCGCTTTGCTCACGCACGCGCGCACCATTCGTGACGAAGAGCGTCGTCGTGGATCTCGTCCACCGCTCATGTCGCTGTCACTTCGCGACTTCGTTTCGCGCGTTCAAGAAGCAGCGGACGATGCCATCTCGGGCATGTACGGCAACAAGGTATTCGTCACGGCGCTTTATCGCATGTTCGAGGAACGCGGCGAGGCATCGGGTTGTAGTCTTGCCGAGTTCAAAGAGCGATTGCTGCTGGCCCAACGGGCCAATCTGCTGATGCTCGACCGTTGCGAAGGGCTCGATCGCAACGATGCCAACGTGGCGAAATCGGAGATCAAGCATTTGGGCGCCACGTACCATGTCGTCGTGCGACGAGCCAAGTAACGCTAGCTAATCCCGTACCACTTTTTGGTTTCCGGCTTCATCCACACGATGAGCAGCGGAATCGTGATGGGTAAGCAACACGTATTCCACAGCATGCTCATGCCAATCAACACGACCGCCAGCGTGTACACCCACTTCGATCGACCTGCGAACAGCACGATCGCGTGCGGCACGATGAAAAAAACCGCAATGCCCGCAATGATGAACCCCCCAATCCATTCACCAGGCCTTACCGTGCCGTACCCTTTCATCAGCGGTTCGAGCATCATCCACAAGCCCATGCCGAAGAAGCCGAGCAGCGACAGAATCATGACGATGCCGTAAATGCGAAAATAATATACCGCCTCGGGAGGCCGTTCGTCCTCCATGAGCAGTGGCGTCCCCGGGGGCGCACCTTGCGGAATGAAGTACGGACCGTGGTTCATGCGGCGCCATCATCCCCTGACGAGCGCCCGTTGTCCATCCCGCCTTGCGTAATCGAGATCACTCTATCCGGCGATTTCTTTCGCTCGACCCACGCTTGGATCCTCGCTGTCCAGCACTTCGCGGGCCAGTGGATCGGCTTTCTTCAAGTCGTCGAGCAATTGTTTCAGGCCTCTGCGCGAACCGTAATAATTCGACGCATCGTGATCGGCTTCGGTGATGCATGCCCGCACGAGCGACCGTGAAATGGATGGAAAACGCAACGTTTCGAGCGCCATCGTCCATAGCCCATCGATGAAGTTTTGGTCCGCTGGGAATTCCAAGAGCCCAGCGAGCATCAGGAGCACTCCGGCACGTTTGTGCGCAATCGTTTCGAAGCACGTGTCGGACAGGAGATTGGTATCGAATGCGCGCCACATGGCGTCGGCGGCACACAGAAGTCGCTTGAATTCCTTGCCCGCATGCGAAAGCCGTGCGTGGAACATGATTTCGGCTTGCACGCTCGCATGCCCGTTCGCAATTCGCAGATACCGGCAAACCGCGGGCAATTTGCCAACGCTTTCACCTCGCAAACCGCCCTCGACGTCGACCGGCATTTCAATTTCGCTATAAAAACCACCCGGTGCAAACGCGTAGAAGAGCTCGGTTTGTCCAGGGAGACTTTCCCACAAATTCGAGTATTGCGTGACGCGATTCATGCTCCCCGCAGCCCACGCCAAACCCGTGGCCGCATCACCTCCGATTTGAGATGCAGAGACCCCCGGATCACGCGGCGTGACGGAATTTCGCACATCTTCTGCGATTTGTGCGATCGTGAAGTCCAAGAAACCATCGTACAAATCCGCTTTGCCGTCATGATTGACGTCCTGAAAGCGCTGGAAAACGAGCGGGTTGCCGGGACCCACGAACTGCGAAAAGCCGGGGAACCGACCTTGCTTGTGATACCACTGAACCTTTCGCATTCGAGCTTCGATTTGCTGATGCGTTTCACGAGCGCACATGCCTTGGAGCATCGCGTGAAAACAATCGGCTCCTTCCGAATCCGACAGCTTGCCGCTCGAGTCCGTCCGGAAGTACGTCGAATCCCAGGACGAATAGATGTCGGCGTCGGGAAAAATGCGCGAAATCGCAAATCGAGTCGTCAGGCCCGCGCATTGCGAATTCAGCATCAGCTTGTAACCAACTTGCTGCACCTTGGTCATCGACGCGCGCATGTCGTACGCTCCAAGCTGCGCGTGGCGATTGATCGTCACCCCGGTGAAAAACTCGACCCCCATTTCATGATTTTCGTCGCTCGGGCTCGCCGATCGCGAATAAAGCAAAATGGACTTGCCGTGAGGATTCTTGAACGGCGCTTCGAGCACTCGGTACTTGCTGCCCCAAGGCGGCGCTGGCGATCCTTCCGGTAATTCGATGTCTCGAAAACCGTATTTCTTGACAAAAATATCCGCCTCGCCTTCGTGGAAATCGTGCGCCGAACACATCGCAAATCGCCACGGACCAGTTAATTCGTCATAAGGCGGAGCTTCCCGCACGAGCGATTTCACCAGCAGCCGCGCTTTGTCGGCGTCAGCCTCGGATAGAGCAGGCGCACGCATCGAGAGCAGCGCAATCGCGTGCGCTCGTAATGCCGGCATGGAGCTCGGCCCGTGCTCGCGTTCGACCAGCGAAAACATTTCGGCCGCGGCTTCGTCCGCCACACCGCGAAATCCAGGGTCGCGCAATGCCGTGGCGACGATGTGCGACAGCACGGTCAATGCCGCCGATCGAATCTGAGCGGCCTCCGTAACGTTTTCCTTTGCAAACGCTTCCTCGACGGCGGCTGCTTGGAGGGCGCTGCGCAGTTGCTTCAGCAATCCTCGAGCCTGTTCGGCCGTCAATCGCTCCGGCCGCAGGGGTTCGTCCGGGTGAAACGCGCTCGGCGCAAAGAGCCGTTCGAATGTGGTGGTTCGCCGGGACGATATCCATCGAGCAGCCGTCACGAGCGCTGGGCCTGCAGCGTTCCCTTGGACCGTGTTGCTGCGATCGGTCGAAAACGAGCCATCGGCAAGCAGCCACAACGGGGCCGCGTTGGTGCGGCCATCCGTTAAATCGACGGCTTCGGGGGCCACCGCTTCGGGCGTTTTCGATACCACGATCAGGTCTTCGAGCCTTCGGCGCACCGCGGGTCTGCCTGGGAACACGACGCGCACGGCTTTGCGCCTTCGCCCTTCGAGCAGCTCGATGGCATTGTCTGCAATCGGTTGCTGTAGCGTTACGGCGTAATCGCGGTCGCCCACGAGCAAAAGGTGCGTACCGGGAGTTTGGCGAAGTTCGGTCCACGCTGCGGCCGTTTCGGGCCCTCTAGCAACGAGCGTCACGGCCAAGTTCACCACGGAGCCATGATCATCGAGAATGCGAACGAACGCGCTGTCCGGCATGCTGGGCCTCCCGG
Source organism: Polyangiaceae bacterium (assembly GCA_016715885.1). Lineage (NCBI taxonomy): Bacteria > Pseudomonadati > Myxococcota > Polyangiales > Polyangiaceae > Polyangiaceae bacterium. The sequence continues at coordinate 211,083 of JADJXL010000022.1, forward strand.
CCCGAGCGTCTCGCAACCGGCCCGAGCGATCAACGGAAAACCACGCGAGCGCAAGAATTGGTCGCGGGCTGGATTTGGACGCGCGCTTTGCGCTACCGTGCGCGCCATGGATGTCACCACCATCGGACCGCTTCGCGTGCATGCGCGCGGGGGCAGTGATCGTCAGGGCGGCGGAAATGGCCCCGCCATTTTGCTTTGTCACGGTTTCGGCGCGCCCGGAAACGACCTCGTCAGCCTCGCACGCGTCGTCGATGCAGGCCGCGACGTGCGTTGGTTCTTTCCCGAAGCGCCGCTCGAAGTCCCCGTGGGTCCGGGCATGTACGGCCGCGCGTGGTGGGACATCGGCATGGATCAGTTGATGATGCACCTCATGCGAGGCGACATCGATGCCGCGATGAAGCGTCTCGATGAAAACCCCCCAGGCCTCGAACAGGCCAAACAAGCGCTCCTGGGCACGCTCGAAGCCCTCGAGAAAGACCACGGCGTCACGCGCGACAGGCTCGTCATCGGCGGGTTTTCTCAAGGGTCGATGCTCGCGACCGAGGTATTCGTTTCGTCGTCCCAGCCGTTTGCGGGTCTCGTCGTGCTTTCGGGAACGCGGCTCGGAGGCGACATGTGGTGCGAAGGTTTGTCTCGGCACGGAGCCCATTTGCACGCGCTCGTCACGCATGGCCGGCGCGATCCGCTTTTGCCTTTTGTTCGAGCGGAAGCATTGCGGGATATGATGAAAGCCGCGGGGGCGAACGTCACGTGGGTGCCTCATGGTGGCGCACATGAAATTCCTGCAGTTTGTCTAGATGCACTCGGGGCGTTTGCACGAGCGCGTCTTGGCGCAACTTCGTAGCCTCCCGTTTTCCCGCATTCGTGCGGTACATTTTCGTCTTTGAATTCGTGCGGCTCTTGCGCAGGTCACGAGTGCGCTCGGCCTGAACGCTGGGCGCGTTTCCTGCATTCGTGCCGAGCGGGAGGGGCGCTCGTATGTGGAGTCGTTATGTGGCCGCCGCCATGCTCGTCGCGGGAGCGGGATTGTTTGCGAGTGCTTGTGCGGTGACGGTGGATGATGGTGCAGAGGACGAGGAAGAAGTGGACGTGGGCCTTGCCGAAGAACGATTCATGTGGCGCCCGCGGATCATCCGCCCGACGCTCATCGATCCGGGATGGCGTCTCTTCCGCTGTTTGCCCGATCCTCGCAAGCGGTTCATTGGTCGCGACCCGGAGGCTTGTGCGGCCATTCGGTTCTTTTGTGCCGTAGGCGAAGAACCGTTTTTCGATCGTTGCGGGTGCGGATGCGTGCTGAGTTCTCCGGCACAATAGCCTATGGACAAACGCTTGGGCGGGGGGTATAGCGTCGGGCCTTCTCGTAACGAGTGAGAACCGATGCAGACCAAAAGCGATCAAGCAAGCCGCGAATTCGATGTGGTCATCTGGGGCGCGACGGGATTCGTCGGTCGCCTGATCGCCGAATACATGGCGCGCTCGAACTTCCCCGTGCGTTGGGCGATGGCGGGACGTAGCCACGACAAACTCGAACGCGTGCGCAAGGAAATCGCGGCAGAATTTCCTGCCGCCGCGGACGTGCCGCTGCTCGAGGCCAACGCCGACGATGAAGCGTCGCTCGAAGCGCTTGCGTCGAAGACGAAAGTCATTGCCACGACCGTGGGACCGTATGGTCTTTACGGCAAGAAATTGGTCGCTGCGTGTGTGCATCGAGGCACCGATTATTGTGACTTGACGGGCGAAGTGCACTTCATGCGTTGGGCCATCGACGAATTCCACGAAAAGGCCAAAGCATCGAATACGCGTATCGTTCCCGCGTGCGGTTTCGATTCGATTCCATCGGACCTTGGTGTGTTTTTCTTGGCCGATGAAGCGCGAAGGCGCGGCAAACCATTGGCCGAGGTTCGTGGGTTCGTCACGGATTCGAAGGGCGGCGTGAGCGGCGGGACAGTGGCCAGCATGCTGCTCGTCAGTGAGCTCATGATGCACGATCCTGACGCTCGGCGCCTGTTGGCTGACCCTTATGCATTGAGCCCCGATCGCGCGAGCGAACCGAATACGGACGAGGGTGATCGCATGACACCTCGATTCGATACCACGCTCGATGCGTGGGCGGCACCGTGGCTCATGGCGAGCGTCAACATGCGGGTCGTGCGCCGTTCGAATGCGCTCTTGGGTCATTCGTATGGACGCATGTTCAAATACACGGAAGAGCTTGCCATGCCCGGGGGTCGTTGGGGGTTTGTCCCGGCCGGCCTCATGACGGGAGGGATCATCCTCGGCATGTCGCTCTTGGCATTGCCGCCTGCAAGGAAACTCATTAGCGAAAAAATTGCTCCCGGCGACGGGCCGTCCAAGGAAGCGCGTGAGAATGGCCGTTTCACGCTGCGCTTCTTGGGGCGATTGGAAGGCGACGAGACGCCGACGATTGCGGTGCGCGTTTCGGGACGGGGTGATCCGGGCTATTTGGCGACGTCGCGGATGATTGGGCAATCGGCCCTTTGTTTGGCGCTCGATACGCCACAACCGGGTTTCGAAGGCGGCGTGCTCACGCCTGCAACCGCCATGGGCATGCGGCTCGTCGAGCGTCTCCGTACGGCCGAAATGACGTTCGAGGTTGAACAGGTGCGGTAGTTTGGGACACGCCGTGCCTCAGCGGTGCAAGCCATCCCGATTGCTGCTTGCTCTGTGGCGTTGCGGAAAACCGTCACGCGTTTGGCACGGATGATTTCTCACCAAAATTTGCAGCGAAGCTTCTTGCGTCTTGTGTATGACCTGGGCGAAGATGCCGCGCATGCATCGGTCCGGCCGCTGCTTCGCAAGGAAGACCGCGAGCCGGGTATCAGTGTGACTTGGGTGCTGTTTCAGGAGTGGATCGTGATTCAAATGCGTAGGGGAAAAAGCTCGTTTCATAACCGCTCGGTTCGACGCTCGATGGCGGCGACGTGCATGCTTGCGCTTGCTAGCTTGACGGCTGGCGCGTCGGCACAGGATGCACCGGTATCACCGGGGCTCGCGCTGAACCGATTCAATCCCGCGCCCGCTGGCGATCGGATGTTCGGCGTGCAGTCTCCCTACGTTGCAGGTGATCTGACACCGCACGCCTCGCTTCTGTTCGACTACGGCCGCGATCCGTTGGTGCTCAAGCAGGCGGACGGCACGCGGATCGGCGCGATCGTCAGCGACCAACTGTTTTTGCATCTGAACGCTGGCTTTGCGTTTGGACAGAAGGTGATGGTGAACGTCGCGTTCCCCGTCGCGCTCATGCAAGCTGGCGAAAGCCCGTCGGGCGGCGGCATGTCGTTCACGTCGCCGAGCTCTGCGGCGATCGGTGACTTGCGCTTCGGCGCTCGCGTGAGCTTGATCGGCACGTACTGGGATCCATTCCAGTTGGCGATCGGTGGCTACGTGTGGCTGCCGACGGGCGATGCGAGTGAAGGATCGTTCGTGGGCGAAGGCGCGCGAGCGCTTCCGCAAGTGATCGCCGGCGGTCGCGTGAAAGAAAGATTCGTGTGGTCGTTCGACTTGGGTCCCGATCTTCGTCGCGCAGTGATCTACGGCGGCCCGGACGGCGTGGCGCAAGGCACGACGCTACGCACGGGAGCAGGCGTTGGCATCCTGCTCGGTGAAGAGCGAAACTTCCAAATTGGCCCCGAGATCACGGCGGGGTTTGTCTTGGACAATGACAATGATACGCCGCTGAAGCGAGCGACGAACTTGGAAGCGATGCTCGATGCTCGTTACCGGTTCTTGGAGAATTTCGAGGCAGGTGTCGGCGTTGGTACGGGTTTGTCCGCGGGCATCGGTACGCCGCAAGTGCGCGTCGTGGGCATGATTTCGTATACGCCACAGATGAAGAAGCCCGAGCCTCCGAAGCCGAAGGATACGGATGAGGATGGGATCATCGACGATCAAGACGCTTGCAAGGAAGTCAAGGGCGTAACGAACGCCGATCCGGCGAAGAATGGCTGTCCGCCGGACAGCGACAACGATGGCATCATGGACGCGCAGGATGCGTGCCCGCAGGTGCCGGGCGTTGGGAGTGACAACCCGGCGAAGAATGGCTGCCCGCCGGATGCCGACGATGACGGCATCATCGATGCCGAAGATGCGTGCCCGCAAGTGAAGGGTGTTGCGCATCCGGACAAGGCGAAGAACGGCTGCCCGTCGGACAAGGATGAGGACGGCGTGATCGACGCGGAAGACGCGTGCGTGGACATCAAGGGCCTGAAGACGTCCGATCCGGCGACGAACGGTTGTCCGGGCGATACCGACGGCGACACGATTCGCGACGACAAGGACGCGTGTCCGAACGAGAAGGGCAAGGCCGATCCGGATCCGACGAAGAACGGTTGCCCCGTGGCCGTTCGCGTGACGGAGACGGAGGTCATCATCTTGCAGCAGGTGCAGTTCGACACCGCGAAGGCAACGATCAAGAAGGTGTCGGATCCGTTGCTCGACGAAGTCGCGGGCGTGTTGAAGGAGCACCCGGAGATCAAGAAGCTCGAGGTGCAAGGGCACACGGACAACAAGGGCTCCGCGTTCCTCAACAAGCGGCTCTCGCAGTCGCGCGCCGACAGCGTGAAGAAGGCGCTCGTGAGCCGCGGCATCGAAGCAGATCGGCTCGTGACGCAAGGGTACGGTCCTGACAAACCGATCGGCGACAACACGACGGAAGAGGGTCGTCAGCAGAACCGCCGCGTGCAGTTCGTGATCGTGGAGAAGGTCCCGAAGGGCTCGGTCACCGCACCGACGTCTGCTGCGCCTGCACCCGCGACGCCCGCTCCAGCGAAGCCTGGCGATACCGCTCCGGCGACGCCCGCTCCGGCGACGCCCGCTCCGGCCAAGATTCCGGTGCCCGCGAAGGCTCCTGCGCCCGCCAAGGCAGCGCCCGCGCCCGCGAAGGCTCCCGCGCCCGCCAAGGCAGCGCCCGCGCCCGCCAAGGCAGCGCCTGCGCCCGCCAAGGCACCCACGCCGCCGAAGAAGTGACGTCTCGAGTTGCCGACGACGTAACGCTCGTCGGCAACGCACGCTTCCAGTTGCTGCGCCGCATGCGAGTGCGGTGCAGCAAGCTTGTCAGAAGCCCTGCCGAAACGCTCCTCCCACCACCAAGCTCGCGCCGAACGATTCGCGAAAGTCGGTGACTCGGTACCCCGACAAACAGCCATCGCAGCGCATTCGATCGGGCGCCCATGCGCGCACCACGAACCACGGAACGATTCCGATGAGCACGTAGCCCGAATCGAACGGTGCGCCGATCGCTACACTCGGCAGAAAACGAACCTCGCGCCGAGTCACTTGCGCATGTTGCGGAGCACCGTCCGTGATGAGCGCATCTTCTGGGCGAGGCGGCAGATTGAGCACGAAGGCGTGCGCTTCGCTTCCATACGTTGCGTAAAGGTTTGTCATGACGAGCAGCGATCGAGCTCGTCGGCTGATGTCGATACCTGCTCGCAACCACGGACCTTCGCGATCGAAAAACGGTTGAAGACCTCCGGCGAACGCAATCGCTACCGACACTGCATCTCGTCGTCGTTCGGCTAGCAAACCGAAGCGCGTTTCACCTGCAAGTCGCAACGGTGATGCAATCGCTGCGACTTCCAACCGTTCTGTCAAGCCAAACCTACCGGTGACTTCCGGTATGAACGTTGGCATCGGCCCACCGGCTTCTTCTACGTTTCCGCCCGCGCCGCGGAACGTGCTTTCCTTGCCCGCAGGATCGAGCACGCGAGCTTCGTTTGCGCTGAGCGCCAAGAGTGACGCGTTCGCTTCGACGGCAAAGCGTTTGGCTGGCGCCGTATCTGCTGGCCGCGGATACACCGAGCTCGTGCAAGCCGTCAAAAGCGACGCAAGCAGCGCAAAGAGCGCTCGCACGTGAATCATGAAGCGGGAATTTTGCCGCGCATGTGCATGACCTCGAAGAGCACTTTCCCGCCCGCATTTACGAAGAGTCGTTTGAGACCCGCATCATTTTCCACGAAGATGTTGATGTAGTCGAACGTTGGCAGGGCATGCGGGCGAGCTGCATCGAGCAGCACGCGAGCGAGGTCTGGTCGGGCGACGCGAATGGGAAACAGCCTGGGAATTGCGGCTGAAAGCAAGTGAATCCGATGCCGTAGTCGTCGGGGTTCATTGGATCTTCCAGGCGCATGAGGATCCAGCCATTTTGCAGGCGCACATTTGCGATTCTATTTTTCAACAAATTGAAGGCTCGCTCGACGAGTTCATCTTCCCGCCTTTCGATGAGGCGTGCTGAATACCCTGCCTCGCTGGGAAGGTGCTCCACGACGTCCCACGCAAGCCGCATGGACGCCGAATCATATTCCTTTTCGAATCCTATCGATGAATAAAGTCGTATTGCCGGGACGTTGTCCACTTTCACGTTGAGCACCCAATCGGTGCAACCAGCAGCGCGCATGCGCCTGGCAATCTCGCGCATGATGAAACGCCCTACGCCTCGTCCGCGAGCGTTTTTCGCGACGACCACGTGTCGTACATAAGCGACGTCGCCCATCGGGACAATCCAAGCGTATCCGACGACGACTCCATTTTCCTCGAAAAGGAGCGTCCCAGGCATCAATTCCGCGGACCAGCGAGCAGGTTCCAGAATAGGGTCGTCCACGCCCAGCTCGGGGAGCATGGCCGCGTAATGCCCGTGGTCCGAAATGGTTGCTGCGCGTGCCGAGATCGATGAAGTTGCGTCCATGTTCATCCCATTTCCAGTCAGCGTGCATTCCTCGCAAAGGGGCCGAGCAGCCGCTTCAGTGTTTCGTAATGGCCGAGCGACTCGTCGTAGCCCGATTTTCCTCGAACGGCGAGCGAGTGTTTGATTCGGCTCCATTGCGTTGCGAATTCCCGCAGCCGCGTCAGCTCCGCTTCTTCGCGCTGCCTCGAAAACACTTCACGACCATGCGCGATGTCCTTTTCGATGCAATCGAACGTGAACACCGGCGCGTCGTGACCATAATGCGCTTGATACCAATGTTCGAGCGCACCTTGCCACGGTTCGAGGTAATTGCAGTAGCCCGTGTCCGGATCCATATTTCCCACGGGTGACGACCAATCCAGGTGAATGTCGTCGAGCTTCACTGGGCGATCGTCCTCGGGTCCGCGCAAATCGCCTTTACCGACGCAGAAATGCACGGCCACTTTCATGGGCATGTCCACTTCGCGCCATGTATCGGCATCCGGAGGTTCGGCACGGGGATCGAGCATTCCGTGCAGCAGCAAATGGGCAGGCTTCATTTGATGATCGAGCGCGCCGATGTAGGTGTCTCGTGCAACGCGATTGCCGTGCCTGCCCGATGACAATCCATCCAAACGAAAACGCATGGCCGCAGGATTCCAATAGGCGACTTTGATGCCTGCGCTGCCTCCCCACCATTGATTACGAATCCAGCGAATTTGCTTCCACGTTTCGCCCGTTTCGTCGATACCGTCGATGCGATCGTAAAGCTGTACGAGCAAATTCACGGCCATGAGGCCCAAGTTATCGAGCGCTTCCCAGGGCGTTTTCGGAGCTGGGTCGCGAAAACCGAACATCAAGTTGTCCTGCGCTCCAGGCGTTCCGGAAACTCGATCGAGGAACGACCGAATGATCGTTTCGCGTAGCGGTTTGGGCAGATGCGCATAAGCCGAGCCGTCGGGTGGGGGATGGTTCGACGCAGCCATGGTATGGATATTATACGAAGATCATCCAATTTGTCCGTGGAAAATCGTCAGGCGAGCTTCATGCGCGGAGCACCTATCAATCGGCCACGGCTTCTGCTGCCTCGGCACCTTCCGCCGGAGCCGCTTTTCGCGTGAGCAGATCCACCGCCTGCTTGACGCCATCCGTCGTGCCCGCCAGGTACACGACATCGCCCGTGACAAACGGATTGTTCGGATCGAACTGGTCGAGCAGCTTGCCGTCGCGACGAATCGCAATGATGAGCGCTCCTGTCGTGCGTCGCACGTCGAGCGCGGCTGCCGAGTGTCCTGCCGCAGGACTCGTGGGCGTCACGAGCGCGCTGTCGATTTTCAAATCGGCCAAGCCTCCCTGCTCCTCCAAAGATCGACGTGGAATCTTCATCGTACGTTCGGTCGTCTGCGTCGACGCACGCGCTTCATCGATGCGGTCCTCGATGATGTTTCGTGGCGCATCGAGCCATCGCAAGAGCCGAGCGAGAATCTCCACGCCTCCCTCGACTTCTTCAGCGACCACATCCGTCGCGCCCATGTCGAGCAATTGTTGTTTTTCGAGCAGATACCGCGCGCGCATGAGGATCCGCACGCCGGGCGCGACGCGTTTGGCCGTATCCACGACGCGTTTGGCTGCATCGGGATCATTCATCAGCAAAAGCAGCGCTCGTGCCTTTTCCAAATGGGCGTGGCCGAGCGCCTCTTCGCTCGTAGCATCGCCATAATAGACGCGTTCTCCGGCAGCTCGCGCCTTGCGCACCGTGTCTGCATTCAATTCCAGCACGACAAAAGGAATGTCGCAGGCCGCAAGAGCTCGCCCAACGAGCTTTCCGGCAACACCGAATCCCACAATCACCACATGATCTGAAAGCCCATGCTCTTCGCCGCCATCGGCTTCGTCGATGCTGCGAGCGCCAATCAGCTTTTCGAGCGGCGCAAGCAATCGTTGTCCTGCCGTCAGGTGCGGCGCGACGCGAACGAATACCGGCGTGAGGAACATGCTCACGATACCCGCAGCCAGCAGCGGCTTCGTCGCCTCCGCATCGATGACCCCAGTGGATTCACCGAGTCGGCACAAGACGAACCCGAATTCGCCGAATTGCGCCAGCCCAACGCCTGCCAGCCACGCGACGCGCGCCGGAAACCGCATTGCAAATGCCGCCAGCGTCGCGAGAAACCCCTTGGCGACGAAAAATCCCACCAGGAGTAGCGCCACGAGCAGTGGTTTTTCCGCGACCACTCGAATGTCGAAGAGCATCCCGAGCGACACGAAAAACAGGCTCACGAATGCGTCTCGCAAGGGAAGCATGTCCCCCATTGCACGATGCCCGTAATCGGTATCGGCGACGATCATTCCGCCAAGAAATGCTCCGAGCGCAAGCGACAACCCCGCTTTTGCCGTGAGCCATGCGGTGCCAATGCACAGCGCCAAAACTGCCAACAAAAATACTTCACGACTGCGACTCGCCGCCACCCATCCGAGCGCTCGCGGGACGATGAGGCGCGCAACCAAAATCGTGATAATCACGACTGCCGTGGCTTTCCCCAGCGCGAGACCAATGAGTGACGCGGAATCAGCGCCTCCCGACACTGCTTTTCCGAGCATGGGCACGATGAGCACCATGGGCACGACGCATAGATCCTGAAAAATCAAGGTACCCACGATGAACCGGCCATGTGGAGCGTCGAGCTCGCGCCGTTCGGCCAGCGCGCGCAGTACGATCGCCGTGCTCGAAAGCGTAAAGACGAACCCATAAAAAATGCACCGGCCCATGGGTTCGCCCAATTCGTACGCGACGAACGCCGTAACCGCAGTCGTCAGACCCACTTGAATGAATCCGCCCAGCGCAACCTGCCGAAAAATGCTTTTCAGCCGGCTCAGCGAAAATTCCAAGCCGATGGTGAAGAGCAGCAAAACAACGCCGATTTCCGCCAAGATCTCGATCGAATGAATCGAGTGGACCAGCTTGAACCCGAAGGGCCCAACGAGTGCGCCGGAAAACAAGAGCCCCGCCACCGTGGGCAGCCGCAATCGCGATAAAATGACGGTAACGAGAACTCCGAGCGCTGCAATGATGGCGATCTCGTCGAGCAGCGGGATTTCACCCAAGCGTACCTCCCGTTCGTCAGTGACGAAGCCAAACCTGTGTACACCAGTGATGACGCCGGTGTCAACCGTCCACCGTGTTCATTTGCGTGCTCGTAGGCATGCGCTATCTTCGCGCGCGCATGGTTTACTCGAGTCACCACATTGCCGACGTCGAAATTGTCCCTCTATCGGTGCCGCTGTGCGAGCCGTTCGTGATCGCGACGGGGCGTGTGGACGTGACGCGCGCCGCGCAAGTGAAGGTGACGCTCGTGGATGAGCGGACAGGACAAACTGGATGGGGCCTCGGAGAAGGCGCGGCGCTCTGGCCCGTGACGAACGAGGATCAGCCGCATGTTTTGGAGGCGCTCGGTAAAGCGTGCAGTCGTCTGCCCGGGGAGCGGTTCGGACTTCCAAACATCGATGGCAACGCTGCGCTCGATTTGCAGCCGCTTGCCGATTTGACGGCGCTGCTCGATGAGGCGTTCCCGGCGTCGCCGGTTGCTCGAGCGGCATTCGAAACGGCCGTGTGTGATGCGTGGGCGCGCCTCCTGGGTTTGCCTTTGCGAACGCTCTTGGGTGGAATCATTGGAAAATCGACGCGGAGGCTGGAAACCGACATGACGATTCCCATTGCCGAGCCATTCCGCATGGCCGAACGCGCTCGCGCTTGGGCCGATCAGGGTTTTACGCATTTCAAAATCAAAGTGGGGAAAGATTTGGATTCGGACGTGGCAGCGCTTCACGCGATATTCGATGCGGTGCCCAAGGCGCGATTTCGCATCGATGCCAATGCGGGGTTTTCCGCGGCCGAAGCCATCGCTCTCGTGCGGGCCATCGAGGCGCAGAAGATGATCGTCGAATGTTACGAGCAACCTTGTGCAGCCGATGATCTGGAAGCGATGGCTCATGTGACGGCAGCGCTCGACATACCCATCATTGCGGATGAATCGGTCAAGAGCGTGGCGGACCTCGAGCGCGTCGTCGATGCTCGGGCCGCCAATGGAGTGAACCTGAAGCTCGTAAAATCAGGCGGGCCGCTTGGGTGTCTAGCGATTGGTCGAGCCGCAAAAGCGCGAGGAATGCCGCTGATGATTGGCGGCATGGTGGAGACGCGTCTTGGGATGACCGCCGCGGCGCACGTTGCCGCGGCGCTGGGAGGTGTCGAATTCGTGGATTTGGATACTGCGTGGTTATTGGCGGCTGATCCTTACGAAGGGCGGGGGTATTTGGCGGAGGGACCGCGGTACGAATTGCCGGACGAACCGGGGCTTGGACTGAATGAGGCGAGATGACGGGCCAGAGCGCCGATCAGGTTGAATCCAGGCCAGTATTTGCATGCTCGCTTCGCGCGCGTGGGACGCGCGCTCGCGAGAGTCTTGTTTACGATGGGGGGGCCGAGGCTCGCCTCCCGGTGTTTTTGCGCTGCGCACAAAAACACGGCGAGGCTCGGCCCCCCCATACCCCCCGAATTTGCCTCAATCCAGATGAGTGGCGCACTAAAGTCTATCAGAAGCCTCGATCAAATCTCCCTCGACAAACCTGCTCGGACGAAGCGCAGACGTGTCGAGCGTCGATGTTTTCCCGTCCACGATCATTTCTGCAAGCAACTTTCCGAGCGCTGGGGCATGCATGACACCGTGCCCGGACGAACCATTGACCAAGTACAAGTTCTGACACCCAGGCGCCGGCCCTAAAATGGCATGTTTGTCGGGGCTCATTTCGTAAAGACCCGCCCATGAACGCGCGGAATCGATACGGACGCCGGCCAGGCAAGGAATTCGCTCCGGTGCGATTTCTGCAATTCGTTCGAGCCAGTCCGGATCGACGTCCGTGCAAAATGGATCGCCTGTTCGTCCTGGCGTGGGCCACAGCAACATCACACGCCCGTCGCGCACTCGCAGGTGAAACCCGTCGTTCATGAATATCGTGAGCGGCATGTCGTCCGGCAATCGATTGCATGGTTCCGTGAGCGCCACTTGCCTGCGGAGCGGCACCACGGGAAGGTCGACGTCCGCGAATTTTGCAATGCTCTGCGCCCACGCTCCGCCCGCATCGACCACGGCATTGGCTTGGATGACGCGACCGTCATGTGCGAGAAGGGTGTGAATTTTACCGTCCACAGATCGATCGAATCCCGCAATGGTCACATCGGGTAAAAATTTCACGCCGAGCCGTTTGGCTGCTTCGACATATCCGCGCAAAATGTCGAGCGGCCTGATGAATCCATCCGTTTGGCAAAACGCACCTCCAACGATAGTACGCCGGTGAACGAACGGGTTTTTCTCATGTACTTCTTTTGAATTCAGCAGGATCGCTTCGTCGAGGCCGCACGTTTTTTGCAGAGCGTTTGCACGAGCCAAGTCGTCGAATTCCTCCGAAGTCGTAGCAATCCACAAATATCCCACGGGTCGATAGCCGGGATCGACACCGGTTTCATCGGAAAAACGGCGCAAAGCTTCACGAGCGACGAGCGATAGCCGAATATTGATTTCGGTGCTGTATTGTGCGCGATATCCACCCGTGGCGCGGCCCGTACTTCCGAGGCCCGGGGATGCTTCGCGGTCGACGACCAAAATCGATCCAGCTCGTCGTCGAGCGAGGTGGTATGCGACGCTTGCACCGATGACTCCCGCGCCGATGACGACGACATCGGCACGTTCTACGAAAGGCGGCTCGATCACGGCGGCACCGTAGCGAACCACGCCGTTTCGTGCAAGTCGACCCGAGCATGATTCCGAGCTTGAAAAACGCTGGCGACTTCTGCGAACATGGAGAGCATGTTCGACGCGCAGCGGATCTTGGGAGCTTTGGTTTCGGACGGTCTTGGCGGAGGAGGCGTTCGCCATTCGCGAGGTCGTCGTGATCGTGACGAAGGATTTTTCAATCGCGATCGTAATGACTATCGTCGTAATGACGACGGCATCTTGGATGGCGTTGGGGTTGGTACGGCCGTTGCCGGGGCGGCGGGGCTTGCCGCTGCCGGCGGTCTTGCGTACATGGCCTATAAGCACTTTTCGCAACCATCGGCGCCAGCCGTGCCTGGAGCGCCTGGGGCGCCCGGAATGCCTGGAGCGCCAGCGCAACCGGGATTTTTCAATCAGCTCTTGGGGAGTTCGTCGGGGCCGATTCCTCCTGGGGGCGCGCCCGCAATGGGCGCAGGACCGGGATATCCGGGTGCCGCCATGCCAGGAGCGCCGCCTGCCGGCGGTGTGTCCAATTATGGCGTTCCGACGTGGCATAACGATCCGTCGACGTGGGGTTCGAGTGCTCCGGCACCGCAGCAGCAATGGGGAGGCGCGCCAAACCCGTCACCACAACAATGGGGCGCCGCGCCAACGGCTGCACCGCCGCAAGCAGCGCCACCGCAGCAGCAATGGGGAGGCCCCGCGACGCCGCCGCCAACGCAATGGGGCGCCGCGCCAACGGCTGCCCCGCCGCAAGCAGCGCCACCGCAACAGCAATGGGGAGGCCCCGCGACGCCGCCGCCAACGCAATGGGGCGGCGCGCCGACGGCTGCACCGCCGCACGCTGCGCCAGCGCAACAGCAATGGGGCGGCCCCGCAACGCCGCCGCCAACGCAATGGGGCGCCGCGCCGACGGCTGCACCGCCGCAAGCTGCGCCACCGCAGCAGCAATGGGGAGGCCCCGCGACGCCGCCGCCAACGCAATGGGGTGCTCCGACAAACTCGGCTCCCGCCGGTCCTATGCCGCCTTCTGCGCAGCCGGCGGCGCCGCAATACCTTCCGCAACAATCTCCGGCGGCGCCTCCTCCGCAATGGAACGCCGCGCCAAACCCTCCAGCGCCCGCGCCCATGGTCGCTGCGCCCGCACCTCTTGCCGCGCCAAACCCACCCGCGCCTATCGCCGCCGAGCCGCCGGTCGCACCAGCAACTCCGCCACCGCAGCCGCCGCAACCTCCCGCAACGGCCGCGCCGTCACCGGAAGCGCAAGCCGATGCGCTCTTGCTCATCCGTGCGATGATTACCGCCGCATTCATCGATGGCCAAATCGACCCCGAGGAACGCGCGCGCATCATGAGTCGCCTTGCCGCCGCAGGCCTTGGTCCGGAAGATCAAGCCGCACTCGCCCGCGAATTCGATGCGCCACAGCCGCCGTTTGCCCTCGTCGGGCAAATTCGTTCAACCCAAATCGCCGAACAGTTTTACCTCGTGTCGATTCTCGGTGCAGGCACGGAAACCGAAGCCGAGCGCGCATATCTCAAAGGGCTCCCTCCCATGCTCGGATTGAAGCCGGATGATGTCGCGCGTTTGCACCAGAGCCTTGGGATTCCCCCAATTCCATAACAAACCTGACTCGACCTCGGGGACGTTTGATTTCTCGGCGCTCGTGGGGGGCCCCGCTGTTTGAGCGCGCGCAGCGCGCGAGCTCGGGGGGCACCGCGAGTGCCGAGAAATCAAATGTCTCCGAGGTGGCCAACAAATAACGCAGAGAGGGACACCCCGTCCGCTCACCCCCTCCGCTTACCGCACCTGCAAACGAGCCCGCACGATCATGCTCTTCCACAAATAGGGAAGGCGCCCCGCCCCGCGAAAATCGGTCACTTTGAAGTCGAATTCTTCGAGCAACGTCGTCAGCGTCTGGCGCGACCAAAACTTGATGTGCCCGCCATCCCAAAGCGCCGTGTAATGGTGATCCATCTTGTTCGCCAGTGCCATCGCTACATTCTTCAAATACCCGTGATATGGCGTCGACAGAATCACGTCGCCCCGTTTCGCCTCCAAGGTTTTTTGCACCAAACGCATGTAAGCCCGTGGCGCATAAAGATGCTCGATGACCTCCGTCGATACGACGATATCAAAAGGTTTGTCCCCGAGCTCGGCAGGCAATTTGTCTTGGGATACGTCGTGCACGAAGAATCTGCCCGGGTTTTTTCGATTTGCGATTTCGACGCCCGTATGCGACGCATCCACCCCCATCACGTCGAATCCATCGGCAATCAAAAGATTCGCTATTTCCCCATTGCCGCAACCCATGTCCAAAATTCGTTTGCTCTTGTCGTACCGCAACATGTGGCGCAGCACCGGATAGATGTATCCCGTCGATTGCACGGACCTGTCGTTCCACCCGTAATCCTGATATCCGCCGCTCATGAGCTCGTTTCCTTTCCCGCTATTCGACGGAAGGGAAGTCGGTGCCGAATTTTGTCGAGCATCCGCAAACATAACGCCCGCTCTTCAGGCAAAAGCGAAATCCACAAAAGGGGTAGGGCCATCACCAAAAATACGACGGGCGTCACGAGCGCTCGCGCCGCACCCGCAGGCAATACCACATACGCGCCTGCACTCATGAGCGCCGGGGCCACGAGGCCCAGCCCGATCGCCAAAAACACTTCGCGGACAAACCCCAGCGGTTTGTCACCGAGCGCAATGCATGCCGCTCGAGGAATCGCCCACACTGCAATCACACAATCCGCCACGAGCATCGAAACCGCGGCTCCTCGAATTCCCATCGACGGCACGAGAAGCACACATAAACTCATGGAAATAAACGCATTTATCGCAAGCAGCCACACGAGGCGCCCTTGGCGATTGGTCGCCATCAGCACCGTCCAGCCCGCATACCAAACGCCCCACAAGATCGTTTGCAGAATGAAGATGCCTAGAATGACCGCATCGAGCGACAATTCGCGCATCGTCCACGCCTGGTACACCCAAGCGCTCATCGGGAAAAACGCCAAAAGCGGAATGCCCGCCATGAATGCCACGAGTTTCGCTGCGGTCCGATGCAATCGAATGATGCGCTCTTTGTCCCCAAGCGCCTCCAGCGACGTGAGCTCGGGCCAAATCGCCGATGCAAGCTGCGTCGCCACGATCTTCCCCATGCTCGCAATCGTCCGATGCGTGGCGAGTTGCGCTACGGCAATGCCACCAAGCGCTCCTTGAATGATCATCAGATTCCCTTGGTTTGCCAAGTAATCCGCGAGAGCCGCCAGCAAAAAGAGCGCGCCCGACGGAAGCATCGCCAGGCCGTCTCGAGCATTGCCCCCGAGCGGGCGCAGGGAAAACCACGAAAAACGCCGGTGAAGATCGCGAATCACCAGACTGTAGAGCACCAGCACCATAAGCACGCGGCCCACGGCCACGGCCCAAAATGGCGCTCGGCAAAGCATCAATACCGAAAGCAAAACCACTTCGATGACGCGTTTAATCGTAAAAATCACGGCCGCTCGAGGGAGCTGCTGCGCCGCACGATACGTGCTGCTCACCACGCCGAATGGCACGTTCAAAAGCAGCTCGGCACCAAAAATGATGACCGTGAGATACGTTTCGAGCGTCGTGGCCGTGCGAATTCCAAGCCACGATTGCAGGGGCAAAAAGTAAAATGCCACTGCACCGATGGTCCACACCACGATCGCCAAAGGACCTTGGATGCGCAGCGCGCTGTGCAGCTCGTGCAGCATCTCGTCCGTCTTGCCACGCGCATAATGCGCGTTCATTTTGTTGACGACGTGCGTTTGAACGCCCAAATCCGTCAAATTCAAAAACATCACGAGCGCTGATATCGACAGCCATTCCCCCCAGCGCTCTTTTTGCCACGTCGCCATGCCAATGGGCACGACGATGATTTGTCCCAGAATGTGAATGACCGCGCCGAGCGACAAGGCAATCGTGCTCGCCAATACGCGATCGGCAAGGCCGCTTGTTTTTGCGCGAGATTCGTTCGGGGTGACTGCAGCTTCCGACATGACGCTCACGAAGCTTTGGAAACCGCCTTCGCGGCCCGGACGAACCCTTCGGCGGTGTGCGGAATGTCCCACGCTCCGATGTGTTTACGCGATGCGGCTGCTTTGCGGGACAAAAGGTCTTTGTCGTCGAGCGCCGCGTCGAGGACCCCCGCGAGCGCTTGCACGTTTCCCGCGGGGAAAACCCACCCATTGTCGGGTAAAACCAAATCCGGTACGGCCCCGACTTGATCGGATGCAACGATGGGCAGCCCGAGACACATCGCTTCGTTGATGGCCAAACCCCACGGCTCGTAATGCGACGGCAGCACGAAGAGATCCCCCACGGCATATGCTGCCGGCATACGCTGTTGATTGACGAACCCCAAAAAATGCACCCGCGAAGGCGCAAGGCGCTCGGCGAGCTCCTTGTATCGATCGCGCTCGGGCCCATCACCCACGATGACGAGATGCGCGTTTTTCCGCGGACGCGCACCGAAAGCTCGGATCAAGTCCGCACAACCTTTGTGCGGCAAGAGTTTGGCAGCAAAAACCACGGCCACATCCGTTTCGGCAATGCCGAGCTGCGATCGGATGGCTCGAGCCTCCTGCCGCGCGTCCGCTTCGCGACCGTGGAAAAACGCATTGTCTACGGTAAATGGTGCGTGAAAAATGCGATCCTCGGGAACTCCGTAATGCGCATAATACCGAGCATTCAGCGCTCCAGAGGCGAGGGCTCCGGCAACGCTGGCAAACAAGGGCGTCAGCAAAAGTCGCTTCGCCGCGAGAACGTGTGCCGGTCGCGGATGAAGCAGCGACGAGTCGCCTCGCAAAAGCACGGGAATGCCCCAGAGCCGTGACGCAGCCAAAACTTCGATTTCCGTGAAATGACCGTAGCCGTGCACGACGAGCGCATCGGGCTGGAAGTTGCGAATTTCGAGCGGCGCCTTCGGATTGAGCAAACCCATGAAATGGTTTGTCCCTGGATGACGCGAAAGGTTCGGGACGAGCTCGTAGTCGTACCCATCGAGCAGCGGGATATCCCAAGCGAACGAGCGGCCGAATCCCGGATCGACGGTTTCCTTGATGCCGAAATCCCAGCAGAAAAACACCTTGAGCGTGACGTCGTTTCGTGCGGCGAGGGCCCGAAAAAGTGGCGCTTGGTACTGTATCGGATGGCTTGCAAGAATGGCCAATCGAAGCATGTTGTGTGTTACCCTACTCCGCGACGCGTGCTGCAAGCTCCTTTTCGCACGTACGGAGAGCGAACGCAACTGCCGTGTGCGATCTGTAAAGTCTTTGACAACGCGTCGCTCACGCGCGACAACTCGACCGCACGACGCGCTTGCCAAATCATCGCGAGATCACTCATGAGCCTACTCGACACCATTCGTTTCGTACTTCGGCATCCGCTTGGGCAGGAGCATCCGGCGCTGGCGCTTGCGCGTTTTGCGCGTTGGCAGCTTGCGAGCCGAGTGGGTTTTGGTCCGAGTGTCGTGCCGTACGTGGAAGACGCGCACCTCATCGTTTCGCGCGGAATGACGGGCGCGACGGGCAATGTTTACGTGGGCTTGCACGAATACGACGACATGGCTTTCGTGTTGCATTTGCTTCGGCCGGATGATTTGTTCGTCGACATTGGCGCCAACATCGGCACGTATACGATTTTAGCCGCAAAGGTGGTCGGAGCACAGTGCATTTCGATCGAACCATTGCCGTCGACATTTGCTCACCTCGAAAACAATATACATTACAATCGCATCGGGAATCTCGTAGAAGTGAAAAATGTGGGTTTGGCGGCAGAGCGCGGCAATTTGCGTTTTTCTGCGAACCTCGATACGATGAACCACGTCGTCGATGAAACCTATGCGGGGCCGCAGGTGCGCGTGGATGTTTTGCCGCTCGACGAATTGCTCGACGGGCGTGTGCCTTTTGCGATGAAAATCGACGTCGAAGGTTTCGAGAGGCAAGTTCTCGCGGGCGCATCGCGAACGCTCTCCGCGCCGGGCTTGCAGGCGATCGTCATCGAAGTGAACGATCATCAGGAACGTTATGGCATTTCGGAAAAAACCGCGCTCGATGTGCTCCGCGATGCCGGGTTTGGCTCGTACAGGTACGATGTGCGCGAAAGGCGAATCATCGCGGATGACAAGTGTTCGCCGTACGGCAATTATGTGTTCGTGCGCAACGCGGGGGGGGGGTCGCCGGGGGGGGGGGCGGCCCGCCGGACTCGGGGGGGGCCGGGGGGGGGGGGGGGGGGCCCCGGGGGGGCCCCACCAAACGCGGCGCCCCCCCCCCCCCCCCCCCGCCGGGGCCCCCGCCCCCCCCTCGGTTGTTTTTCCCCCCCCGCCGGGGCGGGGGGGGGGGGGGGCCCCCCCGGCGCCAAAGGCACCCCCCCGGGGGGTGGGGGCCGGGGGGGCGCCCCCGCGCGCCCGCGGGGGGGGCGGGGGGGGGCTGCGGTTTGCCCCCCCCCCCGCGGGGGGGGGGATGGCGGGACCGCGGATGGATCCTCGGCGGGCCGGCGGGGGGCGGCGCGGGGGCGGGGGGGGGGGCCGGGCCGGGCCGGGCCCGGGTATCGCAGCGACGGTTGGACGTCACGACGCATATCGTCGCTCTGTCTTTTGAACGCGCTCGCTGATAGGAGGGTGCGCTTGGAGCGGGATTTGCCGGGACGCTTGCGATTTCGTCGCGGGCGGAACAACCCGCCGATTGCACCAACGATGGCTCCACCGACGCCGGCGTTTTGCGCGGCGCGGGGGGCGGGGGGGCGGGGGCGCGGGCGGGCGGGGGCGGCGGCGCGGGGGGGCGGGGGGGCGGGGGGGCGGGGGGCGGGGGCCGGGGGGGGGCGGGCCGGTGGGGCCGGGGGCGGGGCGGCGGCCGCGGCGGGCGGAGCGGCGGGGGGGGGGGGGGGCCGGGGGGGGGCCGCGGGGGGGGCCCGGGGGGGGCGGCGGCCGGGCCGGCGTCCAGCGCCCCGCCCGCCGCCGCGGGCCGCGGGGCGGGCGGGGCGGCCGGGGGGGGGGGGGCGCCGGCGCGGGGGGGGGGGGGGGCGCGGGCGCGGGGGGGGGGGGGGCGGGGGGGGGGCGCGGGGGGGGGGGGGGGGGGGGGGGGGGGGGGGGGGGGGGGTGGGGGGGGGGGGGGGGGGGGGGGGGGGTGGGCGGGGGGGGGGAGGGGGAGGGGGGGGGGGGGGGGGGGGGGGGGGGGGGGGGGGGGGGGGCGCGGCGCTGCCTCGGATTCATCCTGTGCCAGATGCACTTCTGCGAGGATGCGCGCCCCAAACCGCCTCCATAGTGGCATCTTCTTCGATGCGTCCGCCGGCAAATACCCCACGATCGCGTTTTGCTCCCCGGGCAGCCAAATCAAGCACCGCACGAACATCCCGCCGAATACCTCGCGCTTCTGGTAATGCCTTCCGAGCAAAAGCGCCCTCTGCATGTGCGAATCGATGTAGTTCGGCGGTAACCCCGTCTTTTCCTGGACAAACGCCTCTCGAATGCGCGCCGTCAATTCGTCGCTCACCCCCGGCGCCGCGGACAAACCCGGCGTCGTCACGAAGTCCTTGGCAACTGCAACCGCTGCTCGAAGTTGCTCATCGGTCTGCGTGATGACCGGCACCGCCGTCGACATCGCCGCCTTCAGCGCCTCGAATTCGTCAAATGGCAATTCCAATTCACCCGCCAAAAGCACCGTGGGCGGGACGAACATACCGTTTTGCTCGTATGCAGCAGCGAACGCTTCGTCGAGGCCTTTCGCATCCATGCGAGGCGCTTTCGCGAATGCTTCGTGACAATGGCTCACGCTCGTCATGGCGTCGGCGTCGTGCCACACGAGATGTAACGATTCACGTGCGTTTTCCACGTGTTCGTGCCCGGCAGAACCATTCGTACCGCGCGACGCACCATTCGGTGCTCCTCTCGCCCAGACGCTTTGCGCCGTATCCGATCCCGGCGCCATCGATACCGGTGGCGGCGGTGGCGCGTATGTCGGTGGAGGCATCGGTGACGCTTGTGGTGTCTTGATTTCCTGCATCGTCGGTGCGCTCGCCGGGCTCTGCGTCGGCAATGTCACTTGACCCATCGCGATTGGCGCAGGAGGTAGCCCCGACAAACCACCTGGCCCGAATGGCAATGCACCATCGTCGCATTTACGAAGAGCCGGCGGCGCGCAATCGACACTGCTTGCTCCGACAAACGGAATCGCCGGCCCCTTCGCTTTCGCCCCAAAGGGCGCAATCATCGTCATCGCCGCAAACTCTTCTTCGTCCACCATTCCTGGTGGAATCGTCAGCACGAGGTCATCGTCGAGCACATCGGCATCGGGTTCGTCCAGCGATACCGAAATGCGCCCCGCTTCGGTCGCGTGACGGAGGCCAATGCTACCTCGCCAAACCACACAGCAAATGCCTCGATCCGAATCGATCCACAAGGTATCCGCCACGAGCATCACGTCTTCCCGCTCGCCCGACGCCCGAAACGCGACCGCTCGCGGACAAATTCCCGGCAATCGAGTGACGAGCTGTGCATGCACCGGATGCAAGTGTTCCAGGAGAAGCTGTTCGTCGGGACGAATGCTCGGCAATTGCTGATCAAGCGGAGCTGCCTGAAAGTAGGCGAAATCGAGCCCCTCGGGGAGCGGCCGTTCTTCCCATCCTGGCTGCGAAATGTGCCCGGACAAACGATCGAGGCCTTCGGTTCGTCCAGGCCATGTCGGCGCGATGGGACCATAACCAATGGGCGCAAATGTATCCGATCGTTTGACGACGTATGTTTTGGGTGGCTGCAAGTTCGGCACGGACACGAGGCCAAATGCATCAGGTGCTGCATCGAAGCTCATGCCCACGGGGTTTGGCGTGTCCGCACCTCCCGCCGCGCGCGTCCAATCCAGCGCCATTTTTGAAAAACGCGGCCCTTCGAGCATCCGCTGTTCGGGCAACCGAAATCCTCGATCACACCACACTTCGATCGACTTTGAAAAAACGCCGACACCGAGCTTCGTCACGAGCGAGCGCACCGTCTGTTTGGCCGGTGCATACGCATGCCCCACGAGCATCACATCGGCCCGCGGCTTGTACGGCACTTTATCGCTCGGAGCCACCAGCACAGCATGCACGTCGCGTTTGACGAACTGATCCTGATCGCAGATCGCCTCTTGTTCCGGCGCGAGCTTGCATTCGCCAGGTTCGAGCATGAACGTCGCTTTGACGACCACCGTTTGCGCGTACGTCCCCGCGGCCGATTGCCAGACAAACCCCGTGACTCGCATTGGGCACGACGACACGATTTCCATGACTCGCGACGCTACATGAGCACGCATGCCCGGGGCAAACCTTTTGTTTGTCGCGGTATCGATCGCCAGCACGCACCGCCAAACGGCCGACGTGGACCATGGCTCCGCCCGCTCGCGACCACTTTTCCCGAATGAAACGTGAATTACGGTGCGACTGGAACGAAAATGGAAAAATTCGTCCAGCGTGCACGTCTCGAACGTGCTACGTCTCGCCGATGGAGCGCAAGTCAGACACTTCGGCAGCATCGAAAGCCGCTGAGACCGACGAAAACTTTTCGTCGCTCGGTCTTTCCCCTGCCACGTTGGCGATGATCGAACAGCTTGGGTTCGAAAGACCGACCCCGATTCAGGCCCAAACGATTCCGCTGCTGCTGGAGGGCCGAGATGTTGCAGCTCAGGCTCAAACGGGAACGGGTAAAACGGCGGCGTATGGCTTGCCGCTCGTGGAACTGGTTGATCCCGAACACATGCGCGTGCAGGCGTTGGTCCTTTGTCCGACGCGAGAATTAGCCGTACAGGTTTCCGAGGCCGTTTATTCGTTTGGCAAATCGCAACGCATTCGAGTGCTCCCGATTTATGGAGGACAGCCGATCGATCGCCAAATTCGAGTGCTCGCGGCGGGGACGCACATCGTTGCAGGCACGCCGGGCCGCATTCTCGACCACATTCGACGCGAAACGCTCGATTTGTCGCACGTGCGCACCGTGATTCTCGACGAAGCGGATGAAATGTTGGCGATGGGGTTCATCGAGGACATCGAAACGATCTTGGGAAAACTTCCTCCCGAGCGACAAACTGCACTGTTTTCCGCGACGATGCCCGGCCCGATTGCGCGTTTGTCGAAGCGGTATTTGCGCAATCCGCAGCGTATCAAGACATCTTCGGAAGCGAAGAACGTGCCCATCATTCGGCAGACGTTTTACCAAGTCGCGCCGGCGCAAAAAATGGATGCGCTTTTCCGAGTGCTCGATATGGAGACGCCCGGCCCGACGATCATTTTTTGCAGCACGAAACGGGCAACGGAAGAGGTCGCCGAGAATTTGCGTGGGCGGGGGTGTTTGGCCGATGGTCTGCACGGGGACCTCAATCAGCGAGACCGTGATCGCGTCATGCGGCGTTTCAAAGAGGGCCGCGTCGAGCTGCTCGTGGCGACCGACGTCGCTGCGCGAGGGCTCGATATCGAAACCGTGACGCACGTCATCAATTACGATATTCCCACGGACGTCGAGTCCTATACGCATCGTATTGGACGAACCGGGCGTGCGGGGCGCGAGGGCGACGCGATTACGCTCGTAACGCCGCGAGAAATTGGGCAGCTTCGGTTCATCGAGCGATCCACGAAGGCGCAAATTCAGGCCATGCGCTTGCCGACGGACGCGGACTTGGCGATGCGCCGTCGGGAAGTCATGAAAAAATCGCTGGTGGAGGCGATTGAAGCAGGCGGGCTCGAAGCGTATTTCGCCATTGCCGAGGACCTCGTCAAAGAGCACGGTGCGACACCGGTCGTTGCGGCGGCGCTGAAGTTGATGGGGGCGCAAGACCAAGGCAATGCCGCCGAGCCTACCATGGCCATGGCTGCGCCAGCGGCGTCTCGACCCGAAGGAGGTATGGCGCGGCTGCTTCTCACCATGGGGCGGCGTGATGGCCTTCGGCCGAGCGACCTCGTTGGGTGCATTGCGAATGAAACGGGTTTGCCCGGGCGCGAAATCGGCGCGATCGATATTTTTGAATACGAATCCTGCGTCGAAGTTCCGGAAGGGCGTGCAGAGGATGTGACCCGGGCACTTTTGGGCACGACGCTGCGCGGGCAAAAGGTGCGGGTCGAACGAGTGAGCGGCGCGGCGGTGGAAAAGCGCCGCGCATCGGACGTTCCGCCTGCGAGGCAAACGCGGCCGCCGCCGCCCAAAAAGCCTCGCCGGGCACCGAATGCTCGTTCCCGGGACTAGTCACGCGCGGGTCAATTGGCAAATGGCACGGGCCTCTGGGGGCTCGTGCGCGAGCTTCGCGCGCGCTCGTATTCGCGCACGACGTCGCGATAATCTTCTGCCGAATACGGCCCGACGATCTCGAGCAAGGCGTTTTTCTTGCGGTATGGATTCAACCCCAAATCCATCAAGAGCACGTCCAAGTATTGATGAAAGCGAGTGGCAATGCCGTACGAACGCGACGGCTCGAAAAGACCATTCTGCCTTTTCCAATCACGAACGTGCTCCATGGCCCGCTCCATTTCGTCGGCGGAAGGCAACGTCAGATCCCCGCGCAGGACGGCCGACGTCCAAAGGGTGCCGATTTCCACGCCCGGAACGTGCAAGAATCCATGATTGAATCCCGCGAAAGCGAGCCGTGGAATGCGTGGATGAACGAGGTGGCGGTACAGTTGCGTGCCGTCCGGTTCGGACTCCATCCACGTGCGATAGGGTTCGGGTAGAAATGGAAAGCCCGGGGATTTGTGCCCGATGGCGAGCGCCACGAGATCGCAAGGAATTTCGCGTCCGTCCTCGAGGAGCAATGCATTTTTCGAGAGGCCCTTGATTTCGCCGCGGCAAGGCAAAATCTTTCCTTGGATCACGAACGGGTAATAATCGTCGGGGGCGAGCGCGACGGCAGCACGCATTTGATAGGGGATCGATTCATCGGGCTCGAGCAGCCGCATGCGTTTTTGCACTTCGGGGTCTCGCCACAACGAATGCAGCCCGGTTTGCGCCCGAACGACGAGCGTAATCATTTTCCAGAAACCGGATACTGCGGGCGAAAATCGTTCGTGTAATGCGGCCTCGATGGCATTCGGGTGCACCCACGCTGGAAGCATGGCCGTGCTCATGCGTCCGAACATGACATTGGCCATGTGTACGCCGAA
Source organism: Polyangiaceae bacterium (assembly GCA_016715885.1). Lineage (NCBI taxonomy): Bacteria > Pseudomonadati > Myxococcota > Polyangiales > Polyangiaceae > Polyangiaceae bacterium. The sequence continues at coordinate 235,671 of JADJXL010000022.1, forward strand.
AATTTCGCGCGGCAAAAGCCACCTTGGTGCACGGAAAACATGATGCACCTTGGAGCCTCGTTGTGCGGCGAACGAGGCCATGTCGACGGCGCTCTTTCCAAACCCCACGACGGCGACGCGTTTGTCTCGCAAAACATCGAGATCGCGGATGTCTCGTTCGGTGAGCACTTCGCCCTGGAATTCGTCTCTACCGGGCAGTTCCAGCGCGGGTTTGTCTTGCGAATAATGGCCCACGGCGACGATGACGAAATCAAAAAGTTCGGAGTTTTTTCCATCCGGCGAGTTTGTCTCGACGGTCCATCCCTTGGGCTCTTCGCGGAGGGCCGTCACTTCGTGCTGAAGGCGGACATCGATGCCGAAGTGATCGACGGCGGCCTTCAAGTAGCGGCGAATTTGTTCACCTGTGGGATGAAGGTCGGGTTTGAAGGGCCAGGGGAAATCCGCGAATTGGTAATGCTTGTCGATGTTTTGGAGGCGGACTTCGGGGTACGCGAGGGCCCAGATGCCACCGATCGTATTCGAGCGTTCGAATACGACCACATCGAGGCCCGTTCGCATGAGAACTTGGGCAGCGGCGATGCCCGAGATGCCTGAACCGATAATGGCAATGCGCATGGAGCGCACATAACATATCGAAACGTCAACGGCATCCGTAATTTCGGATGGAGCACGAGCTCGACGTCGGAAAGTTGTTGCGTTTTCGCTTTTCTTACGCTCGCGCTTCACTTACGATGACCCTCCACCAATCTCTTTTCAGTGGGGTCAATGATGCGAACTTCGAGAGCTTTGGGTCTTGTGGCGGTCGGGTTGTTTTTGGGCGGAGCGGGATTTGCCTGCGGATCGAGCGGCAATACGTCGCTCACGTGTTCACCCGCGTGTGGTCCCGGGCAGACGTGCTCCAATGGCCAATGCGTTCCTACCGGTATGGGCGGTTCCGGAGGCACCGGAGGGGAATCCGGCGGCTTTGGCGGCTCCGGCGGTGAGCTCTTTCCCGATGCCGGATGTCCTGCTTCGCAAACGTGCCAGGATACGTGCTGCCCAGCCGGTGAAATATGCGGCCTCGGTGTCGCGTGCGTGCGCGAGCAGCCGCCCTGCACGACGAACGACGAATGCCTCTTCGATAGCTATTGCAGCGGTGGCGTGTGCATTCCTTACGGAATACCGGCCGGCCACGATAACGATGATACGTGCGTATCGAACGTGTCGATCGACTCCATCGTCCCGTCCGAGCAATGCCGCTGGACCGGCCCGCCCGATGGCGATGCGCATCCCAATCATTTCCACGTCATGGCGACGCCCGTCGTCGTGGATTTCGATTTCGACAGCGACCCGAAAACGCTAACGCCTTCGATCGTCTTTTCGTCGTTTCCTACCCAGAATTCGTATCAGAACCCCGGCGTCATGCGAATCATCAGCGGCAAAGATTGCAGCCAGCAGTATAGCTTCGATGCCCCCGAAGATGCCACGATGTCGCCGGCATCCGTTGCCGTGGGTGACCTCGATGGCGATGGCCATGCCGAGGTCGTCGCGGCTCGTCATGGTGGCGGCGTGATTGCATTCCGATTCGATCCCGCGACCAAGACGTTCGGAACTCTTTGGCGATCCGGAACGTGCGCGGGCGGCATGGGCCCACCTTCGACGCCGGATACCACGGGCGGCACGGATAAATGGAGCGGCCCGTCCATTCATGACCTCGACGACGACGGGAAACCCGAAATCATATATGGTGCCACGGTTTATCGAGCCGACGGGTGCCTCGTGTCGGATTCGCTCGGCTTTCCCGTCTACAGCAAGGGTCTCGTGCCGGTCATTGCAGACGTCGATGAAGACGGCAAAATGGAGCTCGTACGGGGCAACGCGATTCACGAGTGGAATGCTGCGATGAATGACTGGGTTGCCGAGCCCTATTTCAATGCCGGCGCGCTCAGTGCGGGGCAAGTGGCCGTCGCGGAAATGGGCAACTTCCCGGTTGCAGCGTTTGGCGGTCAGGATCGTGCGGAGGTCGTGGTCGTCGCGGGCGGGCACGTGCGAGTGCAAACGATCGAAGGGACCGTGGTTTTTGGTCCGATCACCATTCCAGGCGGCGGTACGGGAGGTTTGCCGACGGTGGCCGATTTCGATGGTGATGGGCGTCGTGAATTCGCGAGCGCTGGTGGAACGCGTTACGTCGTTTTCGACTTCGATTGCCTCGCCGGCGGTGACCCCGCAAAATGTGGTGGACAATCGATCGAAACCGGGATTTTGTGGTTACAACCGTCCCAAGATGCAAGCTCCAACGTGACGGGATCGAGCGTCTTCGATTTCGATTACGATGGCAAGGCCGAAGCCGTGTACGCCGACGAATGCTTTTTGCGCGTGTACGATGGCACGACGGGCAAGGTCATCTACAGCGTAGCTCGTTCGTCCGGAACGACCTATGAAAATCCGGTCATCGTCGACGTCGACGGCGATTACCACACCGAAATCGTTTCGGCGGTGAACAATTACGCCGGAGGGCTCGGTTGTCCCGCGACCGATCCGCTGTTCCCGAATGCGATGTTTTCGCAGAATCACGGTATCGTGGTTTTGCGCGACGAACAGGAGCGCTGGGCGGCTTCGAGGCCCGTGTGGAGTCAGCATGCTTATGCGGTGACGCACGTGGGCGACTTGGGACAAATACCGAAGACGTCGAGTGTGGCGCTCAATTGGAAAGACCCCGCGCTCAACAATTTCCGGCAAAATGTGCAAGGAGACCTCGAGGCGCTCGGAACGCCGGATCTCACGGCAGGCGGTGACGTGGGCGCCGTGAAATGCACCGGAACGGTTGCCACGATTGAAGCTCGTGTTTGCAATCGCGGGACGCTTCCCATGGTGAGCGGCACGGAGGTGAGTTTTTATGATGGCACGCTTCAAGGACCGCTCTTGTGTACGGCGCAAATCCCGGTGGCGCTCGCCGTGGCCGAATGCACCATCGTGAATTGCCAGGCGGATCTTGGCGGCAAGAAGGTCGACATTTACGTGCGCGTCGATCCGCAGGGACAAACCAAAGAATGCCACGAAATCAACAACGACGCGCTTTATCGCGGCGTGGAATGCGGAGCCATTCCGAATTAGGGCATATTCAGCAGGTCGCAGTGCGGCTGCTGCACCTCACTCCTTGACTCCTCTCCCCGGCGTAAAACGCCGCGGAGAGGGGAAAGGACGCTCACCTGGGTCGACTGCATCCGGTGAGCGAAGCAAACCTGCAACGAGTGGCGAAGCGAAAACGAAGCGTCGAAGGGTAAGCGTGGCTGCGAGTTTGCATGAATGGCAAGAGCTTGTCATTCGTTCACCGCACGATCGCAAGCTCGAACGTGGGCATTCATATTTCGATTGACGGCGTGCGAGACATGCGCATCTCGTCGATCATCGAGCGTCCTGTGACGGCTTGGTTCGTGTCGCAGAATTTGTACTCGCGGTGCCGGTGATGATACACATCGTTGGTGATGGCGAGTTCGGCTTGCTGGGTCTGCAAAACAACGGGTCTGCAATCTTGACAAACTTGCGAGTGATCATGCGCATGACGGCGACGATTCGTTGCGGCTCAAAGAATGTGGAGTCGAGCGAGTGGTCGATTGACAAGTTCGTCCACGAGTGGGATAGAACCGAGTGGCTCACATGAGGGGACGCAGAAATTACGCTTGGGTAGTGGCTTTGGGGATCGCGCTTGGGCTCTGCTCTGGCAATTCGCAGAACGTATGGGCTCAAACGAAAAAAGGTGCGAAGGCGCCGACAGGGAAAACGGCGGCGCCGGCCGATCCTGCGACGGTTGAATTCGAAAAACACTTCGCGGCGGGGCAAGCTGCGGCGAAAGCGAACCGTTGGGATGCGGCTCGTCAGGAATTTTTGCTGGCTCTCGACTTGAGGCCGGATCATGCGGGAACCGTGGCGCTGCTCGCGCAGGCCGAGATGGCGACGGGGCGGCATCGTGAGGCAGCCGAACACCTGCAGATCTTTTTGGATTACGCGGTGGGTCTCAGTCCTGCGGATCGCAAGACGGCGGAAGACTTGTTGATCGAAGCGCAGTCGAAGCTTGCCATTGTGACCATCAAGGTGGACAAACCCGGAGCGAAGATCACGGTGGATGGGCGTGTTTTGGGCACGTCGCCGCTTTCCGAACCGGTGCTCGTGGATGCTGGGGCGCAGCGGCGATTCGAAGCCGAAGGGCCGGATGGTCGCGCGAAAGTGACCGTGGATCTCGAGCCGCGCACGACGCCGACGATCAACATGGTGCTCACGCCGCCTCCCACGAAAGTCATCAAGGAGTCGCAAACGTGGCGCACGCCGGTGATTTTTGCCGGCATTGGCCTTGGTGTGGCGGGCATTGGAACAGGTGTGGGTTTTCTCGTGGCCGCGTCGGCGAAGCATGCCGATGCCGTTGATCTTGCCGGCCAAATCTCCTTCGATCGCGCGACGAACGAGACGCTTTGTCCAGCGAGTAGCACCGATGGCCGTTGCGCAGAGCTCTCAGAGCTTCAGAGTCAGCGTGACACATTTGGCAAAATCGCCATGGCGGGGTTCATCGTTGGCGGGGTTGCTGCGGTAGGCACGACGATTTTGGCCATTACCACGGCATCTGGCAAGACGTCTACGGCAGCACCGAAAAAGAAGTCGCTGCTCGTCTTGCCTGCGCCGGGTGGGGTTCTTGTGCAGGGAACGTTTTGAGTACCAAGCTTTGGTAGGAGTTTGTCATGGCACGACGTGGGCTTGCGACTTGGCTTTCGGCGGGATCGTTGCTGGTGGGATTGTCGACGGTCGTGGTGTCGTTCATGGGCTGCTACGACAACTTGGCAGCTCAATCGGGGAAGTGCGTAGGGCCGGATGACGACAATCCGTGCACGGTTCCCACGTGTTCGGAGGGATCGACGACGGCGGTACAAGTTGCCGCGCCTGATGATCCGCCGGTGGAATGCGCACGCGGAGAGAATGCAGGGGTTTGCAAAAAAGGCTTGTGCGAGCTCGATTGCGGGCAGAATTGCAAGTGCGCGTCCGATGCTGAATGTCCGCCGAGCACGGCCTGCGTGACGTGGACGTGCGACGAAAACAAGCAATGCAAACGCACGGACGCGGAGGATATGAAGCTGGTCGATACGGCCGAGCCGAACGATTGCAAGAAGACCGTTTGCATCAGTGGCGCACCACAGCTCGTGAATGATGAGAATGATACGCTTCCGGATGTTCTCGGGGATTGCAAAAGTGCCGACGTGCTTGAAATGGGATGCACTCGACAATGCCCAAAGACGACGATTTGCCTGCGGAGATCGATGGCGATTGTCGCAAGCCCGCGTGTGACATGGGTAACCCTACGACGGATCCGGATGACACGGACGAACCCATGGATACGGAATGTATCAATAACAAGTGCGCTGGCGGAGTTCCCACGGACGAGCCCGCAAAAACCGGCACAATATGTTCTACGGGCTACTGCAATCTGGCAGGTGAGTGCGTCGATTGTTTCAAGACACCCGATTGGGGTGATTGCGGTGGTGGTGATTGCCCCGCGAAATTGTGCAATGGAGAAGTCTGCGGCTCGATGAATGACCACTGCAAGAGTGGTGCATGCGTAGACGGTGTCTGTTGCAATGAGGCATGCTCGGCGGAATGTAAGGCTTGCAATGTCGCTGGGAGCGTTGGAACGTGTACCAACGTGCCAAAATTCGCAGGAGACACCTTCCAGGTTGGGGGCGTGCCAAAGGAATGTAAGAATACCAATGGCTTCGCGTGCGATGGCAATGGCGCGTGCAAGCCGAGCGGTGGCGCGTCATGCGTTGAAAACGCCGGTTGTCTCAGCGGCCAATGCGACATGATGATGTGTACGTGGCAAGTTGGCGAATTCTGCGATAGTCCGGCGGAATGTGGAGCGTTCACATGCGTCAACGGTAAATGTCAGTAGTCTTGTCGAGTTGCGTATGACGCCTGCCTCCTCGGGCTCGCAACCAGAAACACTTTCTGCAAAACGCCGTTCGCGTGCCCCGTTTCGACGAGCTTCGGAATGACGGTCAGCGTCCCATGAAATAGGCTCCCCCTATTTGCCCGGGGCGCCAGTTTTCGTCACGCGCAAAATGCCCGATGGACCGACGGCCCAAACGACGCCGCGTGAAATGCCGAGACCCGAAATCGAAGCGTGCGACCCGAGCGGATGCGGAACCGGTTGGAATGCTTTTCCATCGTAATGCAGCAGCGTTCCATCGTCTCCGCCAATCCACACGTCATTCGGCCCATTGGCGACGACCGCGCGTAGCCACGCTCCCGAGGGGACCACGTGACGTTCGACGGCATTGCCTTTCGCGTGCAGGACGAGCCCCATCGAGCCGACGGCCCACGCTTCGTCATTGCTCACGGCGGCGACGGCAAGAAGTGCAGCGGGCGCTCGATGACGTGACACTCTTTCCGTGCCCAATCGACCGCGAGCGTGGAGCAAAAATCCCTCGCCCATGGGGCCGGCATTGAGCGCACCGACGAAAAACCCGCCGCCTTCGGGCGTCACGGCAACATCGACGTAAGCGAGCGCGGGCAAACCAATGACGGGCTGAAATGGGGACTTTTCGTCGGCCCGTACGAGCGCATGCACGCCAAGCTCGTGGACCTGCGACCGTTGCAAGCTGTACGGGGAGCCAGCTTCGACCGAACCCAAAATCCACACAGCTCCGGTCGAATTCCCGGAAATGGCCACGATATCGTTTCCGCCGAGCTTCATATCGGCATCCACGGCTTTGCCGCCCTCGAATCGACGCAGTTTGTCGCGCTCGTTGTACGATTCGGTTTCGCGGTCACGGTGCGCAAAGATTCCGCGCCCTGGTCCTTCGGGGTAAAACCATCGCTCGAATCGAATGCGTTTTTCCTCGCTATCGATGACCGCGGTTTTTCCTTCCACATCCATTTCGACGAGCCGATCCCACGCTTCGAGCCACAACGTGCCGTCTCGCGCGACCTCGACACGCTTGGCCGTCGATACCGGCGCGGCATTCTTGACCACGACCGCTGTCTTGGCAACGTCATAGCCTGCTAGCGGTCCACCGAGCGTCAGGGGTTTGGGGGCATCGAGCGGCCTCGAGTCGACCGATTTTGCTTCCGGCAAATGCACGGACGTGAGCGAAGAAGGTTTGCCGCGGAAAAGCCCATCACCATTGCCCACCCACACGTCATTGGGACCGCGCACGACGATGCCCGCCGCCACCGGCGCATTGGCGACGATCGACCAACGTTTTCCATCCCAATGCACCTGGCCATCACGACTCCACACGTCATTCGGCGCTACCGCGACGACGCCTTGTTCAATTGATTGCGGGACGCTCGTTGCAGTGAACGTTTTGCCATCGTAATGGTATGCGACGGCGCCCGCACCCGTGAACCATAAATCATCGTCGCCGGTGCCGCCAATGGCGCTGATCCCGTAACGCTTGTCCTCCGGCGTGGGAATCGGTACGAGCTCGCGGCCTTGTAGCCGCTCCGCGTTGCCATAGTCGGGCACGACGTACGTGTGTTTTCCGACGACATTGACGGACGTGGTTTTCACTTTTCGTTTGATGATTTCGGGTTGCCCTCCATCATAAATGGCGCATGCATTGTTGTCCTCGAAACCAAAGCAAAAAATGCGTGCGGTGCCTGTTTCGGTTGCTCGGATGTGCGTGTCCGAATTCGTTGATACCCAATGTTCTGCGAATGCTTCGGCGAGATCATTTCGTTCACGCACGGTCGTGCCTGCAAGCTCGAGAATGATGGCTTTGGCGGGACGTGACCACCAAGGCGAACCTCCGTCGGTGACCGGGAAAATGGATCGGCCAAGGAGCCACGGATTGCCATTGGGACCCAGTGCAATCGTGTCGTACTCGATGCTCAATTTCTCCAGTTTGTCGTCCTCGCTCATTCGGTCGGCTTTTGCCGTGCGAGACGGCAAGGGAAAACGTTTCGCCTTTCCGCCCGAATACCGTAACAATTCCGCGCCCTTTTTCCCATGTGCGAGCAGCAGAAGCTCGTCCGGGCCGCTCGATACGACCGCCGAAATCTTTTCATCGAGCACCTTTTCGTAGCTCAGCAAAATCACCGGATCCGTGCTGACGATGGCCGGATGAGGATCGCTCACGCGAATGTCGAGCCCGCGGGCCGTGATGTGCCCCGACGCATCGACCGAGAATGCTTCTTTCGGGTTGGTATTGCAGCAGATTTCATCATCGAGCGTGACCGCGTGTGAAAACACCAGCGTGCCATCTGGCGAAAATGCGAGCACGCCTCGAGGACCCGCGACGTAAATGTTGTCGTCGGCTCCGATGACCGCAGGCGTCAATGCGCCCGATACCAAGTGTTTTTCCCAGAGAATCTGACCGGTCGTCGTGACGGACGCGACCACGCCACGTTGTGTCGTAATGACGACGCGCTCGTCATCAGCAAGGGTGATGCCTGTCACGCCGCCGCGAAAACCAATGGACCATTTGCGCTTGTCGTTTGCATCGAGTGCAATGAGGGTGCCGTCGCCAACGCCGACGAGGAGCGTTCCGTCGTCGAGGTATGTGGTCGCCATGGCGCCGATACCGATGAGGCCTCGTTCGCCAGCCGGTGGATGCAAAGAATCGGCATCGAGCGTGCGTTTGCCACTGGCCGTGGACTTGATCTCCACGCGGGCGCCAAACGTGACGATGGACGCGACGTCGCCATTGGGAGCTTGATTCGGCTTTCGCTTGATGCGCACCTTGGGTTGCCCTTCGGGCGCATCTTTGGGTGCTTCGGGTTTTACCGGAACGACGGGCGTTTTGGCGGTTTTTTTCGCTTCGGTGGGAGAGCTGCACGCGGCGAGCAGGAGCGCTCCGACGAAAAAAGTTTGGCGCCGCATCATCGTGCCTCTCCGGCGGGCGCGGCGAACGCAATGGACGTCGGCAAAACGAAGAAGGGCACGCCATCGGACGAAACCCACATTTGCTGCACTTCGGCGGGCGTTTTACCTTGGCGTAAGCGAGTACCGTCCCATTGATAGATGGTATCTCGCCCGCCGCTGAACCACACATCGCGAGAACTGCTTCCGTGCACCAAATGAGCCGCAAACGACCCTGGTGTTGGTAATTGCGTGAGGGCCTTTCCATCATGACGCAAAATGATGGAATTCCGGCGATCGCCCGCCGTCATCCACAGGTGGTGCTGATCATCGGCCCACATGTTGCCAATGGTCGTGCCTTGATCGAACTTCATGACCTTTGCCCACGTGACGCCATTGTATCGATACAAGACAGGCTGAAACAATTCGTCTTTCGTGACGACCCAGCCATCATCCGGCCCGTGCATCCAGAGTGCGACGTTGAGAATGCCCATGTCGATGGAATCACGGCTGGGATCGACGTGCGTCGGCGCAAACCGCGGTCCAGACGTGCAATGCCCTGCGGACGAACCAATGCGACAGGCATCGTCATCCATGTTATAAGCAGCTCGCCATGTGAGCGCGCCCGACGCATGCACGAAACTCGGGACGAGCGACCTTTGCGTACACGTCCATTTGCCATTCCGACCGAGCGAAGCGCGCCGTTCTCCGCCGATGCGCGTGTTCATGTCGCGATATTCGCCATATACGTGGACGTTGTCTCGATCCACCGCGATGCCCCACAGGCGCGTACCGACTCCATTCGATTCGCGGTTGTATTCGCCCCAGCCGCAAGGTTTGGCTTGACGAAACACGACCTTCTTGCCATCGTCCTGCAGCACGACGCCGGTATCGGTGAGCATCCAAATGTCTTTCGCGCTGCGCCCATCGATGCCAATGATGTTCGCGGGCACCGAACCTGCGGGAATCGTGTCACCCGGGGCAAAATGAGCATACCCCGTCTTGGTCACGCGAATGCTGAACGTCGATATCTTCCTCTCGATCGGGAGCAACGCTTCTTCCTTCGGGTCGGCCATGGCCGGCGATGAAAGGGCGAGGCATGTCGTACCAAATAGAAATTGCGACAATACAATGCGGAAGCTCATCGTTTCACGGTCCCTTCGAGCACCACCATTTCGTGATTGCTCATCTTCATGCCGAACTTCTGCGCCATCTCAGGCGGCAATTTTTGCCAGACGATTTCATATTTCGCGCCCGGCGCTCCTTTGGGCAGCGGCAATGCAATCTGCCTCGGCCCCATGAGACGACTGTCTGCACGCTCGATGGGCACGGTCTTCTTTGGTCCCTCGTGTGCCGGGCCAAACGTGCGACGAAGGATTTCAATGGATGGTTTTCCGAATGTTTTGCCTCGAGCGTCAAGCGGGAATGCCCGAATTTCGGCGCGCCGGTACAAATCCCCCGTCGGAAAAGCATGTCCAATCGTGCCGGGTTTCATGTCGAGGTGCAGCGTGTCGCCCTTGATCTCGGCCTTGTCGACGATGACGGCGCGCGCCATCATGTCTCGATCGCCTTGCACGCGAAAATCGTGTTTTCGATGCGGAGGCCCGTTTTGACTCGGTACGAGCGGCATGTGGCAATCTTGGCAGGGCTTGGCTGCATGAGCCGACTGCGCATGCTCGCTCAATGTTTTTTGCATTCGATCGACGTCGGGGCGACTCGATCCGGGAAATGCAAAATCGTGGCAACGAGCGCAAGCCTGGGTGGTCCCAAGGCGCGCGTCGCCGATGACTTCGTGCCCGTTTTCACGCATCGCAATGTGATGCTTTCCAACGATCCCCGCCGGCACGACATGGCACGCCGTGCAACCCACACCGACGTGACGCGCTTCGAGGGAAGGCTCGGACTTCGGGTCCGCGAGCGGCGCGTGACAACCGCGGCAAAAGGCGAGCGGCTCGACGGCGTACGCGTGCTCGAAGTATTCGTTTTCCCATGCGCGATGATGCAGCGATTGTTTCCACTCGGCGGCGATTTCCGCGTGACACCCGACGCAGCGCTCATCTTTTGGCAAACCAATGCCCGCGACCGGTTCGAGGCGCCCGCGCGGCGCGGGACCTGGAAGCGGAACGTCGAGCGTGCTGCTCGTGCTGCTCCACAGCAGCACACTGCAGACGAGTGCCGCTGCGATGGAATGGAACGCGAACCGAACATGCACGGCATGCAGGATGCCGGAGAAGGCGTGGTCGTGTCAACCGTCACCGCATCGAACCATCCACCATTGTCGCATGCTGCTACGCCGACCCCTTCGACCGCCGATATCCTCGCGACATGAGCTCACCTGCGATTCGCTGGAACTCGGTTTTCGGCATGTCCCGGTATTGCTCGAGCAGCTTGGCCATCGGGTCTTCGTCGGGACACATCAGCAGAACTGCAGGGTGGACATTGAAGGCGCGCGCGACGCGTTCCACGAGCTCGGTCGTGATTTCCTCGCGACCTTCCTGAATGACCATGACCTCCGTCGAGGAAAGGTCGGCCGCCTTGGCCAGCTCTTCGACCGACAAACCTCGGGCCACGCGAAATTCGTGGATTCGTGCGGCCACTTTCGTTGCCAACACTGCGGGGCTCGGTCGCACCTTCATCGCTCACGTCCTCTCGATGGCCCCAAAACGCGCCGGCCACCTTGCATGTGTGTGTAGCACGAGTTTGTCGGCGGAGGGAAAAAATTTCGCGAGGAAAAACCCGAGGCTTCTGGTGAGAGCGACTACTCGTCGAATTGGTAATCGCGCAACGAATCGCGCGGATACGTTGCGTCCATGAAGAATGGCGCGCGCCGCGGAGATTCGTGGACCATTGGCGTCGCGGCGTGATGATTGCACAGCAGCGAATATGCGTGCTTCAACACCCGGCCACGTTCACATCCACGTCGAAAACGACATCCGCAATGACCGTCGTCTCTTGCAGCGGCCTTTTGCCTTTCACCGACGCTGTCATGCTCATCCTCGGCGCAATCACGTAGGGCGCCAGATCCAGCGTCGCCTCGGTGACGAGCTCGATGGTCGTCTGGCCCTTGGGGACGGGATCGAGTTTCGCGACGATGGCTTTGGGTTGCCCCTCGGTTTCGACGCTGAACGAGATGGATTCGATGAAATCGAAGGTTTGTCCAGCCGGAGCCTTGATGGTGAGCGAAAAACTCTTCACGTGCACCGAATCGACGTCGTCCTTCGTGACGCCTTGATTGTCGAGCTCCTGCGTGAGGTCGATGGTATCGAGCCCCCAGAAGGCGAGAGGTCCGATCAGTTCGTCGAGAATGGTCGCAGCGGGAATTTTGGCTTCGGCGTCGATGGGGATTTCAAAGTTGTCGACGTTGTTGCATGACGCGAGCACGAAAGCTCCGAGCGCACAAAACAGCGAGCGGCGATTCATCGAGGGGAGGGTCGTGGATGAAGTCATGGCCCTACTCTAACGCAACCGAATGCAAAAACAGAGCACTCTGTGCGACAATGTGCTGCTATTCGATGCGCGATCATGTAAGATGCCGCGCGATTTCCTCGACGTGAGGGTCGTGGATATCGAGGTTCCGGAGCGCGTCGCGGAGAGCGAGAACATAATCGGCATTCGCGCCGCTCGGGCCTCGGCTGCGACGTACCCAGGCGGCAATATCGGTTTCGTCGAGCGGGCCCAAAAAGTGAGGATTGCCCGGGCGAGCCACGTACACGATGGCTTCGGCGAATGAGTTACCGTGCGGCGCATCGAAAACCGGCAAAAGGAGCCGCTCGAAGCCGGCTTGTTCGCGCACGTCGAGCTCGGCGAGGATCGCATCGGTATCGCGTGCGGCAATTTGGTACGCGCAGCCTCCGCAAAATGCGTCGGGCGCGGCGATGAGCGTCGCGACGCGCCCGGGCGCTTCGGGCACGCCGCGATGATCGGGCGATCCTTGCCAGAAGCGGCGCATGTAGCCGGGCAGAAATGCGCGCCGGCGGTCGATATGCGAAAACGATGGCCGGAAAATGAGCGAGCCGTAGGCGAAGATCCACATGCGAGCGTGCGCGGGTATAGCACGGAATCGCGAAACGGCCGTAGCAAAACCTGCGTGCGGCGTCAGGGCAATTCGAGGGGCACTTCCACGTATATGTTATTGCCTTGCGGCGAGATCGAGATTTCCGGCAAGGTGCGCGTCACGCATTGGGTCACGTCGGGGCGCGACGTTTGTCGATCTTCCGATATCCCGCGGGAGATCACTTTGCCATGGGTGTCGAACGTGAAATTCAACGTGAGCTTCACGTTTTTGGGCTCGGGCTTCGTCGCCAGCGAAGGCGCGAGGCACTTCGCGATGAGCATCTTCTTGTTTTTTTCGAGGACGGCCGCAGCTTCCTTTGCCGCAGCGGCACCATCGACGGGTCGTGACGGCGGAGTCGGTTCTGTTCGAGCTCCGGGCGATGGCTCATTGGACGAGCTTGGGGCGGCGGATTCGGGGTTAGGCGCTGGTGCTGCCGATGTTGCGGCCGGCGCAGGCGCCGCGGGGGGAACTTCGTTTCTCCCACGCAGACCGAAAAAAACGCCAATGGCAACGATGACGCTGCCAATGAGAATGGCCGTCGGGGTCGATATCTTCGATTCTTGTGCCATGAGGAAGGGAGGCTAGTGCAGTGGGAGGCTGCGCGCGCCGGAATGGTTCGTTCCTTTCCGCCGCGCGCAGCCTGACCGTTGCTATTTGCCGCTCGTCGCGCCGATCAGGCCACCGCGCATGCGGTATCCCGAGCCCGAGACGTTGGTTTGCACCGGAGACGACTGTCCCAGGGTGAAAACCATCTTGTAGCCGGAACCGCTGACCGTGTGACCCGCATTGACGAATGCATGGCTCTGTTTGCCCGAGTCGCCGGTCATGCCGCCACCCGCGCCACCCGAGCCACCCGAGCCGCCCGAACCACCGGCTCCAGCCGAGCCGCCCGAACCCGGAGGCGGGGTCGTGGTCCCGTCATCGCTGCACCCGACGGCAACCACCATGGAGACCGTCGCGGCGAGGAGCATCGTTATCCAATTTTTTCGGTACACGAATCCTCCTTTCCGTCAGTTCGTGACCTGGACCCAGCCATTGACGTAGTCGTTGTCGTTGATGGCCTGTGTCCCGATGTTTTGAACGCAATAGCCAACAACCCACGTCCCTGCGCCAGGGACGATGGATGCCGATGCGGCGTACGTCATGCGCGTCGTGTTGAACTCCACGATCGAATACGCGCCACCCACGAAGTTCGTAATCGTGCCCCCGCCTGATGGCTGATAACAGAGCCCGACATACGCTGATCCGGTGCCCGTGCTGACGCCCAGCGGTGCTTCGGCAGCACCCGTGATGCGTTGTAGGTTACCGGTTGTGGTGACGGTCACTGTGGGCCCAACGAATACGTACGCGGCTGCGCCGCCCGCGATCGAGCTGCCCGCCCAGCCGTTGAACGTGCTTGTGCTCACGATGCCGGTTGCACCTTGTGGGCCTTGTGGACCCTGCGCGCCTTGCGGGCCTTGCGGGCCTTGCGCGCCTTGTGGACCCTGCGTGCCTTGTGGACCCTGCGCACCCGTAGCGCCTTGCGGACCTTGCGGGCCTTGCGCGCCCGTCGGGCCAATCGGGCCTTGCGGACCTTGCACGCCTTGCGGGCCTTGCGCGCCTTGCGCACCGGTCGGGCCAATCGGGCCAATCGGACCTTGCGCGCCGGTGGCGCCTTGCGGGCCTTGCGGACCTTGCGCGCCGGTAGCGCCTGTCGGGCCAATCGGACCTTGCGCGCCGGTCGGGCCAATCGGACCTTGCGCGCCGGTAGCGCCTTGCGCGCCGGTGGCGGACCTTGCGCGCCTTGCGGGCCTTGCGCACCGGTAGCGCCTTGCGGACCTTGCGCGCCGGTAGCGCCTTGCGCACCGGTAGCGCCTTGCGGACCTTGCGCGCCGGTAGCGCCTTGCGGGCCTTGCGGACCCTGTGCGCCCTGCGGGCCCTGTGCGCCGGTCGGGCCGATCGGACCTACCGGGCCTTCCGGACCTTGCGGACCCTGTGCGCCCTGCGGGCCCTGTGCGCCGGTCGGGCCGATCGGACCTACCGGGCCTTCCGGACCTTGCGGACCCTGTGCGCCGGTCGGGCCGATCGGACCTACCGGGCCTTCCGGACCTTGCGGACCCATTGCGCCGTCGGCCCCGGTCGGGCCCATCGGACCTTGCGGGCCTTCCGGACCCTGCGGACCCATTGCGCCATCGGCCCCGGTGGGGCCAATCGGGCCAATCGGACCTTGCGGACCCATTGCGCCATCGGCCCCGGTCGGGCCCATCGGACCTTGCGGACCCATTGCGCCATCGGCCCCGGTCGGGCCCATCGGACCTTGCGGACCCATTGCGCCATCGGCCCCGGTCGGGCCGATCGGACCTTGCGGACCCTGCGGACCCATTGCGCCATCGGCCCCGGTGGGGCCAATCGGACCTTGCGGACCCATTGCGCCATCGGCCCCGGTCGGGCCCATCGGACCTTGCGGACCCATTGCGCCATCGGCCCCGGTCGGGCCCATCGGACCTTGCGGACCCATTGCGCCATCGGCCCCGGTCGGGCCAATCGGACCCATTGCGCCATCGGCCCCGGTCGGGCCCATCGGACCTTGCGCGCCATCTGCCCCCGTTGGACCCGTCGGACCCATTGCGCCATCGGCCCCAGCCGGACCTTCCGGACCCGTCGGCCCCACCGCGCCATCGGCTCCGGTCGGACCAATGAGCCCCGTGGGATCGCCCACCCACTGACCCATGTCGTCAATGACCGTCACGCCATTGATCGAGACGCTCGTAGGCGTGATGTCTCCGATTGCATTTCCGGCCATGAGCGCATAGGGGACGCTGTTGATGGCCACGCGCGGGCTCATCTCGGGCTCGTCAGCCACCGCGATGGCAAGATACCGCACGCTGCCGTCGAAAACGCCCTTGAAGGGCACCGTCGCCCCAAGCTCCGTCGAGAAAAACCCCTCGTCGAAAGAAACCGAGATCGTCTCCGACCAGATGGGCACAAGCGCGTCGACGGTGTCGTAGATGTTGAACGTGAGGTCCCGCGTTCCCGTTACCGCAGCGCCGTCCGCGTCGAAAAGTCGCCCCTGTTGGGTCAATGTCTGCGGGACGTCTGCGGCGAATGCGCCTGCCGTGAGCGAGATGCAAGCCGCTGCGACGCAGCCAAGCAGACCCTTCCGCAAGAAAGTTCGTCTCATGAAACCATGCCTCCATACCGAGCCAAAACGATGAGCCGATGCAGCCAAACGCGGATAAAAGCACGGTTCGACTCCGCTTTTCAACCCTTTTCCTATGTCGCGTACGTGCTGCGGGCCCAAGCAACGTTCACATGACGGATGCCCCGCTTCGTGCGAGGGCATGGTTTTGCGAGCCGCAGGGAAGGCACGTGCGTGCAAATGCTCCGATGAACGTCCCACCACGAA
This sequence comes from Polyangiaceae bacterium, assembly GCA_016715885.1. Taxonomy (NCBI): domain Bacteria; kingdom Pseudomonadati; phylum Myxococcota; order Polyangiales; family Polyangiaceae; species Polyangiaceae bacterium. The sequence goes on from JADJXL010000022.1 coordinate 251,934, forward strand.
AAATTCGTACGGTAGTTGCCTAAGCCCGCCATCCTGTCGTACCGTTTCCCCATGTCGTACAAATCCCTTACAACGCCGACGATGGTCACCATCACCGGCGCTTGGCTCGACAAGGAACACGAGCGACCGCTCATTGCGTCGCTGCCCAAGGCGGGCGCGCTGCTTTCATCCATCGACGCGGCACATTCGGGCTTGCTCAAAACGCAAAATACGACCGCCCAAGCGGCGGCCGACATCGTCGTCATTCAAAACGAGCAAGGCGAGCTCGATGTGCTCCACGATCGCAAAGCGCGCGGCAATTACAATTTGCTCGGCGCGCTCGCCGACCTTGCCGACGACCCCGACGACGCCGCCGCATACCTCGCCCTGCGCGACAAGCTTTTTCCCCACGGCCTGAAAATCGTCCAATGGAGCTACACGGACGAAGCCGGTGAAGCCAAGCTCGTCGAAGAGCGCCTTGGCAATGAGGACACGATTCTGCTGAAGAAGATCCCCGTGCCGAACGGTACGCTTTTCGACGCACACCGAGCGCGCGTCAAGGCGGGCAAGGAAATCGGCGAGCTGGAAAAGAAAAAGGCGATGCTCGCGTCGTTCACCGAAACGCAAGCGACGTCGGCCAGCGATGTCGTCCGCGCGCGAAACCATTGGATTCGCGTGGTCAGCGCATTCATCAAGGTGCTGGAGCTCGAAGACCTGAGCGACGCCGACATGGCGCGTATTCTCAATCCGCTTCGAGATGCCGAGCGCAAGGCTGATCAGCGCAATAACAAGACGGAAAGCAAGGTGGCTCGGGGCGTCGAAGCCACGAAACCGTCTGACACACCGGACGACCCGACAAGCTCGCCAACCGATTGACGCAAAGGCTCGGCCGAGCTGACCATTTCATGCTTCCCAACCATGGCAAGGCCAGCGTCTCCGGACATCGGCGTGGTTCGAACGACCGCGGACCGTGGGGACGCTGGCATCATGGCGGCTGAATTGACGACGGTGCGCGGAAGGGCCGACCCTTGGGTGGTTGGGCGGGTGCAGAGGCCCGCCTGGCGAGGCATGGGCCAGTCGAACTTACCCGGCCCCTGCTGGTCGATCCAGCGTCTTGGCGGTGGTCGATGGGACGGTCTCGCCCGCCGCTGGCTGAAGCCTCGCATCGAGCCAGACGTGCGCCAGCTCAATGGTAACACACGGCGGATCGACCATACTTCGGTCGTGTATTGTATAGAGCAGGTCGATGTCCGTAGGGTGGGCACGAACGATGGCATTGCCGAGCAACGACTTCAAGGTTGCAAAAGGGTGCCTGCCATCGCGAACATATGCGACCATCAACCCTGATGACATGCTCTTCGCATAACGACCATCGACGAAGCGTGCGACTCCGTCGCGACAATATACGCCGGGAGAGTGATCGGACGTCGGTTCGACAATCTTGCATTCGGCAAAGAGGCCCCATTCGCCGATATGCGTCACTTCGCGCGGTGTGCTCTTCGGCTGGAAAGTTAGATCAGGTGATTGTCGGAACGAGGCTCCAGCCGATCGCTGCTGGCCGCTACGCACGACTTTGCCGAACAGACGCAGCATGTGAGCGCGGCGTCGTCCTTTGGGTTGTTGGTTGAGCAGGTCCTCGATCTCGTTGGTGATCTCCTCCTCTCCGGCGTTCATCGGGTCCACCGTGGTTTCCTCACGCAATCGCGACCACGCCCAGCGCAGCGCGTCGATCACCGCCGTTCGCAGGGTTTCAGGAATGTCTGGCTGGGGCGGAATCACTCGGACAGGGTGGGACAAAGGGGTGCGTGTGCTCACGGGATCTTCTCCGAAAGCAACGCGAGCGCGAGGATCCGCGCGCGAGTGGGCGTCCAATACCGGTAGTGCTTCAAGATCGAGACGAACGTGGTCATCGGATCGAGGCGCACCGTCACGAGCGTGGCGCCCGATTCATCGGCTTCTTCGAGGATGGACTGCCAGGGGATCTCGGCATCATCAGGATCTCGCTTGCGGTTCTTGATTCGATCGACCTGAAGTACACCCCAGGGGCCAGCTTTCACGTCGGCCCGAAGTCGGACATGAGCCCGCTGCCCGGAAGCTTCGAGGACGTTCGTCAGCTCTTCTTCGAGCGTCGCCGCAAATGTGTTCAATTCGGCTTCATTGGGCGGACGCACGCCATTGCGTCGCTGTTCTGCATAAGGAAGCGAAGTCTCGAGCGTGTCGCGAATACTGTCGCGCTCGACGTCATCTAGTTCGTAGAGGTCGAACACGAGGTCATCGATTTGCCCTTGAAGCGTTTTCGACCAGCCATGGTCCCACAGGATATCGGACAATTTCAACGCAACCTTGCGCTGCTGTCGCGTGAGGTGGTCGTACGGGATGACCGGGAAGGCTTTCAATGTTTGGAGACGATAGCGATCACGCTCGACGCCAAAGCATCCGTCGGTCATGAGCGCAAAAAAGAGAAAGGCACGCGATTGAAGCAGCAGTTGCAGCCATCGCGCTTGCTCGAGGCCGTCTTCGACAACCGCAAACGAAGCAGCAAACCATGAAGACGAGAACGTGAGGTCTTGCTCTGAAATCGACGTACGTGAGAGCGCTGGATTTGCCGGCGGGGATTCCTTCACGAGCAGTAGTGGCTCGGTGCATTCCTGTCGCGTAGGCTCTCGATGAATCAGTTTTTCCGTGAATGGCGGCAGAATGCTTGCGTTGATGCGATATCCCTGAATAGGTTGTTCCGGCGACTCTTTTGCCCGTTTCTGGTCGCTGACGAGATCTGGGAGACCAAGAAGCTTGCTCGGAAACGCGCGACTCGCAATCTCATATCCACGCCTCAACGAAGTCCCGATAGACGCCAAGTGTTTCTCTAGGGTCAGACGCCCATCGATGAGCTTCGTCAGCACACCATGATCGAAGGAGGACCCACGAAACCGCAGCTTGAGAAGCCATGGGCTGGCGAAGGCGCTCTGCACGCCGACGAGCTCCGCGTCGCTCCAGTCGATTCGCATTCGCCGTTGCTTCTTCTGCGATTCTTCGCTCAACGCAGGGCTTACGAATTGAAAGGCAGCATCGGGACCCGATGGCACCGCGTTCCGCGCAAAGACGATGGCGAATGGCGCACGGCTCCCAGGCCAAACCGAGGTTTCTCGCAACGCCGAGGCATTCAGGATCCCCGTGATTTGCACCATTTCGAGCAAGTCGCGTCGTGCTTCGTCGCGCGCCTCCCCGGGGAACAACCATCTGGCATGGGTGATCAGGGCAATCTGCGCGCCGGGTCGGGCCCATTCCATGGCACGGTAAACGAAGGGAATGTCGGGGTACGTGTCGGGGAGGGTGAACGACATGCTTCGAGCCTCTCCGAGGCGCTCCTTGACGAGCCCACGCGTGTCTTCCGTCCAGCGTTTTTTCGCTGTAGCTGTGTGCTTCGCGCTCCAAGGCGGATTGCCAATCACCAGGTCGAAGCGATTCCGGAACGCCGCCTCGACTGGAGCAAGGCTCCCTTGCTCGGAGCCTCCTTCGCGCTGGAACAGCGCATTGTCGCGTAAGGGGTGCTCGAACTTGAGCAGCGACAGGGGGCGGGGCCTTTCCTCTGGATCGAGCTCGATGGCCGTCAGATACAGCGCCAGCTCGGCGAGACGCAATGCAGAGTCGTTGATGTCGAAGCCCGTGAGTTGTTCGTGAAGGATTCGGCGAATGGTGTCGCGAGCCGGTCGTCGCTTGGTCTGCGCCCATTCCCGTGCGACCAGTGCACGAAAGACGGCGACGAGGAAGACGCCGGCACCGGCAGCCGGATCCAGCACCGTGGGGCGTTTGATGCCTTCGAGCGAGGCGAGGGCTTCATCCACCATGAATTCGGCGATGTGCCGCGGCGTGTAAAAGATGCTCTCCTGCTCGGCTGTCGCGGCATCTTCATCGTGCGCGAAAGCTTCGTATACCTCGCTCAGAAGGCCCACCGGGACATGCGCGAAGTTCACGTCCTTCCACTGCGAAGGGAGATCGAGCTGAAGTTGTCCCTCCGCCGTGGCTGCATGCGCGATATTGCCAACCACCTGTTCGTAAACCACTTCGGGGATCGACCTAGCCCGTCCCTTCGTTCGAAATCGCAGAAGGCCCCCGTTGAACGTGCGGTCGAGCCATTCGAATGTGGCGATCGCACGCGCCCTACTTGACAAACAGTCAGCGAGGCTCGTGGCGGTCGGGTCGTTGCAGACCTCGCCGGGGTCGATGCCTTCGAGGAGGTTGCGATCGATGAGGAACCGCCAGAACAGTGCCCGCCCCACGAGTGAAAGCGCATCGTGAGCGTCGACGTGTGCGCTTTGCCCAAGGGTCTTGGCGTTCTGAATGGAGTCTCGCAGCAGCTTGCGCAGCGCATTTCGTACAGGAGCTACCTCATCCGGCGGCGGGGCGTGTAGGAGCGTTGGAATACGGAGCCGGCCCTCCGGAAGATCCGCAAGCGGGGCCGGCACGGGCCCCGTACCAAGCACGGCGGGGTAAACGTCGAGGCGACCAGGGCGAACGACCGCAATGAAGTCGGCATCGCCGCGAAACGCGATGCGTCGCACCCAGGGCACGAGGTCGAGCCCGCACGGTTTTCGCTCGTCGAAGACATAAGCGCGAGGTTGGCCCTGGGACTCGAGCACCATCGCGGGACGATCGTTCGTTGGGCTGCGCAAGAGATCGACATATCGGAGAGTGCGCGGCTCAGCGCTGGCGAGCGCGAGGAGCTGTCCTTGCGCCACGCCGTACTGTTCCAGTTGCTCTACGAGTCCATCCAACACGGCGGCATCTTCCACTAGAACCTACACAGAAATCAACAGTGACGGAGAGATTGTCATCCGTTCGCGCTAGGCAACCGCTTTGGTCGGCATGCGCCCTGTCTAGCATCTCCCTCGTGATAGTGGGTTTCACGTCGTCGCAGCCAGGTCGACTTGTCGACACTGGCACGCAAATCACGGTCAACCGAATTCCCTTGCGCAATTGTGACGCTTGAACTACCCATCACGCCATGATTACGTTTCGCGGTGCGGTTTTTGCTCTGACTTTCGTCTTGGCGACGGTCATGCTTCCGGGGGCTTCGCACGCGAATGATACCAATGCAGAAGAGAAGGCGCGAGTCCTCTTCGATGCGGGGAAAACCGCGCGTGAGGCCAAGGATTACGCGACCGCGCTGCGGCTATTTCGCGAATCGCACGAGACGTTTCGATCCGCTTCGCTCGACGCGCTCGTCAATATGGCGGATTGCGAGAATGCGCTCGGAAAAACCGCAGCAGCGTACCTTCATTACAGCCAATTTTTGCGCAATGTCAAAGTGCGAGACAATCGCGTCACCGAAGTGACCGACGTCATGGCCGCGATGATGAAAGCGGGTCCGTGGATTCGCATCGCTGGACGTGACACGTTCGCGCCGAATGTCGTGGTGCGCGTCGACGGCGTGGTACTTGGGCCAATCGCAAAAGCCCCCGAGGAAATTCCTGCCGAGCCTGGTGAACACATCGTTGTGATTACGGCTCCTCATGAACCAGAACGCAAAATCGCCGTGACCGTCGAGTTGGGCAAGCACCATGACGTGGATGTTCGCTCCAAGCTTTCAGCCGGAGGAGGCAACGAGAAACAACCGACGCGTATTCCGCATTGGGTTCGTCCCGTTGGAATCATTCTTGGCGGTACGGGTGGTCTAAGCAGTTTGATGGTAGGTGCGGGTTTTGCGGGAGGAGCCGTCAGCCTGAACGACGCGCTCGAAAAGGATTGCGCCAAGGACGACGGCAATGGGGCGACCTGCGACGCGGCAAAGGTACCTGATCTGGAAGCGCGCAGGGCCGAGGGCACACGGTTGACGACGACGGCGACGGCTTTGTTCGTGGTGGGTGGAGCACTGACGACAGCGGCCGTCGTACTGATCCTCGCGGGCCGTTCGCAGCCGAATGACGTCGCATTCGCACCGCTGGTTTTGCCGGGTGGCGGCGGAGTATTGATGGGCGGGCGATTCTGAAGTTGCAATCCACGTGTCATCAGTACAAGTACATCCGTTGTCGAACGGCCGACGCAGTCATCCTGGACGCATCGCGGCCAGGGCAAGAAGGAGTGATTTTGTGAAGGGATATGTGGACAACATCGAGAAAGCGACCGAGGAAAACAACGATTTTCGCCGAGTGCTCTACACCGGTCACAACTTGCAGTTGGTGCTGATGGCGATCCAGCCCGGCGACGAGATCGGGAAGGAAGTGCATGACGACCGCGACCAATTCTTCCGCATCGAATCGGGCACCGGCGAAGTCTGGATCGACGGCGTCTGCCACAAGGTGAAGGCGGATGACGGCATCATCGTGCCGCAAGGCGCCGAGCACAACGTCGTGGCGACGGGGACCGAGCCGCTGCGACTCTACACGATCTACGGCCCGCCCGAGCACATCGACGGCACGGTGCACAAGACCTGCGCGGAAGCGAAGGCCTCGCACGAGCACTTTGACGGGCGCACGACCGAATAGCCGGGCATGAACAACCTCAATGCCCACCGCCGCCGCGATCTTCGGCGTCGATGAATCATTTCCCCATGCTCTGGTCCACGCGGTACTTCTGCTGGAACGTATATTCATACCGCCCCATGTCGTCCTGCGAGCGCCCATTACCTGTAATCGTCCACGGAGACAAACCCGAGCTATAGGTCCCCATGAGGCGCGCGGAGAGGATATGGCCCTTGTGGGCACGTACCTCGAACCTTCCGTGCATGGCGCACGCGATGGCGAATCATCGAGGTCCCGGTGGCCAATGCTCGAAGCTCCGATGGGCGATGATCGCACGATACGCGGTTCGACCTTCAGAATGAATAACCGAGGCCCGTGCTCAAGGCCCGTTCTCCGGCGGGTATGTATTCGATGAATGCGTCGAACCCCATGGGGATTGCGACGGCCAACCCCACACCGACCTGAAACTTGTACCTATCGGTGCCGACCACGTCTTTGCCGTCGATCTGCCACCAGATGGGGCCTCCGAATCCACGAACGACCGCATACGGGTTGATTCCTGGCATATACGTGATTCCTGCGACGATACTGAGACGTATGTCACCGGCGAGATAACCAACGTTCGGCGAATCATCCTTTACGCCTTGCGTATTGGCGCCGGCAAAAGCCAGCGTTCCGCCCACCAAGACAAATGGCTTCCAACCGCTGCCAGCGACGGCGCGATACGATGCCGAAATGCCCGCCGACCAGCCAGGACCAAATACATGACGATCCTGCCCGACCTTCAGCATTCCGGTGACGATTCCACCGGCGGCAGCCTGCAATGTCCATTTCTCCGACACGCGGCGCTCGATCGTAGCCAGAAGAGCGCGGCGATCGATATCGACGTTCGTTCTCCCGTCGAATCTGAGCGTCGATTCGGCGTGACCGATGACGATACTCGCGCGATATAGCTTGCTCGCAGTCGCTCGCTTCGGCTTCGTTTCGTTTTTCGGCGAAACGCCGTTGGATGGCAAAACGTCGACGGTTGTGAGATCGTCATTGCAAGAAGTCATGCCCGTCGGACCGACGGCTGCTGCGACACCTCAGGCCCGCGCGTCCCGCGTACCGACATGAAAAGAAATGGCCAATGCGGCGAATGCAACGAAGAACGATCTGTCACGCATCGAGTCTACCCACGAGATACATATCACGGAAAGTGCCTTGGGCGAACAAACATCCATTTCCGAACCCCGAACCATGCTTGTCAAGGGGTGCAGCTCACCACTGGCGCATGATCACGCAAAGCTGCGTCTCTCCACGCCGCGCCTGACGCCCCGAGCGTCGAGCGCGGGAAAACACTGGATTCGAGGAGCGGGCGTGCGGCATCATCGCTTCATGTCTTTCCACAAATTCTTGCTTGTCCTCCTCGGCGCTTGCGGCGCGTGTACGCTCGCTTCAGCGTGCACGTACCAGTTGCCCACGATGGAACAAGGGGGCGCAGGTGGAGGGATGCCCGTGGACTGGTGGGACGCAGCGTGGGCCCACCGAATCCGGATCACGTTTCAGAACGCGGGCGGCGAGGCCCTGGCCGACTTTCCCGTGATGGTCCGGCTCGACGGAATGCGCATGCCAAACGCGCAAGCATCGCCCAGCGGCGCGGACCTACGCTTCGTCGACGACGATGGGCAAACGATTCTGCATCACGAGATTGATCGCTGGAAGCCCGGGAGCGAATCGTTCGTATGGGTGCGGGTCCCGAACATCGACGCGACGAATACCGATCACATATGGCTTTATTATGGCAATCCGGAGGCGACGGGCGTGGAGGACGCGGCGGCCGTGTGGAATGGCTTCATCGGCGTGTATCACCTTTCGCCAAGCGACGGCATGCCGACGCAATTCCCCGATAGTGCCGGCGTGAAAACCGGCGGCTGGTTCAATGGTCAGGCGGGTGCGATCGTTGCCGGGCCGATCAACCACGCCATTGGCCTCGATGGAGTCCGGTTCGTGCACATCGGGACGAACAACAACGTGGCTGCCAACCCGGGTCAAGCACGTACGGTCGAAGCGTGGATGAACGCTTCGCAGTTACAGGAGCAGGCCGTCGTGTACGAGGAGGGCGAATGCGTGGGGTGGTATTTGGGTATGAACGCAAAGGGCCATTACTTGGGGAATTTCATTACCGACCCGGTCCTTCCCCTCTGCGGCGCTGGAACCAGCGATTACGCGGTGACGACACCGGCATCGGCGGGGACATGGCATTACGTGGCCCTCGTCGTTGATCGCCCCGGCCTCGAAATGCGCCTCTTCGTGGATGGGATCTTTGCGAAATCAACCCCCATCAACAATATGGAGATCGCCGATGGGAACGGTGTTTTCAGGATCGGCAGCGATTACGATGGCGGCGCGGGAACGTTCGTTGGCTCCATCGACGAAGTGCGGGTTTCGAGCAGCGCGCGTAGTGCCGGGTGGATCGCAGCTCAGCACAAATCCATGACGGATCATTTTCTCAGTTTCGAAGCTGAGTAAATCCGCGTATGCACCCAACATCCCGAAATTCTTGTGTATCCGGGCAACTCGTGAGACGCTCGGATGCACGGCGGAGCTTGCACGGCGAACGAGGAATGATGCAAACGTTTACGCGAAGGCATCTTGTTGCACTGGTCGTGTTGACGCTGTTCTGCAGCTTGGCGCTGGCCGCGATGGGCGACACGGCCGAGGCTGCGGGGGAGTCGGCGCAGGTTGACGATGCGCCCACACGGGGTACCTTCGTCGACGATCAGGACCTGGACGCTGCTGCGCTTGCGTGGATGGCGGACGCGATGCAAATGTCGATCGACCCAACCGATGCGCTCAAGGGAATCAAACCTGATTGGTCATGCGGGCGTGCACCGTACAATTGTAAATCAACCGAATTCTGTCCGTACGACGGCGGTTTTTCTCTCTGCAGGGTCACCGCGTGCGGTGAGGGAAAGTGCTCCTGGTGCCCGGTGAACCCACCCTTTCGTATCGTCAAATCGTGGTGCTCCTATGCTTGCATGAAAGAGTCGACGATTGTCGGAGGTGCGTGGGCATTCAGGCTAGCGGGGGACCTTTGGTGGGGTCCAACCTGCTTATGAGGATGGTCCAATGGCAGATTCTCCCAAATACGCGCATTTGAGTGACCAAATACCCCCGTTGCCGGAAATCTTTCGGAAGGGCGGATGGCTCCCGGATGCAACACCCATCACGCCTGAGACGTGGTACGAATTTTGGTGCGTTGCTGCCATACATGGCTGGTTCATGGTGCTGACGTCGCCCAGACTTTGGGCGAGGCTGCGTCGTATTCCGCCCAAAGCCTTTTTGCTGAAAATCGTCGACGTTTACTTGGTGTACGCCAAAAGTAGTAGGCGTTATTCGCACAATCCGCAAATCCGGCCACCCGTCGATCTGGCCCTGCGCGCGGCCTCCGTGGAGCGTCTACGCAGTCTGCTGGTCGATTGGGAACCGCCGGTGGTAACGCCCGAAATTCGCGAAGCTGCGATGGCTGCTCACCTCACCGAGATGGGGGAGCCACTCGCAGAAAATTGGGATGGACCGGAATTCGAGCCGAAGGACGCACCCCTCGAAGCCATGTTGCCTTGGCCCGAGGGGGGAGAATGGGACGAGGAGGCGTTCCTCGCGGGACGCATGAACGAAGAAGGCAATCAACCGAAATGACCATCCACTATCGCAACACCACGTCCAAGCGATGCGCTTCCATCAAGCTCGGAACCTCCCATCGTTCGCTCATGCGGCGAATGACCGCTTCGGGCACGCGTGCCGCTCGCGCGCGATTGTGCGCCAATAACGTGCCCATCGGCGCTTCGACGTACACGATGTGTATGCGGGCCCCGTAATCGGCCGCGAGCTGTATCAATGGACCGCGACGCTGCCGATTCAGATTCGTCGCATTGTAGATGAATCGTTCTCCGCGCCGAAGATGCTCGCGCACGCGCTCTTTGCCCGCTTGCACGATGGCTCCCTGATTCTCGTCGGGATCGATGTCCATCGAAGCTCGCAAGTCATCGAGCGACACGACGGGCAAATCCGAAAATCGGTCGCGCACGCACGTGTCTTTCCCAGCACCCGGCAATCCACACATCATGATCATTTCGCCACGCGTGTCGTCGTGCACCGGAACGTCCGGCGATCGATTCTCCGAACGGAAATACACCACGCGCGTATGATCGGACGGGAAAACGCGTGGTTTGTCGTAGCACCCCTCTTCGATGCAAAACGTGCGAAAGAGCTCGATGTTGTCGACGATGCGCTGCATGTCTTGGCATTCGCGCCCGCGAATGTCCGCTTCGGCCACGAGCGCCAAGAGATCGGCGCGACAAACCAGCGAAATCTCGGCGGCCAGGCGCTGCGCGTCGTCTCGCTCGATGAGGTAAAACGGGATTTGGTGATGGCGTATCAAACCGCAAACCATTTCACGTAGCGAAAATGGCGCACCAAGCTCCCACAAAAGCCGCCGCGTCAGCATTTCGCCCGCTCGCGAATGCCCCTTGGCCGTAATGCGCCCGTCCGGCTCCTCCTTCGTCGTGAAAGGCTTGGCGACATCGTGCATCAAACACGCGAGCCATACGGCAGCTCGATCGGCTTCGGATAGCGCACGCCACGCGGGCATTGCAACGAGCGTCTCGAGGACCATGCGCGTGTGTATCCACACGTTTCCTTCGGCATGATGAATGGGATCCTGCGGGCACGGCTCGAGCGCGCGGACCCAATCGAACGTTTGCAGCTCGTCCCAGGGAACGTGAAACGCAGGCGGTAGAGGCGGCTTTACGAGCAAATCGAGTGACATGGCGAGCTCGCGGAAGATGGGGGAACGGAAGTATGCACGAATGACCGTGAATGTGCTAGTGTGCGCGACACCGTGTCAGCAAAGTATCCGAGAACCTTTCATTTTCCGTGGTCTCCTGGAGGGACGTCGGACGACAAGCGTCTCGCGGACGTGTCGGCGCTGGTGGGCGTCGAGATCGTCGTGACCGAGAAATGTGACGGATCGAATTTGACGTACACGCGGAAGAATGTTTTTTCGCGCTCGCATTCGGGCCCGCCACCGCATCCGAGCTTCGACTTGGCCAAAGCGACGCACGGACGCATCGCGCATATGATTTCCGAGGGGATATCGATCTTTTGCGAGTATTGTTATGCGGTGCATTCCATTACGTATGACGCACTGCCCAATTATTCGCTGGTTTTCGGTGTGCGTGACGACGAATCGGGGCTTTTCTGGGATTGGGACATGGTCGTGGCGCAAGCCGCGGACTTGGGACTGCCCACGGTGCCGGTTTTGTTTCGAGGTGTCGTCGGGTCCGTGGACGAATTGCGAACGCTCGTCGAGCAGCTTTCGCGCGGGTCATCGGTATTCGGTGGTCCGCGCGAAGGCGTGGTGACACGGGTCGCCAGCCAATTTCCTGAAGACGCGTTCAGCCATAAGGTGGCGAAATGGGTGCGCAAGGACCACGTGCAAACGGACGAGCATTGGATGCACCAAGCCATCGTGCCTCAGAAGCTTCATTAGAAAGTTTGCCCACGTCGAGCGTCAAAAAACTGTCGAATGAAATCTTCGACGTGTTCGTCCGATTGGTTTGACCACCAACGGTATCAGGCATTTCCTGACACGTGTAGACGGTAATTACCTGGTTTACATCGCGTCACTTTTTATTGGTAGGATGAGGCCGTCATGGGCGGCGATGCGCCCAGGGGGACCTTATGCCGAAGCGGATTACGGACGGGCATTCCCGTTCGCTTGGTGCACGTCAGAAGAACAAGAAAGCTGAAAGCGGGCGAACCGTTGGATCTCGCAAGGAAGTGTCGCCGAGGAAGAAGGCGACGCGCGGCAATTCTGCGCAGGTTGGCCTCGGGTCACTCGATAGACGGCTTTTGCTCGAGGCACTGACGGCGCTCAAGAAAGGCGATTTCTCGGTGCGATTGCCCTTGGATTGGGAGGGGCTCGACGGGAAAATTGCAGATACGTTCAACGACGTGGTCGAGCTCAATGGGCGTGAAGCGAGCGAGCTGGAGCGCATGAGCCGCGTCGTCGGCAAAGAGGGGCGTATTGCGGAGCGCGCTTCGGCCGTGGGACTTGGCGGTGCGTGGGGGCAAAAGGTTGCGAGCGTCAATGCATTGATCAGCGATTTGGTGCACCCGACGAGTGAAATGGCGCGCGTGATCGGCGCCGTTGCCAAGGGTGACTTGTCTCAAGCCATGGCGCTCGAAGTGGATGGCCGGCCGCTCGAAGGGGAATTTTTGAGGACCGCGAAGACCGTCAATACGATGGTCGATCAGCTTGGTTCATTCGCATCCGAAGTGACGCGTGTCGCGCGCGAAGTCGGTACGGAAGGAAAACTCGGCGGGCAGGCGGACGTGAAAGGCGTGGCCGGTACGTGGAAGGATTTGACGGATTCCGTCAACTTCATGGCCGGCAATTTGACGGCGCAAGTGCGTAACATTGCAGCGGTTACGACGGCCGTTGCGAATGGCGATTTGTCGAAGAAAATTACAGTCGACGTGCGCGGTGAAATCTTGGAGCTCAAAGATACCATCAATACGATGGTCGATCAGCTCCGCTCCTTTGCGTCGGAAGTGACGCGCGTTGCGCGCGAAGTCGGTACGGAAGGAAAACTCGGCGGGCAGGCGGACGTGAAAGGCGTCGCCGGCACGTGGAAAGACTTGACCGATTCCGTCAATTCAATGGCGGGTAACCTGACGAGCCAGGTGCGTAACATCGCGGCCGTGACGACGGCCGTTGCGAATGGCGATTTATCGAAGAAAATCACGGTCGACGTGAAAGGCGAAATTCTGGAGCTGAAGAACACCATCAATACGATGGTCGATCAGCTCAATTCGTTTGCGTCGGAAGTGACGCGCGTTGCGCGCGAAGTCGGTACGGAAGGTAAACTCGGTGGTCAGGCCGAAGTGAAAGGCGTGGCCGGTACGTGGAAAGACTTGACCGACAACGTCAATTCGATGGCCGGTAACTTGACGGTGCAGCTTCGCGACGTGTCGAAGGTCGCGACGGCCATTGCAAACGGTGACTTGACGCAAAAAATCACCGTCGATGCGCGCGGCGAAATCTTACAAATCAAAAACGTCATCAATACGATGGTCGATCAGTTGAGCTCCTTCGCGGCCGAGGTGACGCGCGTTGCGCGCGAAGTCGGTACGGAAGGAAAACTCGGCGGTCAGGCGGACGTGAAAGGTGTCGCTGGTACGTGGAAAGACTTGACCGATTCGGTCAATTCGATGGCCGGTAACTTGACGGTGCAGCTTCGCGACGTGTCGAAGGTCGCGACGGCCATTGCAAATGGTGACTTGACGCAAAAAATCACCGTGGATGCGCGCGGCGAAATCTTACAAATCAAAAACGTCACCAATACGATGGTCGATCAATTGAGCTCCTTCGCGGCCGAAGTGACGCGCGTCGCGCGCGAAGTCGGTACGGAAGGAAAGCTCGGTGGGCAGGCCGAAGTGAAAGGCGTCGCCGGTACGTGGAAGGACCTGACGGATTCGGTCAATTCAATGGCCGGCAACCTGACGGCGCAAGTTCGTAACATCGCAGCGGTGACGACGGCGGTCGCCAATGGCGATTTGTCGAAGAAAATCACGGTCGACGTGAAAGGCGAGATTCTGGAGCTGAAAAACACGATCAATACGATGGTCGATCAGCTCAATTCGTTCGCATCCGAAGTGACGCGCGTGGCGCGCGAAGTCGGTACGGAAGGCAAATTGGGCGGTCAGGCGGACGTGAAAGGTGTTGCCGGTACGTGGAAGGACCTGACGGATTCGGTCAATTCAATGGCCGGCAACTTGACGGCGCAAGTGCGTAACATCGCAGCGGTGACGACCGCCGTCGCGAATGGCGATTTGTCGAAGAAAATCACGGTCGACGTGAAGGGCGAGATTCTGGAGCTGAAAAACACGATCAATACGATGGTCGATCAGCTATCGGGTTTCGCATCCGAAGTGACGCGCGTTGCGCGCGAAGTCGGTACGGAAGGCAAATTGGGCGGACAAGCCGACGTGAAAGGCGTGGCCGGTACGTGGAAGGACCTGACGGATTCGGTCAATTCAATGGCCGGTAACTTGACGGCGCAAGTGCGTAACATCGCAGCGGTTACGACGGCGGTCGCCAATGGCGATTTGTCGAAGAAAATCACGGTCGACGTGCGCGGTGAAATCCTGGAGCTGAAGAACACGATCAATACTATGGTGGATCAGCTACGTTCGTTCGCGTCCGAGGTGACGCGCGTGGCGCGCGAAGTCGGCACGGAAGGCAAATTGGGCGGTCAGGCAGACGTGAAAGGCGTGGCCGGTACGTGGAAAGACTTGACCGATTCCGTGAATTTCATGGCCGGCAACCTGACGAGCCAAGTGCGCAACATCGCGGCCGTGACGACAGCCGTTGCCAATGGCGATTTGTCGAAAAAAATCACGGTCGACGTGCGTGGTGAAATCTTGGAGCTGAAAAACACGATCAATACGATGGTCGATCAGCTCAATTCATTCGCGTCCGAAGTGACGCGCGTGGCGCGCGAAGTCGGTACGGAAGGCAAATTGGGCGGTCAGGCAGACGTGAAAGGCGTGGCCGGTACGTGGAAAGACCTGACCGATTCCGTGAATTTCATGGCCGGCAACTTGACGAGCCAAGTGCGCAACATCGCGGCCGTCACGACAGCCGTCGCGAATGGCGATTTATCGAAGAAAATCACGGTCGACGTGCGCGGCGAAATCCTGGAGCTGAAAAACACGATCAATACAATGGTAGATCAGCTCAATTCGTTCGCATCCGAAGTGACGCGCGTTGCGCGCGAAGTCGGTACGGAAGGCAAATTGGGCGGCCAAGCCGAAGTGAAAGGCGTGGCCGGTACGTGGAAAGACCTGACCGATAACGTCAATTCAATGGCCGGCAACTTGACGAACCAGGTGCGTGGTATTGCCAAGGTCGTGACGGCTGTTGCCAATGGCGATTTGAAGCGAAAACTATCCGTCGATGCGAAAGGCGAAATCGCGGCGCTCGCCGATACCATCAACGGCATGATCGATACGCTCGCGACATTCGCCGATCAGGTGACGACGGTTGCGCGTGAAGTCGGTGTCGAAGGAAAACTGGGCGGTCAAGCGAGCGTGCCGGGAGCCTCGGGTACGTGGAAGGACTTGACGGTCAACGTCAATCAGCTCGCGGCGAATTTGACGACGCAAGTGCGTGCCATTGCAGAAGTCGCCACCGCCGTCACGAAGGGCGATTTGACCCGCAGCATCAAGGTCGAGGCGCAAGGCGAGCTCGCGGCGCTGAAGGACACGACCAATGAAATGATCCGAAACTTGCGCGACACGACGCTGAAAAATAGCGAACAGGATTGGCTCAAGACGAACCTGGCCAAGTTTTCACGCATGCTCCAGGGGCAAAAGGATTTGCTCGCCGTCGGCAGGCTCATTCTGTCGGAGCTCGCGCCGGTCGTTTCCGCGCAGCAAGGCGTGTTTTACACGATGGATGTTTCAAAGGAAGAACCGACGCTGAAGCTTTTGGCGAGCTACGCGTACAAGCAACGCAAACATTCCGACAACAAATTCAGGCTGGGCGAGGGGCTCGTGGGTCAATGCGCGCTGGAAAAGGAGCGCATCATGCTCGTCAATGCGCCGCCCGATTACATCACGATCACGAGCGGCCTTGGCGAAGCGGTGCCGGTGAACATCGTCGTATTGCCGGTGCTCTTCGAAGGCCAGGTCAAAGCGATTCTGGAGCTTGCTTCTTTCGAGCGGTTCAGCCCGACGCACCTTGCATTCCTCGATCAGCTCACCGAATCGATTGGCATCGTGCTCAACACGATCGAGGCGAACATGCGCACGGAGGACTTGCTGAAGCAATCGCAATCGCTCGCGCGTGAGCTGCAGAGTCAGCAAGAGGAGCTGCGACAAACCAATGCGGAGCTTGGCGAAAAAGCGCGGCTTTTGGCGCAGCAAAACGTGGAAGTCGAGCAGAAGAACAGCGAAGTGGAACATGCTCGGCAGGCGCTCGAGGAGAAGGCAAAGCAGCTCGCATTGACGTCGAAGTACAAGTCCGAATTCCTCGCGAACATGTCGCACGAGCTTCGGACGCCGCTGAACAGCCTGCTGATCCTGTCCGAGCAGCTTTCGAAGAACACCGAAGGCAATTTGATGGCCAAGCAGATCGACTTTGCGAAGACGATTCATTCGTCGGGCAATGATTTGCTCGCGCTCATCAACGACATCTTGGATTTGTCGAAGATAGAGAGCGGTACGGTCGTGGTGGACGTGGGCGAGGTGTGGTTCCGCGATCTCGGCAATTACGTCGAAAGGACGTTCCGGCACGTGGCCGAGGCGAAGAAGGTGGAGTTCGAGCTGGATTTCGGGACAAACTTGCCGCGGTCGATTCATACGGATGCGAAGCGATTGCAACAGGTGCTCAAGAACCTGCTTTCCAACGCGTTCAAGTTCACGGAACGCGGCAAAGTCAGGCTCGAAGTATGCACGGTCTCCGAGGGGTACAGCCGCGAGCACGAAACGTTGAATCGCGCGGGAGCAGCGATTGCGTTCAGCGTGCACGATACGGGTATCGGCATCTCCTCGGACAAACAGCAGATCATTTTTGAAGCGTTTCAGCAGGCGGATGGATCCACGAGCCGCAAGTACGGCGGAACGGGTCTGGGCCTCGCGATCAGCCGCGGCATCGCGAACTTGCTGGGCGGGGAGCTGCGTTTGTCGAGCGTTCCCGGACGAGGCAGCACGTTCACGCTCTACATTCCGCACGTGTACATGGCTCCGCCGCGTACCCAGCGCACGCGATCACAGACGATGGAAGCGGTAGCGCTACCGCCGAGCCCATTGTTGGAGGTCATATCGCATGACACGCCGCCGGTGGTGCATCGGAGCATCGACGACGAACAGACGGAGATCGGGCCTGGAGATCGCGCGCTGCTCGTGATCGAAAACGACATCGCGTTCGCGCGGCTCGTCATGGATGTGGCGCGGGAGCGAGGGTTCAAGCCGATCGTGGCGCACCGAGGAGCCGAGGCTTTGTCGCGCGCGAGAGAGCGCAAGCCGGCTGCGATGACGCTCGATCTGCGCTTGCCGGACATGGATGGGCTGCGCGTACTCGATCGGCTGAAGCACGATCTGGGATTGCGACACGTGCCGGTGCAAGTGATCACCACGGACGAAGAACAGCGGGAGCGTGCGCTTCGAAAGGGGGCGATCGACGTGGTCTCGAAGCCGATTCGGACGCGTGAGGAGCTCGCTTCCGCGATCGACAAGCTGCGTGCGTTCATCGATGCCAAGCAGCGATCGATTTTGCTGGTGGAGCCGAACCCGCTCGAAATCGAGCACAAGAGCAAGCTTCTCTCGCACGAGTCGGTGGACATCCGCGTCGCGACCACGTTTCAGGAAGCCGTCGACGCGATCGCACAGGCGCGTCCGGATGTCGTGGTCACGGGGCTCGACCTTCCGGATGGCAATGGTCTGGATCTCGTGACGCGAGCAGGTCTTGCGAACGACATGGGTGTGCCGATCATCCTGCACGTGCCGCATGGTGCGCCGCCTGCGGAGCAAGAGCGCATCGACAAACTGCTGCATACGGCGGTGCTGAAGCAGAGTCGTTCCGAGGAGCGATTGGTCGACGAAGTTGCGCTCTTCTTGCACCTGCGTGTCGATGATTTGCCACCGCAGCGGCGCGCTTGGCTCGAGAAGATCCACGCGTCGCCCGAGGTGCTCGCGGGCAAACAGGTGCTGATCGTCGACGACGACATCCGCAACATCTTCGCGATGACGACGATCCTCGAGGAGCAGGGGATGAACACGCGTGCGGCGGAGACAGGGCGCGCAGCGATCACGGTGCTCGAGCAGCACGAGGGGATCGACGTCGTGTTGATGGACATCATGATGCCGGAGATGGATGGTTACGACACGATCCGGGCCATTCGTTCGCGGGAAGCATGGCGCTCGCTCCCGATCATCGCGGTGACCGCGAAGGCGATGAAGGGCGATCGGGAGAAGTGTTTCGAGGCAGGCGCGACCGACTACGTTGCCAAGCCTGTCGATCCTGAGCAGCTCTTCGCGCGGCTCAGATTTTGGCTGCACCGATGACGGCGAGGGTGCGTCGGGAACAACCTCGCGAGTGAGGGGTGGCAAATGGGCGAAGTGCGCGACGAACGAAACAAGGTCGGGATCCTGGTGGTGGACGACTGTCACGATCGGCTGCTGGCTGTCGAGACGATGCTCGCGGATTTGAACGAACGCGTGGTGGTTGCGCAGAGTGGGCGGGAGGCGCTGCGGTGCCTCCTGCAGGAGGACTTTGCGGTCATCCTGCTCGACGTCGACATGCCCATCATGGATGGGTTCGAGACGGCGCGACTCATCCGGCAACGCAAGCGCTCGCGACAAACGCCGATCATTTTTCTGACGGCATTTGGCGACTCTTTTCAGGCCGCGCAGGGGTACGCGCTCGGAGCTGTTGACTACATCCTCACGCCAGTCCATCCAGATATTTTGAGAGCAAAGGTATCCGTGTTTGTCGCTCTGCACCGTAAAACGGAAGAGGCCCGGCTCGCGGCGCAGTCGATCGCCGAGCGCGCCTCGCAACTGTCGGCGCTGTCGCGTGCATCGCTCCTGATCAACGCGGCGCGATCGATCGACGTGATGCTGGAGGAAGTTGCGCGGGGTGTACGCGTGGCGGTCGGTGCGAGCGCCGCGTTCGTTGGGTGCGTGAACGGCTCCAAATCTGCGCTTGCCTTTTCGCCGCGCGAAGCCTTCGACATGGCCGTCCATCGCGCTCGAGACTTGCGATCCGATTGGGTGCATCAGCGGGTCGCATCCGAGTCGCGGGTGATCATGTTGTCGCCATCGGACCGAGACAAACTGCCACCACGACCCGGGTTGCCTCGAGGTCCGCTCATGGCCGCACCGCTCATGGGCCTCGAGGGGCAGTGCGTTGGTTGGATCGAGGTCGTGGGGGCGCTGGATCGGACGTTCAGCGAGGATGACGAATCGCTTCTTTTGCTCGCCTCGCAGCTCGCGTCCGTGGCGCTCCAGAATCTTTCGAACGCGGAAGAACGTGAGGTGAGCAGGCTCAAAGACGAGTTTCTCGCGACGCTGTCGCACGAGCTTCGCACGCCGCTCACGGCGATCGTCGGGTGGACGCGGATTCTGCTCGACACGAAACCCGATGCGGCGAAGATCGCGCGGGGGCTCGAGGTGATCGAACGCAACGCGGGCGCGCAGGCCAAGCTCATCGAGGATCTGCTGGACGTCTCGCGCATCGTGACGGGCAAACTGATGCTCGACACGACGCTCGTGGGGCTCTCGTCGCTCGTCGAGACTGCGATGGAGACGCTTCGCCCCGTGGCGCAGGCGAAGAACATCACGGTGACGCTGTCGCTCGGCGATCGCCGGGACTTCGTGGACGGCGATCCCGAGAGGCTACGTCAGGTCACGACAAACCTCATCGCGAACTCGCTGAAGTTCACGCCTGTTGGCGGGCGTGTCGAGGTGCGCGTGCGCCGCGTGGAGGACGACGTCGAGCTTTCGGTGAGCGACAACGGCGAGGGGATCCGCCCAGAATTCTTGCCGTTCGTATTCGATCGATTTCGCCAGGGTGACAGTTCGAGTCGCAGGGCGCACGGGGGGCTCGGGATCGGCCTTGCGGTCGTGCGGCACATCGTCATTTCGCACGGCGGCACGGTGACGGCTCACAGCGCTGGCGTGAACCAGGGCGCTACGTTCGTCGTGCGATTGCCCCGCGTCGTGCGCGAGGGTGACGGCCCAACGCCTCCGCCCGTGAGTTGCCTCATCGCGCCGCCACCGACGCTCGCAGGGCTGCGCGTGCTCGTCGTGGACGACAACGAGGACACGCTCGAAATTCTGCGGCAGGTCCTCGCTTCGCATCGGGTGGACGTGCGCACTGCGTCGAACGTGCGTGATGCGATCGCTGCGTTCGACGCCGTGCGTCCGCATGTGCTCGTGAGTGACATTGCGATGCCTGGGGAGGATGGATACGACTTCATGGATCACATTCGGCGTCGTGGGCCGGAGCGTGGGGGGGCCGTACCAGCGCTCGCGCTCACGGCTCATGCGCGTCCGGAGGATCAAGAGCGCGCGCTTGCTGCGGGGTTTCAGAAGCACGTGTCGAAGCCGGTCGATCCGGCTGAGCTCGTGCAGGCGGTTGCGTCTCTCGTGGGTTTGTCTTGGCCACGGGGGAATCAGGCGGACGAGTGGGTGGCATCGAGGGACAGTGCTTAGGGGCGAATAGGCATGGAAAGCGGGTGAGATGGCGGGACGAGACGATGGAGGAGATGCTTCGGGACGCGGGCGGCCGTGGACGGATTCTCGGGAGAACCCGGACGAGCGGATCGTTCGGTTCATCGAGGGGAACGTGTCTGCGCTCGAGGAGCTCGAGGTCATGTTGCTCCTTCGTTCGACCGCGCCGCGTCCTTGGCGAGCCGACGAGGTTTGTCGGGAGCTTGGGTCGAGTCTTCGTTCGATTCAGATGCGTCTCGACAAACTGACGTCGATGCAGATTTTCGTTTTGGTCGGCACCGCGCAGGAGAAAGCGTACCGATACGAGCCGCTCGACGAGCAGATGCGTTCGTTGATTGATGGAGTGGCGAAGCTTTACAAAGAACGTCGGCTTTTCGTGATTGATCTGTTGTATGGGCGTCCCGAGAGTGAGATTCGAGCGTTTTCGGAGGCATTTCGGATCAAAAAGGGGAGAGGGTGATCATGATCGCTCCGGTCGTTTATCTCCTCTGCGCGCTGACGAGCTTGTTGACCATGGTATTGCTTTTTCGAGCGTACATGGCGCGGCGAGTGCGTTTGCTGCTTTGGAGTGGTCTTTGTTTCGCGGGGCTGGCGCTCAACAATGCGCTGCTTTTCGTGGATATGGTTGTCATTCCCATGGCGGATCTCTCCATGTTCAGGCAGATTCCGGCGGTCGTGGGTATGTCGCTACTGGTCTTTGGGCTCGTATACGATATTCGCGAGTAGTGTGAATGGGGTTTGGGGAGGCGAGTATGTATGAGTTCACGAGCGGTGTGCTCTTTTTCGGGTTCGCTGTCGTCGCGCTCTGTTTTCTGCGCTTTTGGCGCAAAACGGGGGATAGGCTATTCGCGATCTTCGCAGTTTCTTTTGCGCTCATGGCGGTGAGCCGCTGTTTGCTCGGTTTCATGCGGGTTCAGGAAGATGCGTACCCTTACGTCTATATGCTGCGACTTTTGGCGAACATTGTGATCATTTATGGAATCATCGACAAGAATCGCAATATCGGCCACGAGGGTCGAGCGGAGGCGCCTTCGCGTCCGTGATGCGCGTCGTTGAACGGTGGGCAATCGATCGCGATTACACATTCTCTGCGAATAGAGGTCGACGTATCCATTGATTCGGGGCCATGTAGAAGCATCAGTTGAAAAATACGAAATCGAGCGAATGAATTTTTCGAGCAGCGTATGTTGCGGCTTGCTCAGGTCGCTTCGTTGAATCACGGTCGCATTCGTTCGGGGGGATTACGTTGATGCTCCAACCAACGAAAGAGCGAAATGAACGCATTGCGTGGTTCCTTGTACATGGGTGTTCTTGGGGTATTCGTTTTGGCGGCTGGTTGCCAGGGCGAAGAAACCACTCAAACGACCGATGCAAAGGTCGCGGGTGAGAGCTGCGTCGATGGTTGCGACAATCCGGCTGCGGATGAAGGCACGACCGATGCCGAAACCGATGCTGCGGATACCGAAGCCGATGCGGCGAATGTCGAAAGCAGTGCCGACGCGACGCTCATGAGCGGCGTGGCATGCGGTAAGGGGACCGATACTTACGAGCCGAACGACAAGCGCGGCAAAGCCATCAATGCGCCGCTTGGCGTTACGACGGGACTTTCCATTTGCAGCGGAGACGAGGATTGGTTTCGCGTGGCCGTCCCGGCGAGCACCATCGTGCGCGTGGGCATCGAAATGAATCATGATGCCGGCGATTTGGACCTCGTCGTGTACGACGAAGCCGGTCGGCTCGTGGGAGGCCGTTATGGCAAGCAATATCCGTCGTCTTGGAGCGGTTTCGAGACCGATTCGGAGTTCTACGGTCTGTATTCCGAACGAGGCGATGCGGTATACCACGTTCGCGTCGTCGGTAAGAAGGGCGTGGAGAACGACTACAGCTTGCACGTAGACCATTTCCCTTACGTCGATGGTTCGAGCTGCACGGGGGCCGGTTTTTCCTTGGCCGACTGCATAGGACAAGGTGCCAATGGCAGCGGCCTCTTGCCATTCCCGTTTCCCGACCCGAATGATTCGACCGTCGGGGCTGGTTACGAATGGGAGAGCGCCGCGAATTATCGATTTGCTCGGCGCGAGCTCATCATGCTCGTCCGGCACGCTTTGGCCGAAACGATCAAGGCATTCCCCAATACGACGGCTCTTTCGCTCCTCGATGTGTGCCAGAAAGACGGCATTACGCCTGGTTACGACGTCGGGAGCCCTCGACATCCGCAAAGCACGCATGACCAGGGTGGAAACATCGACATTGCGTACTTCCAAACGGACGGCGCGAATGATGGGGAAATCGTCTGCGGCGACGGCGCCACGCATGGCGATGGCTATTGCACGAAGGGTGCGACGAAAACCAACTTCGTGGATTTCCCTCGACAAGCGTTTTTCATGGCCAAGCTTTTCGCTTCGCCAAGAACGCGCGTCGTCGGCACCGACACGGTGCTCGCTCCGCTCATCGCCGATGCAGCGAAGGCTCTTGCCGCGCTTCCCAAGGGACATCCGCAGCGGATTACATCGAACGAGCTGGCCGGATTCGAGAGCAAAATGGCATATGGCTCCGGGTGGCCGTACCACCACCACCACATTCACCTCAGCATGAATTGGTGGACGTCGAAGGGGTCTTTCGTGCCGGACAATGCGGCTCCGCTCGGCCCCACCGAGCACTCGATGGCAATGCCCGAGTGACGTGAAGCCGGTCTGATGAATGGGTAGCTCGCTTCGCGCACGGGGGGACGCGCGAAGCGAGGCTAGCCATCATGACATTCTTCACGTTTCGGCCATTGACCAAGCGCTCGACAGCCGGTATATCTTGGAGCGACTGAAAAGGAGTTACTCGCCATGACGGTCCTCCAAGATGCCCCTCGGCAGCAAAATGGTTCGGTTCCTCGTCCCCGGTCGCCGGGGGTCGATCTGGATGCCGAGTTGCCGCGGTATTGGTTGGCAGACAATGCATGGGCGACGCACATTGCCAACGGCGTCAACATGCTATTTCCGGCCGGAGAGCGTTTTTTCGTCCGTTCGGTGAACCATTACATGGATCATGTCGACGACCCGCACTTGAAAGCTCAAATCAAGGGTTTTTTCGGACAGGAGGGACGTCACGCGAAGGAGCACGAGCGGCAGCTTCGGCAGCTCGAACTGCAAGGTTATGATGTGCACCGCATCTTGGCACTTTACGAACGAATTGCGTTTGGTTTCCTCGAACGGGTATCGCCCACGTCGCTGGCGCTTGCGACGACGGCCGCTGCGGAGCATTTTACGGCAATCATGGCCGAGAATGCATTGAAGAGCAGATTGCTGGACCGTGCACATCCGGCGATGAGGCAGCTACTGTATTGGCATGCGGCGGAAGAAATCGAGCATCGGGCGGTGGCATTCGACGTGCTCCGCAAGGTGAATCCCAGTTATGGGTTGCGCATGGCGGGCCTGGCCATGGCCAGCGTGTGTTTGACGGGGTTTTGGGCGATGGCCGTCACGGTTCTCTTGACGCAGGATACGGAGCTCGAAAAGAGGCGGTTATGGGATGATTTTTTGGCCATGCGAGCGGTCAAAGAGCGGCGCGCTTTTCTTTGGAAGGGAATCCGCTCGTACATGCGGCCCGATTTTCACCCGTCGCAGGCAGACATCGATCACCTCGCGGAAGAATACTTGTCGAGCGTTGGATTGGCGTAAAACCGTAGCCCCGTCACTTTTTCCCGGCCAATTGTACGAGCTCGGTGCACATTTCTTCTCGAACTGTGCCGAATCGGTCTTCGTACCACGAAAAATCGTCATTGGGTCCGCGCTGAATATCCGCATGCCAAGCATTGGCGCACGTGAAGTCGGCGAGCTTGCCGGTCTTTGCGATTTGAAGCGCGAATGCCGGCACTCGCAAGGCGTGGAAGACTTTCTTTCGTGATGGCCCGGGCTCATCGACGAATCGCTTTTTGGCTTTTTGCCAATCGGCTTTCGACTTTTCGGTGGCCGACACCGACAATTTCCTTCGATCGAGCGTATACTTGAAGGGCGGGCGCGGGGCCATGAGCGTCGCTTCCGGCGACGCAAAGAAACATTCCAATGCGAATACGCTTTGATCGTCGAGCGCTGTTTGAAAGGTCACGGGGCCATGAATGACGATGTTGATTCCGTGCGCAAAAGCCAAGTCTTGCTTTTGTCCAGGCCGCGTCATGATCACGACGAAATCGTCGTCGGACGTGGGTTTGGCCGTGCCGTACACGCGCGATCCCACACGGTAGGCCGCGCGCACATCGCCGGCCGATGCGCGCAGAATCGAACATAACGAATCGAGGACGGCTTGGCTCATGCGTCTCTAGCGTAGGGCATCGTGGGCAAAGTGCAATGGTCCCGCGACCCTGCACGAAGGTGGACTGCACATTGAGCATGGGCATCGACCAGGATTTGCGGTAGAAAGCATTTCATGCGCGCATCCGCCCGGTCGAAGCTCGTGGTTTCCTTGATTGCCGTCACGACCATCTCGTGTGGATGCACGCCGGCACCCGCACCGACGCGACCCAACGATTCAGCGCCCACCATAGGCAAATCCTCCGGCACACCATTGGCCAGCGCGAGCATTGTGGCGGCTTCTGCGAGTGCACCTCCGGCAGCTCCACCCGCGCCGTCCGCGCCGGTGCGTCTACCCACCCTCGAGTGGGCTCGGCGCTGGGGTTCCTATGGAAGCGACAACGCTGGTAGGCTCGTCGTTGCCGATGACGGCACGTGGATCATGGCTGGCGGCTACCAATTCGAAATCGACTTCGACGGCAAGAAGCTCACGGGTACGTCGGCATTGCAGGGCAACATGGGGACGTTCATTGCCGGATTCGGCCCCGATGGGAAGCTTCGCTGGGCCACGGATTTTCACGGCAAAGCTAACGAAAATATCACCGATATGGCTTTGGGGCCCGACGGCACGGTCATCTTTGCTGGAGCGTTTCGCGAGATGAATGCTGGCTGCGGGAAAATTCGATCCGTGGAATTCGACGATATTCTCGTTGGCGCATTGTCTACCTTGGGTCGATGCGAGTGGACGCGAGGCTTCGGTAGCAAAGGCAATGATTGGGGCCAAGCCATTGCCGTGGACGATGCAGGGAACGTGACTGTTTTCGGCACGTTCCAATCCGGAACGAATTTCGGCGGTGGTCCCATGGATGCTGGCGAAAGCGCGGGCGTCTTTGCGGCAAGTTTTACGCCGGGTGGCAAATATCGATGGGCACGCTCATTGGGAAACCGTTCGCCCATCTTTGCGCAGGATGCTACCGTCGATGCAGCCGGCAACGTGTACGTAACGCTTCGTTTCGAGGGGACGGTCGATTTTGGCGATGGTCCGAAGACGAGCCGTGGGGGTGGCGACGTCGCTCTCTTGGCGCTGTCGTCCGACGGCCGATTGTCATGGTCGACATCGTTCGGCGGACCTTTTTTGGACGTTGTGAATGGACTCGTCGTCGATCCTCGATCGGGTGATTTGCTTTTGGTCGGATCGTTTGCACGATTCATCGATATTGGCACGAATCATCTCGAGAGCGCCGGGGGCGGGGAAGGATTCATTGCGCGCTTCGACAAAATGGGGAAACCTTTATGGGCCCAGAGGCTCGGGAGCTCCGAGCATGACAGCTTGGGCAGCGTGGCTCTCGACGCGCTGGGCAACATCTACGCGATTGGTCAGTTTCGCGGTTCGTTTACGTTCGGCGAATCCACCTTGCGCAGCGCGGGCGAATACGACGCACTGGCCGTCAGCATGAATCCGGACGGATCGCCACGCTGGGCCGTGTCATTCGGTGGACCGGGCTATGAGGACGCGAACGGATTGGCGGTCGAGCCGTCTGGACGCATTCTCGTCGCAGGCACATTCGCCTCGAAGGCTTCATTCGGTACGACCAACCTCGAATCGGCCGGCGCACACGACATATTTGTCATCGCAATGCGTCCGTGATTCTGTCGGCCCGATGGGCTCGTCTGGCCGCGCTGAATTGAGCGAACGTCTGCTACGGACGAGCGAGGATTCGTCGGCCAAAACGGTGCTTTCCACACAAATTTGCATTGCGGAATTTGCCATCGCGTTCAGCTTCTGAACCAGACGAGCTGGGGGGCTGAAAATGACCAGGGCGGACGTGTGCGTCATGCGCGCGGGAGTAATATTGGCATTGCTGGTTTTTTCGGGTTGCGGCGCTGCCGCGAGGGCGCCGAAGCAGCACGTCGCGGCCGTGCCATCGACGACGGAAAACCCGCTTTCCAATGCGGCGCCCGAGACGATGCCGATTGCAGCGCCCGACGCGCCGGACAAACCGCCGGTCGAGTCGTCATTGCCGACTGCCGAGGCGGCAGTGTCGCCCATTGTGTCCGCACCCGCGGATTCTCGAGGGATCAAGCGGGCGGAATTACGCGGCAGGGTGGAAAATCATGCGGGACAGCGATTGACCATCGAGCCGCTGATGATATTGAGCCCGACGTATCCCGTGCCGGCGACGACGGCGGGTCTTTGGATTGAGGGGAAGGGGGACGGGGGCGAGGCGGATTGGCTTCTTTTCGCAGAGGTCAAAGTGGCGCACAGCCTGCACTTTGGAATGCCGATGGTGGTGGACATCGTCAAGAAAGAAGCGCTGGGCGCGCAGCGGCGAGCGCTCGAGACGTTGCCGCGTGGTTCGCGGGTGCGCATTGAATGGGCGTGGTGAAGGGGGTTGTCAATTACGCGTTCGGAGGTGCCGCTTGTTGCGCAAGTGCCGCGGGCGCCGTCGCGACATACCGCTCCGCCAATTCCACGAGCGATGCGTGAAGCGCCATTGCCAATTCACGCTCGGCGCCTTCGCCACCATGTTCGACCATCCATGAAAGCGTATCGGCCGCCCATGCAAACGTCGTCGCGCATTCCATCGCCGCAGTTGCTTTTCGCCGATATGGCGTGCGATTCGTCTCGCCATGGCCAATCGCCGCGGCCAATGCATCCGTGGCCGATGCAATCTCCGCCATGATCGGCCCGAGCCCCAAGAGCGCCACGTCCGCTGCACCTTGTCCCTGCGATGTCAACGCCGCCTGCTTGCGCGCGAAATCGACTTCCTCTTGATACCGCAATTGCGTCTGCCCAGCGCCCGCACCGAGAAGCAGCATCTTTTGTAGACGCTCGGCAGCCTCCCGCTTGGCCGTGTTGTTCGATTCCGCCGCCACCCCGAGGAGCCCATTCAATTGCTTTTGGCAGGAGTCCCATTGCCGATCGCAACCCTTCGCACCCCCAGCTCCGGCAATCGCCTCGAGGAGCCCCATCACCGTCCGCTTCATACGAATTTTCACCACGGCCGTCATTGGTGCATTCCAGAGTGGCGTCGACGAATTCTCGTAGTTCGTCGTATCCACGAGCGCCCAAGCGCCCGTCGACATCGTGGACCCGAATGCAGTAAAACCCGCTTGCGGAACATGGGCAAACGATAGCTGACTCATGATGTCGCTCCTTTCCGACCCGGCTGCGTCACCAGGTGGTTATCCGCTTCGATGCAGCGCCATCGAAGATGTTCAACATTTTTTGTCGTCGATCGTCAGGCAGGAACGAAGCTGCGGGAACCCTCGTCGAGTTCGCGAAAAAACTCGACGGCACGCGGTGCGCTCGTGGAGGAAACTCGACGACGGTCAGCGCGTCGGGCGAAAAACTCGACGACGATTGCCGCGTTCGGACGACGCACGCGGTGACCGTCGGTCGTGCACGAGCAAAAAGTCGATGAGGATCCGGAAGGTTGGGCTCGAGACTCGACGGCGGTCGCCGCGTCTGCCGCAAAACTCGGCAACGAGCGCAGGCATTGAGCGAAAAGCTGAAGGACGGATGGCGCGATTGGAGCGGAAGTGGGTGACGATCGGTGCGTCAGCGGGTCACTGCGCCGGCAAAGCGGCGGACAAACCGGGCGGTAAGTGACGAGGTATTTCGATCGCGGCGCGGTCGCAACCTCGTGAAGTCATCTGCGACCGTCATGACTCTTGTTGCCGCGTATTCAGTTTCTGTCGAATCGCAGCCACGTACAGCAGCAAATCATCCACATGGTGTTGCACGACATTCTGTACGACTCGGGGGTCGACCGCTGCATAACCATGCACCAAAAGATTGCGAAAACCCACCATGTTGTGGAGTGTCAATGCGAGCGTCGCATCAATCCAGCCATGCTGTTCGAGCAGCTCGAACATGGCTCGATTCGAGCGAGGTTCGCCCATACGTTCGTCCGAAACGATGTGCGAGGCTACGTCGAGCGCTGCTTGAATGGCGATTTGCAAGGTATGCTCTGCAAACCGGCGCTCACGTAAATCCCGCACGATATCGGCGGGGCGCGACAATGTGCGCAATTCTTGGACATACGTTTCAATACAAGCAAGCTTCTTGCTGACGAGGTCCACGTCCGTCATGTCGGTCTCTCTTGTCGACGGTATCTTCGAAGCACGGGCTCCAAATCGAAATATTCATTTCGTGCTCGCACTTCGAATGCAATCCGTGCGCTGCGATCACGGTCCAGGAGAAGTTTACCGTCACGGAGAATCCGGTGCACCAGATCGATCGGCGCCGAATGCAGGTTGACGACCTGTACCGGTCGCCCAACGGCACGCTCGAGCTCCCCTTCGAGCCTGAACGGTTGAGCATCGAGCGTTGGCGCAGGGGCTTGCGCGTAGAGAACGGCAATGTCGACGTCGCTGTCCGACCGCCCTGTCCCGCGAGCAAAGCTCCCGAAAAGATACGCGGCAACGACCCCGTACTGCTGCGCCTCGAGGATCGTGCGTAGAGCTTGCTCGGATTCGGGCTCGAGATGCGCCACGCCCTGAGTTTAGACTCGAGTTCGACGCGAGTAAAGACATAGCGCATCCCATCCACCACAACTCGGGTGACCGAGAGCCCGACAATTTCGCGCTGGGCACCTTCGTGCTGCGATTCGGAAGGTTGCGCCGAACCGATCAGTCATCGATGCGGCGCTGTGCGAAGCGCATGCATGTGAGCCTCGAGCGCGGCGGCCGAGCATATCACCGCACCGCTGTCGTCGTGAAATCGCTCGAGCCATTTCGCTGCTGCTGAAACGCTGGAGAACGACTCATGAGGGTATGGGAGACGCGCAAGCATACTGAGACCGGTGGCCACAGCCCGAACCATGGACGCCCGAAAGCCCTCCCCCTCGAATACGAGAGCGGACGCGCGCACGAATCCGGCCCCTGCGGCGAGCGAGTCCGCAAGCGCCTTGCGTACATCGGGCTCCGGCGGCGGAGCTCCCGTGTCGACGACGCCAAGCAAGACTCCGGCACCATCGGATCGAGCGGCTGCGATTCGAACCGTTTGCTCCAATGCGCGAGCCGCGTCCACGGTGGTGGTGCCACGCCAGACATAAAACACGGCCCCGGGCACGTACCCAATGGCATGCAACAATTGGGCTCGTACAATGTAAAGTTGATCCACGAAGCAAGTGTAGAACGGTCGTGCGGGAACGACAAGAAGCTGTCTCACGCGCCGACCACGGCTGACAACCTCGGACGCGCGTCATGGCGGCAAGCACCAGCGCATAGGATGAAAAAAACGCCAAATTCGGCGGGCGTCAGCGCAACTTGGCGCCATTTCAATGGGCCAGCACACTCGGGGCAAACATTGACATCCACAGCAAATACGTGTCTGAGCAGCCACGCCCATGCCGCTCGGTGCATCGCCGGCGCCACGCGTTGCTCCATCGACATCGATAAGGCATCGGTCACAAGTCCGATGATTGGACCGGGGTTGGTTCCGTAGAGTAGCGTCATTTGTGGCATTCGGCGCCCACGTCGACCGCGGGTACGCGCGCGGATTGCGGTTTACATTTTCGTGCATTCTGATAACTTACGACCTGCCACGAGGAGGTGACGCATGCGGATCGAGCGTGACGACGGAGCCTTGGAGATGAGAAAGACCCGTGGACGCGGTCCCTGGTGGACGTTGGCGTTGATCGCCCTCGCCCTCCTCGGCGTGGCGTCGATGGGGTGCGCGGGCACGGCGACGGTCGTGCACAGACCCACGGTTTACGGCTACGTCGTGGCGGACGCGGGCCCGATGCCGGCGAACATTGCATCCCACCCGTACGTGTATTATCGCGGGGCGCCCGCGTATTGGGTGGACGGCAATTGGTATTATCGGAGCTCGAACGGGTGGGTGGTGTTCGTCGACGAACCCCGAGACCTCCATTATGCCCGCGTGCGCATGCCCAATCGGGCTTGGGCGACGGCTCGATATGGCGTTCGCACCGGCGGGCCCGTCGTGTATTCGAGACACACGGGCCGATACGTGAAGGCATCGCCGACGGTTCGCCGCGCTCCCCCCGTGCGTGTATCCCCGGCGCCCTCGCGTCGCCCCGCGCGACCGGTGGTCGTGAGCCCGCACGATCGCGCGCCCTCGAAGGCGAGCCGGCACGATCGACGACACTCGAAGCCGTCGAAAACCACACGCTCGAAGGCCCCTTCGAGGAAGTCCCGCCCGTCGCGGGGTCGATGAACGATGTCGATGTCGAACGTCACGACGGGCGCTCCCATCATGACGGCCGCCGTCCCCCCAACCACGATGAACTCGACGCCCGCATCCAGCAGCGCCAGCAACATCTGCTGACCTGCATCGGCACCTACCATCGCTACTTCGCCTCCCGCATTGCCTCGATGAACGCCGCTCGATGCATCGCCTGCGCCACGCGTTGCTCCATCGACATCGAGAGGGCGTCGAAAAAGCGCCCGATCCACGTCGGCAACCGCGGCGATCACTTCGGGCGCCGTCTCGGCCAATCGCCGCAAGACAGGACCCACCACCGGATCGTCCCAGGTCTCGGGAAGAAGCGGGTGGAAATACGCGGCCAGCGTTTCCGCGTCGACACTCGGCGCCGTCATGCCACCATCCTATTCGATTTCTGCACGTCGCGCCAGACCCAACCATGCAAAGCTTCTGAGAGCGCTGCGGTCGTCACCTTGTGTATGCCTGTTTGAGATACTAGCCCAACCAAGCGAACTGGCGCAGCAGCGTCGAGGAAGGCATTCATATTATGACAAAGAGTGATGTCGATTCACTCTTTCGCTGGCTCGCTGAGCTTCTTCCACCCATCCTCCACCTGCTTCCAAAGCTTTTGCGCGTCTTTTGAAAGTTGCTCCAGGATCACTCTTGCGATGACCTCGAAAATGGCATCGGTGATCGCTTCGGATGCAGCTTTGTACATCTCATCTTTGGCGAGCAGGGGTGGATCTTGGAGTGCATTTATGGCGGCGCCCATGGCGTTGCCAGCAGCCGCGCCTCCCGCAGCGGTTGCAAGAAGTCCAAGTGGTCCCAGCGATGCACCAAACGGCGCTGTAGAGGCTGCACCAATTGCGGCCCCTATTCCCTTCGCATCCACCGACACCTTGTCACCACGAACTTCGCCGATATTCGCCGCATATTCTATGGGATTCCAGGTCCGGTCCCCCGACTCGACATTGATGAAATCGCCCTCCAGATAGCAGCACGCAAACTGATGTTTCCCATATAGCCCTTGTTTTAGGAGCGGCACGTTGTTGCCTTTGGCCAATTGGTCATGCCTCGGCGCAAAGCTGCTCGTCGAGTCGAGTCTCTTGAGTGCAGCCAAAACCTTGCTCTTGACAGACGCCCCGAAAGCGTCGCTGGTAGTGTAACCGTTACCGCTGGGCATGTCTGCGCGTTTCACGAGCAGAGGTCCGCGCGGCAGTTTGTCACTGCTCGAGTACAGTTGACGGTTGTAGTGTGGTGGTTTGTTGCGTTTCTGGCCATTGATTCCTGGCGTAATGTCCAAAAAAAACGATTCTGCACCTCTGTTGAAGGCATTGAAGTGGAGAATAATGAAGAAGTCCGCCTTCGAATCGGTAACTACCTGCGCCCGCTCCGCAGCGGTTAGATTTATATTCTCGTCCGATTTGGTCAGAACAACCTCGACATCGACGGCCATCGCATTGGCACGCGCTTCAATGGTGGGTTTCAAGATATTCGCAAACCGTTGAGTCATCGTTTTTTCATACACATCACTCACCACACCAACCGCATTGTTCCAGTACGACCCGCTGACGTTGGCGGTGCCACCATGACCGGGATCGATGACCACGACCCATTTCGTTTTGCGGCAGTCTTTCTTCGCTGAGAGCGGATCCTTGGACGCCGCCGCGCAGTCGTTATTGATGGCAGCCACTTGCGCTGTCATTTTACTCATGGCTCGTTCCCTCCTCGTGTTGTATTCCACATTCTTCTGAGCGGCTTGCGACTTGTGTCAAATCAGGTACGAGCACCTTGTCGCCAGGACCCAAGCTCTTGGGATCAAAGCTCTGATTACCAGTACCCAAATCAAAAATCTTTGCGCCACGCTGCACCTGAAGATCCCGAATGTCGATGCCATATTCTCGCGCAATCCCATAAAGCGACTCTCCATGCGCAATTTCATGTACCAGATGCCCCATAAAGCCTCCTCATGATCGTGTCCGTATCACCACTCTGCATTGCCGTGACAATCCATGCCCACGCAGGCGACTGCATCCAATTCCAACCCAGAAACACGCCCAGCATCGCTGCACGTAATTGCCACGCAGCCGGAACGCCAGTTCGACCCCATCCCGAGTCCAGCAGATGCACGTAATCTGCCAAACGCTCGAGGTTCAGGTGTACGAGGCGCCGCGACATCACCGATTGCAATACAACTTCAAGTTGATGCGACTCGAGCGGCACGAGTGGACAATCGGTCGCCAGCGGGAGGTTCTCGAGACACCCGCGTTTTGTGCTAAACGTTCCGTCCCAGAGTAGCATGTCGACATGGTCGAGAACTCGCGCAAGCTTGAGGACGGGCGCCACTTGATCCCTCCAGTGGCATCGCTCGAGCATGTTTTCGTACAGTGGGCTTTCGGGGAAGCGGCTACCAAAATAGATGTACCCGATCGAGTAGCGCATGATGTCCGCCTCTGCGACGTAGCCGTACGATACAGCTTCTTCGATCACGTGCAAGCCCAGAGTCTCGCGGTCTTCCCCAATAAACTCGACGAACCATGGCAGTCGCTTGGACCACCAGCAGGACAACTCCCGCGCGAAACTCCGATGAACAGCGTCGGTGAATGCCGATACCGCCTGACGATGTAGGCTGAGCATGGAACCAGCATACCGTCAGCCACGAACCGTTTGCAATGAAAAACGTTTGCCCTCCCCACGGCCGGGATAAACGCGTCGATTTCCTTGTCCCCATCGCTCCTCCAGCGGCAAAGCGGCGCATGCAAGCCGCAGGTGCTTCTCGACTTCGCCCCTCGGCCCTTTTGCGCTATGCTTCGGTCGTCCCATGAAACTCCACGCCCCAGCCGCCGATCGCAACAAGCAGCCCATTCTCGACGTTCTGCGCCCGCTGTTGCCCAAACCTGCGCTTGTCATCACGATTGCCGAAGGTTCGGGCCAGCACGTCGTCCATTTCGCCCAATACCTTCCGCACGTCACGTTTCAGCCTACGGATCGCGACCCCGACGCGCTCGCGAGCATCGGAGCGCATCGCGCCGAAGCAGCCCTGGCAAACATCCGCCCCGCCATGACGCTCGATGCCGCAGATTCCACTTGGCCCATTGAATACGCCGATGCCGTCGTGTGCATCAACATGATCCACATTTCACCTTGGTCCGCGAGTGAAGGGCTCTTTCGTGGCGCATCACGCGTGCTTCGGCCTGAAGGGTTTCTCTTGACGTACGGCCCGTGACGATTTTCGGGAGCGTTTCACGCGTCAAGCAATCAGGCCTTCGATGAATCGCTCAGGGCGCGAAATCCAGCCTGGGGCGTGCGCGACATGGGCGACCTCGCGAAGCTCGCTGCGTCGAACGGTTTGTCGCATGAAACATCCGTGGCGATGCCCGCGAACAACCATTGCTTGATTTTTCGGAAACCGGCGAGCGGAGCCGGCTGACGCATCGAGCGCTCCGGACATCGGGGCGCACGAATACGTGCCTTGAGCGGTCTCGCCGAGCAGTCCGTCCGGCCGCCGCATGCGCACGCGGATTGCATTTCGCGTGGCCATGCGTCGCTACGTCATTGCGCTCGTGCTCGGTGTGCCGCTCGCCGCGGGATGCGGGGCGACCCGCTACTATTACGAGCCTGCCGAGCAGGCCACGGCTACCGTCATGGGGGCTCCGGCCGCGCGCTACGCCATTCCACCCGATACGCAACTCGGGGATGTCCGTATCGCATCGCTCGGCATCGATGACGTTCTGCTCGACGAAGACACCGACCCTGCGCCGGCATTGCACACACGACTCATCGTTGCCAACGAGCGCGGCGAGCGCGAGTGGAATGTCGATACGCGTAACATCCGCATTCAATTCTCGTCCCGCATGCCGCCGGTAGCCCCCGCATTCGTCAATACCAATGGGACCGGTATGCCCGTGGTCACCATACCGCGAGGCGAATCACGCACGATCGACACGTACCATCTCTTGCCCGGCAACCTGGAAGATGCCGAGGATCTGCCGCAATTCGACATCGTTTGGGAAGTTCAAACCGACGCGGAAACCATTGCCGAACGGACTCCATTCGACCGCCGCGAAGCCGAGCCACCGCCGAGCACCATGACGATGTACGGCGCTTGGGGAATGGGGCCCTATCCATACGGCCCGTGGTACGATCCTTGGCTGGCCCGTCCCATCATCATCCAGCGCATCACGCCGGCACCGCGGGTGTATTATTATCCTCGCAGATGAGCGCGCATCGCGGTGTCACCGATGCCCCACCGCGAGAAAATGGGTCATCGCCAGGAAAAACCGCCCGTTGGCGCCTCGCGTTTTCTGATCGGACAACCACGCATTGGCGGCTTCCAACGTCAGCAAGCCCATGGCCTCCGCCAATTGAGCCCATAGTTCTGGAAAAAATCCGTATTCGTCGTAGCTCGTGCACACGTGCGTGTCCGCAACGACGTGCACATTCGAAAAACCAGCGTCCTTGAGCAATCGATGATATTGGCGCCCGACTGCACCATTTGCAATGCCCCCCGCCGTGGCGCGCGCAATGCTGCGCGTCGTGGCGAGATCGTTGCTATCGAGCAGCACGCTGTCCCAATCCTGGTCCACGAGCACGATGCGCCCTCCCGGCGCAAGCACTCGGTGCGCTTCCTTCAATGCTGGTTCCGGCTGTCGTAAATGTTGATAAAGCCGCTCCGCACGGTATCCGTGTAGGCTGCCATCGGCATAGGGTAACGATTCCGCATCACCCACCTGCATCGTGGCATGGATTCCCCTGCGGGCAGCGCGCGCGCGTGCCACGTTGATCAAACTTTCGTTGATATCCACCCCAAAAACAGAACCACCCGGCGAAACCAGCTCCGCAAGCTCGAATATGGCGGTTCCCGCACCACAACCAATGTCCGCGACGCTCGATCCTCGTTCGGCGCGCAGGAGCTCGTACGAACGTCGCCTGCGTGCAATGACGTCCGGCTTTCGTTCCATGCGGTCGAGGAATGCCAAAAGCGGATTCGATGCCGCCTCTTCGGCGACGAGCTGGTTCTCATGATGGGAGTCTTGCATGTACGTCCTCTTTTCCCTATCGCTGGCCTGCCGCCATGAGCCCCGAACCAAATTCGGCGTCAATCGACGGGCACGATTCGGGCTTCGAGCCGCGACGCATCCGCTCGACGTTGGCCCGACGAAGGCCGCGCTGCCAGGTTTGCCAATACCGCAGGCACACGTTTCGACCGTGACGCAACAAAATTATGCGACCGGCACGCAAGCTCACCCAATTGTCGCAAAATGCAATGATTTCAAACGAGTAGGCGACTTCGCGGGTGGTGCTTTGGCTCGCAAAATGTCAATGTACTGCAGCTCCAGAACAAAGGGTGCTATTTGAACCGGTTACCATGCCCGCTCAATCTCGCGTCGACGGAATTTCCCCCGGAGCCTTGACCCTCGAACAGTTCCTGCGCGGCGCGCTCGCCGCTGCCGAAGCTCTCGCGAAGCTGCATCAAAGCGGCATCATCCACCAGAGCATCCGCTCCGACACGCTGCGGATCGATTTCGAGCATGTGACGGTCGAGCTGAGCGGCGTGCAGACCGTCGCGCAAGCCGAGCCCTCGGCACTCAAACTACCTCTCGAATCACTGCCCTACATCGCGCCCGAACAGACGGGACGGTTCGACTCCCCCATCGATCACCGCGTGGACCTCTATTCGCTCGGCATCGTGCTGTACGAGCGCTGGGCCGCGGCGCTTCCGTTTCACGCCGACGATGCCGTCGGGTGGGTGCACTGCCATGTCGCGCGCGCGCCACGTGCGCTCATCGAAGCTGCGTCGCAAACGCCCGTGGTCGTCTCCAGCATCGTCATGAAGCTCCTCGCGAAGTCGCCGGACGAACGCTACCAGAGCGCCCGAGGCCTCGCGCTCGACCTGGAACGCTGCTTGTCCGAGCTTTTGACGACGGCGCACATCGAGCCGTTCCCGCTCGGCACGCGCGACGTCTGGGACAAACTCCGCAGCGCCGGGCAGATGTACGGCCGCAAGGAAGAGCTCGCGGCGCTTCGCGCGGCTGTCGGTCGAGCGTCGACCACGCGCGAGGTCGTGCTCGTGACGGGGCCGTCGGGAATTGGAAAAACGGCGCTTCTGCGTGAGCTTCAAAAGAGCAGCGACGAGAAGGCGTTTTTCCTCTGGGGTAAGTTCGAGCATCAAAGGCGGGACATTCCGTACACGACGATCGGCCAGGCTTTCGGAGATCTCGTGCGTCAGCTCCTCGCGCTGCCCGACAAGGAGCTCGATGCGATACGCCAGCGACTCGTTGCAGCGCTCGGCGTGAACGCGCAGCTCGTCGTGGATCTGGTTCCGCAGATCGAATTGGTGATCGGCAAGCAGCCTCCGGCGGTGGTTCTCCCGGCTGCGGACACGCAGAGCCGGTTCAACATGACGTTCGCAAATTTCGTCGATGTGCTCGCGACGTCCGAGCGACCGATCGTGCTTCTGCTGGACGATCTTCAGTGGGCGGATTTTGGCAGCTTGGATCTTCTTCAGCACGTTCTCACGCAACCCGCGCTGCGCAATTTGCTCATGGTCGGCGTGTATCGCGAAGAAGACGTGGGGCCGTCGCATCCGCTCGACAGCATGCTCGGTGCGGTGCGAGGTGCTGGGGTGACGGTGACGCCGATTGTCGTCGGGCCGCTTTCGCAAGCGCAAGTCGTCGATCTCGTGCGGGATCTTTTCGGCTGCGAGCCTTCCGAGGCCAAACCTTTGGCGTCGCTGCTTTGGGCCAAAACCGGGGGCAACCCGTTTTTCATGGCGCAACTGCTGGGCGTCTTGCACGAGGAAAAACTCATTCGGTTCGACGCGCAGCGGTGGGGCTGGCGGTGGGACATTGCGGACATCGAGTCGAAGGAGATCACCGACGATCTCGTGGAGCTCGTGCTGGGCAAGCTGCGGCGTTTGCCCGAAGGAACGCTCGAGACGCTCGAAATCGCAGCGAGCACGGGCAATGAATTTTCGGTCGATTTGGTGGCGACTTTGTGCGGCAAGACGAGCGAGGAGGTTCGTTCGTTGCTCGAGCCTGCGCTGGCGGACGGGATTCTCTTGCAGCGGCCGAGCGGCTACAAGTTCCTCCACGACAGACTCGTTCATGCCGCGTACGGGTTGATTGGGGAAGACGAGCGCACGGCGCTGCATTTGCGGCTGGGATGGCTGCTTTTCGAGCGCACGCCCCAGGACGAGCTCGACGGCGCGATTTTCGACATCGTCAACCAGCTCAACCTGGGTGCAGCGCGAGTCGAGTCGCCGCATCAGCGACGCCGCATCGCCGAGCTCGATCTGCGCGCAGGCCGCAAGGCCAAGGCGGCTGCGGCGGCAAGAACGGCGGCCATGTACCTTGGCAAGGGTATTGGTCTTTTGCCCGAGGATGCGTGGTCGACCGAGTATGCGCTCGCGTATGCGCTGCACATCGAGCTTGCGGAGTGCGAGTTCATGACGGGGCGCTTCGAGGATGCGGAGCGGCTCTGCGCGACGGTGCTCGAACATGCGCGCACGCCGGTCGACAAGGCGGGTGCGTATCGGATTCAGCTCCTGCTTGCGACGGCGCAGATGAACAATGCGCACGCGATCGAGCTCGGGCGGACGGCGCTGCGTTTGTTCGGGATCGAGCTACCTGCCGATCCGACCGAGCAGGACGTTCGCTCCGAGGTGGCGGCGGTACGGGACAAACTCCAGGGCACGACGATCGAGTCTCTTGGTCGACTGTCCGCGATGACGGATCCGGATACGATTGCGGCGATGGACATCCTTGCCGCGCTCTATCCGGCTGCGGTGTATGTCGTTCCCAACCTCTCGCAAGTCGCTGTCGCGCACATGGTGCGTCTGAGTATTTTGCATGGCAATGCGCCCGCATCGGCGCACGGTTATGCGATCCTCGGCTTGGTTCTTTGTTCGCGGTTCAGTGAATTCCGCGATGGCTACCTCTTTGGCAAGCTTGCATGCGACCTGAGCCAAGAGCCTCGTTTTGAAAGTTATGCGAGTGAGGCCCTCGTCAATTTCGGCGCACTCACGTTGATTTGGTCACGACCCATGCGCGAGTCGCTGGAAATTTTGGCGATGGGTTTCCGTAGCGGGAAAAACGCAGGAAAAACCATTTATGCCGGCTCGAATTTGCTCCAGACGGCGATGGTGTCTTTGGCCTTGGGTGAGCCGCTCGATGCCGTCCAGGATGCGGGCGCTTTTGCGTACGAGTTTTTGACGAATGCGCGATTCGGGTTCTTGGCCGATAATGCGCGCACGCTGCAGCATTGCGCGCGGTCGCTTCGTGGTGAGACGGAACGATTCGGGTCGCTCACCGGCGATGGACTCGACGAGGTTGCATTCGAGAAACACCTGCAAGCCCAGGGAATTCCGGTCATCCATTACTTGTATGCAATCTACAAGCTGGTGGCGCGTTATCATGCAGGCGAACATGCAGATGCGCTCGCCGCAGCCGATCTAGCAGAAGGCTTGATTTGGAGCCGGCTCTATAGCGTGGCGGATGCCGAGTTTTACTTCTATGCCGCTTTGGCGGTCGCCGCCGCCTATCAAGATGCCACGGAGGAAGCGCGAGCGGGTTTCCGAAAGCGACTTACGAATTACGAGGATCAACTCCGGCAATGGAGCGAGAGTTGTCCGGACAATTTTCGATCACGGCATCATTTGGTTTCGGCAGAAATCGCGCGTATCGATGGCCGGGATCACGACGCCATCGTGCTCTACGACAAGGCGATTCGATTCGCGCGTGAATCGGGATTCGTTCACGTCGAGGGGCTCGCGTGCGAGCTGGCCGGGGTTTTCTACAACCAGCGCGGCTATGCGCTCTTGCCCGCCGCCAATCTTCGACAAGCACGCAAATGTTACGATCGGTGGGGCGCGAAAGCGAAGGTCCGGCAGCTCGATACGCTGTATCCGGACCTCGTGGAAGCGCCGCGGCGGGAAAGCTCGCCGATGCCGAGCGCGGATGCCGAGCCCATCGATTCGCTGACGGCTGCCAAGGCATCGGCCGCGATTTCGAGTGAAATGTCGCCCGACGAGCTTTTGGCAACGCTCATGCGAATTCTCACCGAACACGCGGGCGCGCAGCGAGCTTGTTTGCTTTTGCCAACGGCCGAAGGGCTCAGTTTTGCCGCGGAAATCACGGCCGATCATGATGGCGTGCGCGTCGATACCTCACGAAATAGAAATGCTCCTTCAGCGAACGAGTTTCCCATCTCCGTTGCGCAATACGTGCGGCGAACGCGCGAAAAACTCGTGCTCGACGATGTCGCATCCAACGTGACGTTTGCAAGCGATCCTTACGTGGCTGCACGTCGTCCCAAGTCGCTTCTATGCGCTCCCATCGTCCGGCGCGGCGAAGTCGCCGGCATCTTGTACTTGGAAAACCGTTTGGCCCGCGGAGCGTTCACGCCGAAACGACTCTCCTTGCTCGAATTCCTTTCGGCCATTTCACTGGAAAATGCGCTGCTCGCGGCCGATTTGGTTCGCGAGACGGCGACGCGAACCCGAGCCGAAAAGACCCTCAAAGAAAGCGAAGAGCGCCTCCAAAGGCTCGTGGAAACGGCCAACGTCGTCCCGTGGGAAGCCGATCGCATCACGGGCCGGTTCACGTACGTCGGCCCGCAGGTCGTCAAAATGCTCGGCTATCCGCAAGATGCCTGGTATTCGGACCATTTCTTGGGCACGCACGTCCATCCGGAGGACCGCGAAAGCACGCTCCTGCACCTCGTCGCTGCGTCTGGCGAAGACGATTTCGATTTTCGCATTCGAGCCGCAGACGGGCGCACGGTGTGGCTCCACAACGTGGTGAGCGTACGCGGGGGCGATGGAAGCGATACCGTCGGAGGTTTTCTCTTTGACGTCACCGAGCGCAAGGAATCCGAAAGCACCCTCAAGGACAAGCTGCGCATCATCGAAGAGCAGCAGACGGCCATTCAAAAATTGTCGACGCCCATCATCGAAGTATGGGAGGGCGTTTTGACGGTCCCGGTGCTTGGAATCGTCGACGAGCAGCGGGCCGAGCAAATGATGATGACGCTGCTCGATGCGGTGACGCGCACGGGTTGCCAATATACAATCATCGATTTGACGGGCGTCGATGCGGTCGATACCGGCACGGCCGATCACCTCATGCGCATCGTCCGCGCCGTGCAACTCCTTGGCGCGCAGAGCATCGTGGTCGGTATTCGGCCGGAGGTGGCGCAAACGATCGTGTCGATGGGCGTGGACCTATCGTCGATCAGCACGCTGGCGACATTGCGGCAAGCATTGCTGATGTGCATGGGAGGGCCGCGAGGCGCGCGCAAGCGTGGTTGAGGGAAAGCGGTGCATCCGTCATCAGGTAATGCGAAAACCACCGTCGAGCTGCAAGTTGGCTCCCGTTATGAACGCCGCTCGATCCGAACAGAGGAAGAGCACGGCATCAGCAAGCTCGGCCGGGCGGCCCATGCGTTTCATGGGCAGCCTCGCGAAGAGCGCGCCGAGCGCTTCTTGTGGCAATTGCTGCGCATATTCGGCTGCCATAGCGGTTTCGAATGCCCCGGCGACGATCGCATTGACGCGGATGTTTTTCGCGGCACTCTCCACGGCAGCCGTACGCGTGAGCGCCTCGAGCCCGGCTTTCGCCGCCGAATACGCGCCAAGGCCGGGCTGCACCGATTGGGATGCGAGCGAGGAGCAATTGACGATGGCACCTCCTCCACTTGCTGCGATGGCTGGGATTTCGTATTTCATGCAGAAAAATATCGCACGCAGAAATGCAAGATCCCGGTCGAAAGATTCTGCGGTCATCTCGACGAGGGATGACGCTCGGAGCGCTCCCCAAGCGTTGTTGTAGGCGTAATCCAAGCGGCCATGGATGGACAAGGTCCGCTCTACGAGCGCCTTGACATCGTCTTCGGATGTCACATCGGCGCGGATGAACGTGGCATCGCCGCCCGTAGCGCGAATGGAACCCTCGACTTCGCGCCCGAGCTCTTCACGGCGTGCCGTGAAGACGACCTTGGCGCCTTCACGGGCAAACGCTTCGGCCGCGGCCCTTCCCAGCCCCGCGTTTCCACCGGTTATCAGCGCAATCTTTCCCTCGAATTCACCCACGATTCACCTCCGCTCAGCAGTTTATCCGGAACGACGACGGCTGTATAGAGCCGTGTCTTGCCATGGATTGGGTGTCATGCATTGGACTGGACGTACCCACGATTGCCTTGTTCGTCAATGTTACGTTCGAGCAGATTCGCCCACGGGTAGCGAGCAGTGCATGTGAATCACGCGCCAGGCTCCTTCGTGTTTTTCCAGAACCAGGCTCAGGCGAGTATCGTGGTAAATGGCTTGTCGCTCGTCTTGTGCAGACGTTTGTTCAGAATCGAACCGTGCGGTAATGGTGGCAGCACGACCACCGGCGAATACGAGAACTTTTGCATCGCGCACGCATGCGCGCAGGTCCACGAGCGATGCCATCTTGCGCTCATAATGTGCCCTGATGCTCATTGAGCCTTCGAGAATGTCATCGGAGACGCCAATGCTCACGCACGGATGATTCGGGGCAAACATGGCCCCCAATGCAGCCCCATCGCGCATACACATCCACTCGACGAATCGATCCAGAAAAGCGCGTAGCTCCGCTTCGTCTTGGTCGAATGTTTGAATTGCTCTGCGGCTGGGGAATGGAGTTGGGATTCGAATACGTCGAGGCATCTCCGAGGGCGCTTGCAGTTGGACGTGCGAGGACGCATTGGGTTGCGTTGCAGGTTCGTGCGATACCGGGGTCATGGGCGTGGATGTCATTGCAGCCGGCGAGTCCATGAGGGTCTTGATGCCGTGGACGGTGGGATTCGCCATGAATTGAGCCATCTTGATTTTGCGTCCAGTTCGCAGGTTGAATTCAGCGAGGAAGTGAACGGCGAGGAGCGAGTCGCCTCCCAGCTCGAAGAAGTTTGCGCCTGGGGGCACTTGCGAAATGCCCAGCATACGCTTCCAAAGATGCTGTGCAATCGACGGCGCACTGTCCGCAGCGGTCGTCGACATGGGTATGCGTGACGCCACGGGAGCTTCATCCATCGTGGAAATGGACACTTCGCCATTCGATGCCGATGTCAGCGCAGCGAGGTCGTGCCACACGTTTGTTTTGAGCTCCGACGATCGCGTCGGATGCTCGGCGATGATGAGCGCACTGTCTTCGACACGCTGACGAGCGGGGTCTTTCGGAACGGTTTCGACATTCGCAAACCCGGCGCGCTTCAATTCGCGCTGCCAATCGGAGAGGGTCATCGTCAGCGCACCGCGGGCGCGAACGACGTCCCAATAACCTGGCGCCAAACCCCAAACGAGATGGCCCCACGTACCGACGCGCGTCGTTTCGACGCAAACGAGCGCGCCGCCGGGAATGAGCAATTCACGCAATTTCACGAGGCTCGAAGGGAGGTCGAGCGCCACGTGCACGGAATCGAGTCCGAGGATGATGTCATAACCTTCGTGGAACCCTTGTTCACTCGGGGCCCGATTCAGGTCGAAGCGAAGGAATTTCATCCAAGGAATGCGGCGTTTCTTTGCCTCGCGTTCTGCGACGTGAAGGAACGAACGTCCGATGTCGGTGAAATGGTATTCCACATTTTCACCACGAAGCCGCTCCACCAGGGGCCATGTGAGCCGACCATGTCCCGCGCCGACTTCGAGAATGCGGACTTTCTTGTCCCGGTGCCGCTTCATGATGTCGACCACGACGTCGCGTGCCAACGCCATGTAGACATGGTAATAAAACGCGGCATTTTCGCGCATGCACTCCTCGTAGAATGCATCCGTGCCGTCGGGGTACAAAACGCCGATCGGCTCGATTTCGCCCGTCAGCGCTTCGTCGTAATGCGCGACGCAGTGTTCGAGGAAAAGGGATAGTCCCAAAAACTTGGGTTCGTCTCGTCGAAACGATACGGCGAGCCCGGCGGATCGCCCCACGCCCTCGCTACGGATCGAAATTGCGTCGGAACCTTGGCGAGTTGCCATGCCGGCACGTTCGAGCACGCGCACGAGGGAATTGAACATGGGGGTATATTTGGGCAGAATGCCCGTGTCTTTTTGCAGCGCCTCCATGGAACGCGGTCGTTCGAGGGTATCGCCCAATCGTCGTGCAAAAAAATCGAGCACGAGATGGGCGCAGAGGTTCTCCATTCGAGCCAACAACCCCGGAGCTTCGTCGATGGATGTGGCTCCGAGCTCGCGGGTAATTTCGACGGCGCGCACGTCGAGCGGCGCGGGCTCCAAGGGCGGCGCGGCCGCTTGTTCATTGGGTTTGGGCACTTTGGGCGGCGCAGCTTCGAGGTTGTAACGCCGCCTTTCGAATGGATACGTGGGCAATGGAATGCGCCGGCGCTTCTCGTGCGCGTAAAACGCTTGCCAATCGACGTCCAGCCCGAGCTCCCACAATCGCCCCAATCCGCGAAACAGAGCGGCACACGAAGACTCGGCACGCTTGCGAGCGCTCGGCAATGTGCCCACGATTTCGCACGTTTCTCCGTCGAACCGCGGATGCGCCTTGAGCAGCGAGCCGAGCGCGCTGCCCGGACCAACCTCGATGCAAATGGGCGATTCGAGGTCGAATAGCGTATCGAAAGCATCGGTCAAGCGCACGGGATTGCA
This sequence comes from Polyangiaceae bacterium, assembly GCA_016715885.1. NCBI lineage: Bacteria > Pseudomonadati > Myxococcota > Polyangiales > Polyangiaceae > Polyangiaceae bacterium. Next base: position 296,727 of record JADJXL010000022.1, read on the forward strand.
AAGATGATCCGCCCAAGCATCCGCATGGGTCGCCTGGTCGACATTCATGTATTTCCCCGTGACGTTTGAAATGATGGGAATGCCGGGTGCGTTCCGCTCGGTGCGGGCCACGTGTGCACGAAAATCGGCGCGGATTCCGTGCATCATGGGTGAATGCGATGCACGTGAAACACGCACATCGCTGGTTTCGATGCCAGCATTCGTGAGACGAACGCGCACCTTGTCAATGAGCTCGGTGGCTCCGGATAGGACGACGCAATCGGGAGCATAGGTGGCAATGGCGATGCCGTCACCAAGGAATTGTGTAATCGTTCGCACGTCGGTAAATGCGGTGAGCATGCTGCCGGCGGGGGTGGAGTCCATCAATTGGCCACGAGCGACGACGAGGCTGAGCGCGTCACGAAGCGAAAAGACGCCGGCAATGCAGGCTGCGACGTATTCGCCTAGGCTATGGCCGAGCATGGCCGCGGGCTTTATGCCCCACGCCATGAGCTGCTTGGCCAACGCGTATTCGATGGCGAACAAGAATGGCTGCGCCCAGCCCATTTCGTCGAGTAGACGTTCGTTTTCGGCGCCGCCCGCTAACAATGGCCGGAGATCGAGCCGCGCGTCTTCCCGGACGATGTCGAAACAGCGATCGATCTCGATTCGGAATACCGGCTCGGCATCGTACAAGTCGCGACCCATTTGGAGATATTGCGCCCCATGGCCGGGAAACAAGAATACCACGGGGCGCGTCGTCGTGGGGACTGCCGGAGCACTTGGGCTTGGCGGGACCGAAATCAAGGCGCCAATAGCCCCCATGACGTTGCGACAAACGACCGTCGTTCGATGACGCATGGGCGCTCGGCCCACGGCAAGTGTATACGCGACGTCCGCCAATTGGGCCGAAGCGTGCGTTCCGAGATAGCCGCGAAGCTTTTGCGAAACGGCTGATAACGTTTCGGGTGTACGTGCCGAGAGGCATAAGAGTTGGTAGGGCCGGCTTTCGGTAGATGCTTCCAAGGCAGGCGGCTCTTCCAAAACGACGTGTACGTTTGTCCCGCCAATCCCGAGAGCACTCACGCCAGCTCGTCGTGGACCGTTTGCGCGCGGCCATGGCCGGGCACGATCGCTCATGAAGAAGGGCGAGGTTTCCAGATTGAGCAATGGATTGGGATTGCGGTAACCTGGGACCGGTGGAATGGTTGCATGCTCGAGCGCAAGGGCTGCTTTGATGAGGCCGGCAGCTCCAGCGGCAGCGTCCATGTGACCGAGGTTTGCTTTGAGGGCGCCGAGCGCACAATAACCGCGCCGATCCGTCGATTTGCGATAAGCGCGCGTCAATGCGCGGACTTCGGTCGGATCTCCGAGGCGCGTGCCGGTACCGTGCGTTTCGACGAATTCGATGGTAGCAGGATCCACGCGCGCCGTTTCACAGGCTTTGGCGACGACTGCGGCCACGCCGTCCTCGCTTGGCGCCGTGAAGCCAATTTTGTCCGATCCATCGTTGTTCATGGCCGAACCGAGGATGACGGCATGAATGGTGTCACGATCGGCAATGGCGTCCGCAAGTCGTTTCAGCACGACGATGGCAATGCCGCTCGATTTGACCATTCCGCTCGCATCGGCATCGAAGGGCCGGCAATGGCCATCCGCGGACTCGATACCTCCTTCGACGTGGAGATGTCCAAAGTCTCGCGGGCTCAATGCGGACAACGACACGCCGCCTGCAATGGCCATGTTGCAATCGCCCGCCAGCAGGCTTTGGCGAGCCATGTGAATGGCGGAGAGCGATGTGGAGCAAGCCGTTTGGACGACGACCGCGGGACCTTTCAGACCCAGTTTGAACGCCACCCGCGTCGCCAAAAAGTCCGTGGCATTCAGCGTTTGCGCACGGTATCGCTCTTGGTCGCTCGATGCAGCGCCGAGCGCCTTCATGACGGGCCCCAGCCAATATCGAGGAATGGCTGCGCCGGCAAAGACGCCTATTTGGCTCGGATAACGGCCAGGGTCGACGCCCGCATGTTCGAGTGATTCATAGGCACATTCCAGGAAAAGCCGCTGCTGCGGGTCGAGCCACGTGGCGTCGGCGTCATTGAAACCGAAAAAGGCTGCATCGAAATGATCCGCATCCTCCAAGACGCCTTCCGCGGGAATGAAATTCGCTTGGCGCACGCGTGCCGGATCGGCGCCTGCGGCAATGAGGTCCTCGGGATCCATTCTTTGGATCGTTTCGCGCCCTGTACGGACGACCTCCCACAAGTCGTCGGGTCCACGTACGCCGGGAGCTCGAATGGCCATACCGACGATGGCAATGGCATCTGCGCGCGCGGGTGCCGGTGCTTTCGCAGGGGCAGCGTCGGTGCTCGGCTTTGGCGTGGGCTGAAGCTTCAGATTGGGCAACGTCGACAGATGTGTCGCAAGCTTCCGGATCGTGGGCAATCGGAGCATAGTCATCATGTCGATGTCGACGCCGAGTTGCGTTTGCAATTTTGCCTGCACGCGCGCCATGGCCAAAGAATGGCCACCCAACTCGAAGAACGGCGAATCGATACCGACATCGGATTGCCCCAAAACTTCCTTCCAAATCGAGGTGACAGCATGTTCCAGCGAGTTTGCGGTCGGAGCAATCACAGGGGCGCGCTCCACCGGCATCGGCAACGATGCTCGATCGATTTTACCGCTCGAATTGACGGGCATTCGATCCAACACGACAAACGTAGCCGGTACCATGTATTCCGGCAATCGTTCGCGAAGGTGTTTCTTGAGCGCATCCACGAGGTCGGAAGGTGCTGGTCGACGTGGTAAGACATATCCTACGAGGCGTGGATCACCTGCAAAGCTCACGACCTGGACGGCAGCCATTTCAATGGCAGGATGAAGACCGAGCTCCACTTCGATCTCCCCGAGCTCGACACGATAGCCGCGGAGTTTGATCTGACGATCGGTGCGTCCGAGGTAATCGATTTGGCCATCACCGCGCCACTTTACGCGATCGCCCGTCTTGTAGAATCGCGTCTCGGCGGCGTTGGGAATGAGGTTTTCTAGGAAGCGATCCCTGGTGAGCTCGGGTCGATTCAAATATCCTCGCGCGACAACCGGACCACCAATGTAGAGCTCACCGGGTATGCCAATGGGCACGGGATGCATGTGATCATCCAAAATGTAGACGGGAATGTGATCGAAAGGTCGCCCAATGGAGGGTTTTCCCTCGCCGCGCCGGCAGTCTCCCAGGACGGATACCACCGTCGTTTCGGTTGGTCCATATGCATTGACGAAGCGTCGACCATGGGCCCACTTGTTCACGAGGGATTCAGGGAGCGCCTCGCCAGCGGTGATGATCGTATGCAGCCGAGGAAGCTCGTCGTGAGGCGTCACGGCGAGCGCCGATGGCGTCATCGCTACGACATCGATATGCTTTTCCTGAAGCGTTTTCGTGAGATTCGCACCGGGCGCTATCGCATTCGAATCCGTCACGACGAGCGTGGCTCCCACGGGCCAGGTCATGGCGAGCTCCCATATCGAGACGTCGAAGGTGAGGGAGAAAAATTGCAGCACGCGTGTTCCTACGCCGAGGCCAAACATGGTCTCGAGACCACGGGCCAGGTAATAAAGTCCCCGCCTTTCGACCATGACGCCTTTGGGACGGCCCGTCGATCCGGACGTGTAAATGACGTACGCAAGGTGCTCGTGCCCTGCATTGGAAACCGGCCGCGATTCCGCCTGCGCGGCGATCGCCGCAGCTTCGTCGTCGAGCACAATGGTGCGTCCGCCGTATTCCGGTAAAACGCCCGCATTCTTCCGATTCGTCAGCAAAATCGAAATGGACGCGTCTTCCAGCATGAAACGAAGCCGCTCGCTCGGGTAGCTCGGATCCAGCGGCACGAACGCTCCGCCCGCTTTGAGCACCCCCAATATCGCCACCATCGCATCGATCGACCGCTCGATGCACAGGCCCACCAATGTATCAGGCTGCACCCCGAGCGCGCGCAGGTAATGCGCAAGGCGATTGGCACGGACGTCGAGCTCAGCATACGTCAATCGCGTATCACCCTGTTCCACGGCAATCGCCAATGGTGACCTATCGACCTGCGCCTCGAACAGCCCCTCGAGCGACACGAATTCTTCTTCGGGCTTCGCCTTGACCCGCGGCCCTTGCCACTCTGCAAGCTGCTGCTCTTCCGCGCGAGTCAAAATCGCCAAATCCTCGAGGCGCGCCGCCGGATCGCGCACGATGCTCTCCAAGAGAACGCCGAAATGGCCCACCATCCGTTCAATGGTTTCTTTGGCAAAAAGTTCCGTCTGGTATTCGATATGGCCTACCAATCCAGACGATCGCTGATGCAGCTCCAGATACAAGTCGACCTTGGCCACACCAATGTCGATTCGACCAGCATTCCAATTCGGCGTGGCGGCGAGGGGCGCGATGGGCGGCATGAGAATGAAGGTATTGTTGTACAGGGGATTTTCATTTGGGTCACGCCTGCCGCCCAGCTCGTTCACGAGCCTATCGAACGGGACGTCCTGATGTTCGCGCGCTGCTTTCAACACGTCGCCCACTTTGGGAAGCAAATCGATGAACGACATGGCTGCATCGAGCTGCGTGCGCAAAACGAGGTTGTTGTTGAAAAAGCCGATCAGCCCCTCGAATTCGGGACGCGGACGACCCGCCGCGGCGGACCCCACGATGATGTCGCTTTGCCCCGAATAGCGGAAGAGCAGCGTTTTCCATGCCGCGAGGAGCGTCGTGAAAAGCGTGACGCCCGTGCGTTGCGCGATCGCGCGGAGTTTGGTGACGAGCTCGGAAGAAACCGCCACGGCCGCGCGTGCGCCTCGCCCCGTCGGCGACTGCGGACGTGGGAAATCGGTGGGCAAAGGCAGATCGGAAAAACCCGCCATGTGCGACTTCCAATAAGCCAACTTCGGCGCGAGTGCCGCTTCGCTCAGCCACATTCGTTGCCACGCGGCAAAATCCGCATAATGAAGCGATGGCTCGGGCAAGGGAGACGGTTTGCCCAGGGAAAACGCCGCATAAAGCGCCGAGAGCTCGGGGAGAAATACATTGAAAAAGGATACGCCATCGACGACGATGTGGTGCGCCGTGATGACGAGGCGCGCTTCGGCGTCGCCAAATCGAATGAGCAGCGCACGCACGAGCGGACCTTGCTCGAGATGAAATGGTCTCCGCGCATGCTCGACGGCAGCGCGTGCGGCTTCCGATTCCCGAATGTCCTCGGGCCACGTGCCGGCATCGACCGAATCCAAATGAAATGGCCGCGGCGGCAAGATTTTTTGCTTGGGTGCTCCGTCGATAACGGCAAATACCGTACGCCATGCTTCGTGACGGCGTACGATTTCCGTGAGCGCCCGCTCGAGCACCGTGGCATCCACGGCGCCATCCATTCGAATGATGATGGGCTCGTTGTAAACGATCGTGCCCGGAAAAAGCCGATGGACGAACCACAAGCGCTCTTGCGCGAACGATACATCCAGCTTCTCATCGCGACGCGCAGGCATGACGGGCGGACCAGGTAGCACTTTCGTGCTCGCCTTCGTGACGGGGGCGATGACGCTTGGCGCCGCATTTTCTGCAACGGTTGGTCCTACAAATGGCGCCAGCGCAATGTGACGTGTTGGAACGGGGGGAATCGTTATCCTTCGTAGGCTTGGCGGCGGCTCCTGCCATTCACATTGCGCGATGAACTCGACGACCGTTTTACAGAGCACGCTCTCCGCGTCCACCAGACCCTCGATGGCGTCGAAATGGTTTCTGCCTCGTTGAATGAATAGGCGCCCGGGGAGCCCATTGCGTTGCCAAAGGGTGAGGTATTCGTTCGATTGTCGTTTGAATTCGGCAGACTCGTCGTCACCGACGCTGACGAGCAGGGGCGGACCCATATCGGGCACGTGGAAAATGGGACTTTGATCGAGGACGACTTCGTGATTGAGCCCGAGGTTTTTTTGCATCGACGTGTGTCGAAGTGGACGCAAGTCAAAAATGCCGCTGATGGGAATCGCGCCCTTGATGATGTCTTGCGGCAAACCATAATCCTCGTGCCATCGCGTGGACAAAAGCATGGCGACCTGATGGCCGCCCGCTGAATGACCAACCACGAAGATGCGGTCCGGATCTCCGTGAAATGCGCGAATGTTTTCGTAAATCCATTTCATCGCCGAGCGGCTTTGACGCGTGATGTCGGCTATGGTGACCGCCGGGCAGAGCGAATGGTTCGTGAGGACGACCGTCAGGCCATTGGCCCGCAATCCGCGCGCCACGAAGCTGAATTCCTTGCTGCTGAAGGACTGCCAATAGCCGCCGTGAATGAATACCACCACCGGCGCATTGGGCTGAGGTGCCGGCGAAATGTCGACTGTTTCGTCAGCTCCGGCACCAAACCGTATATCGAGTGACCAAGGAAGGTCATGACGCGCCTTGACGCTTTCGTCTGCATACCAGCGAAGATATCGCTGTGCGTCATGCACGAGGTGCGTCGGGTCGTATTCTTTATCAAGTGTAGTCGACGTTTCGAACTGGCGGGATCTGATCATGTCGTCCTCCCTCGCGAGTTACCATCGAATACATGGTACCATGACAGACCAGTCCTTTTGTGGACGGAAATGCGTCGAAATCGTGTTGAGAGCACGTGAATGCGAATACTGCTTTGACATCCAACGATGCCTGCAGGTGGTTTGGCTGTCCAATGCTGTCTACGTTTTGAGCACAAACGATCGAGGCAGCAGTTTTCCGACAATGGATGAGAGCGCCAATGTTTTGACGATCTGCGCTTGGGTGACCTCATTGACCCGAGGTTTAACGCAAAGTGGCAAAGACGCAGGGACGCAAAGACGTGGTCTATGCGCTGACCACGAGCAGTACTCCGCCACTTCGTTGATTGAGCTTCGGGAGCTGCTTGATTTCTCGGCACCGCGGCACCCCGAACTCGCCGCCTTCGGCGGCTCGGACAGCGGGGCCCCCGCCGCAGCGCCGAGAAATCAAGCAGCTCCCAAAGCCTCGCTTGATACGATTTGGGAGAGTCGTGTTCAGAGCACGCGCATGAATGCGACGAGGTCGCTCTTTTCCTGATCGGAGAGTTTCAGCTCGAGCACCAAATTGAAGAATTCCACGGTGTCTTCGAGCGTGAGGAGGCGGCCGTCGTGCAGATACGGTGGCGAATCCTTGATGCCTCGGAGCGGGAAGCTTTTCGTCGGGCCTTCGGCAACAGTGAGACGCCCATTGATGAGCGTTGGTTGGTAGAACCGTTCCACATGGAGATCGTGCATGAAATTATCCGAATAGATCGGCGGTGGATGGCAATTGGCGCATTGCCCTTTGCCAAAGAAAACCTCCTGACCTCGAAGCTCTTCGGGCGTGGCGAGGCGTGGATCGAGTCGTTTGTCGGTGATGCGAAGCTTCGGCGCGGGCGGGAAGTCGAGTATCTCTTGGAATTCGGCCATCGCATGGACTTCGCTTCCTCGTTCGAGGAAATTGACACCCTTCTTCTGAGCGATCACGATATCCCCATCGAAATACGCCGCACGTTGCTCGAATTCAGTGAAATCCTCGATGGTGCGGAGTGCCCGTTGTGAACCAAAGAGCCGCTGCTGGTTCACGCCTCTTAGCGATGGCGTATCGATGCGGCGCCGATGCGATTGGGGGCGTTTGTCGCCGACGAGGTGAAATGCTGCATTCGTATGACCATTCGCATGGCAATCGAAGCAGCTCACGCCGGGGCTGGGCTTTTCGGACCTACGATCGTCGGTCAGATTGAATTGCTGCTGCGCGAATTGCGATACCAAGAGGCGCAGCCCTTCGAGTTGTTTCCGGATTCAGGATTCCGTCGAACAACGCAAAAAAGTTTTGCCGCGTGACGAGCTGGCCGCGGGACACGTCCCCGAGGTCCGGCCTGGTCGTGAGAAAGATGGGCGGAGGAAACTCCGCAATGAAATGCTCGGGGAAGTCGAATTCCACGTCGAATCGTTCGAGGTTCAGGTTTTCCTGACGCTTGATCTCCGCGATGTGCGTCTTTGGGAAAACCATTCCGCCCTCGCCGTGTTTTGCGTGAGGCAATGGCATAAATCCCGCTGGAAAAAGGTTCTTGTCGCGAATCTCCGCCGGCGTCATACCGGCGAGCGACGTCCACGTCATTCCTTGCGGCAGCTTCACGCGCACGCCTTGTTGTACGGCCTTGCCTCGCGACATCGTGACGCCACGTGCCGGCTTGTTGGCGAGGTCGTACCTCGAGGCGAGCAAATCCAATTGCCTTTTCATCACGGCGGGTTTTTCCGCGGATAGACGCGCCATGATCGCGGCAAAAGGTTCTTCGATGGCGACGGGGGCATAACTCGTCTTCGAGTCTCCCGGCGCAAGCAAACCCAGGCGCGGATCGGAAACGATACCTCCAGCAGGCGCCGCTGCCGCCGACGTACCTCGCGCCGGCTGCGGTTCAGCGGCGGCATTGGGACTGAGTCCTGCGGAACAAGCTCCCACGGCGCCCACCGTCAGGGCGAGCCACAACGTATTCAGATGCAATCGCATCGAGCCTCCTCTCGTGAATGACGAGACGAAAGCTTATTGCTTAACAGCGAGGTCGTGGCGCGGATGAATCGGTCATTCGATACGCGACAAACCCGCCGCGCGTAGGTCGTTTTACCGAGGACCCATGGGGAAACGAAGGAAGTGTTTGTCTGGAACGTTTGCCGTCAATTCGGAATCGTCAACGCTTCGCGCAATTCGCCCTCGAGCTCGTTCAGGGCTGGTTCTCCCAATCCAGGCGGCGCAAATAATTGAAGATGAATCCGCCCTCGCAATCCAAATGCGACCATGGTCGGCACCGGAATCCCTTTGACGTTCGGCCCGACCGCGCGCATGTCGACGATATCGTCGACGAGCGGCCCGAGGCCTTGATCGAGTTTTCCCACGTTGGTGAAAATGAATCCGCGGCTGATGGGCAAATCGACGAGCACCTGTTGGAATGCCGGCGCGAGCCGTCGCAGGATTCCATGCGGCAATGGCCCCGCGAGCAGCGTTGGCAAAAGCAAAAACGCCGGCCCAACGAGGCTCCGCCGGTGCTGTGCCGTGATGGCGCTCACGGCCTTCACGGCATCGACGATGTTTTGCGTGGCCGAGCGTGGAACGATCGTGGTCAAGATGGATGATGCATTCGTGGTGGATAGGTGTGCCGAGCGTGAGTATCGCCGAAGGTCCATCGTGTAAAGCACGGCGACGGGCCCTTTGCTGGATCGCTTTGCCGCAATCATGGCAATGGCGGCCATGAGCAAATCATTGACCCGCACATGCATGCCGCAGCGGGCCTCGAGCGCTTCGATGGTCGACGCTTCGAGCACGATTTGTCTCGACAATGGTCTGGCCGAGCCACTCTGCGGATAAGGCCGTTCGCGCGGGGCTGCGGACAAAACGCGAAGCGGCTGGAGCAGGACGGTGAACATATCGCGGCCGAGAATGGGCAATTGGCGCAGGGAAAGCCCATTCAGCGCGCGCCGCAAATGACGCCTGGGCTCCACGGGCAAAGCCGGGCGCACTCCATAAAGATGAGCGCCCAGCACGTGCCCGACGGCCGCCATGCCCGCACCATCCATGGCCAAATGCGATAAACTCACGATGAGCCGACAGCCAAAGGGCGCCGGCAACACGACGACTCGAAGAGGCCGCACGCGTGTTGGATCGAGCGAGCGTTCGGTCCACATTTGCGTGTCGCTCTCCAAGTCGGCCGCGGCACCCACGTGAACCATGTCGGAAATGGGGCCATGCACGCGAACCCAGCGATCCCGAAAAAAGTGGGGTTCATAGACGCATCCGAGCACGGGAAAAGCCGCGACGGTCGCTTGCACCGCCCGCTCGATGTCGTCGCGCGAAAAGCAGCGGCGAAGATCGATGACTCCGTGCACGCACAGATCGCCATAACGATCCGCCGACCCATGAAGGCCCACGTCCGCGATGCGGGCGCGAAATTGTTCGTTTCGACGCAAGATACAGCTACCCTCGGTCGCTATTGATTCACTTGTCCTGCGAGCGCATTCATCAATGCTTTTTCTTCTTCGATCAATCGTTCGATTTTCTGGCGTGTGGAGGCCACTACCTGCTCGACGGGCGGATCTTCATCCGGGTTGTGGTACGCGCTCAGAATGCCGAGCGACGTGATCCATTCCAGTTCGTCGAAGCCCGCGCCCACTTTGCGTAAAAAGTCGGCGAGGACGAGTGTCAAGAGCTTGTAATGACCTTTGTAAGGCAATCCGAGCGAGCGGATGGGGGCGTCGCTGCTGAGCCATAACGACGACGTCACGGCGAGCGCCGTCGCGGCGGCCGCGGGCTCTTCCGCAAGGATTTCGACGACATCGGCGATCATGGTCAGGGCGCTCGGATCACGCAGCGCAACCATTCCTTTGCCCTCGAAGTGCCGACCTTCGATGACATTCGGCACGACGGTTGCGCGCAGTGCTGCTTGTCCTTCGTGGTTTTCCCAGATGGGTGCGATCTGGATGCCGGACGATTGCGTTTCCGTTCGCAGGTTCAGCGTGTGAAGCAGGATCGCTCGCGCGTCGTGCATCAAGTCGTCGGTGTCCGGGAGCGCGTAGTCATCGGGAAGCTCGAGAAACGCGCGGCCGCTGGTCGTGTCGAAGTCCATGGCGCCCTCTAACATGGATTTGGCGGGAACGGAAGCGCAAAGTTGGGCGAGGAGTTGAGCGCTTGGGGCGAGTTGTTGGAGGGCGCTCGAAGCATTGCGCGAGGGCGTTCAATAACAGCAAGCCACGGGCGGGAGGCTTGGCATATGCTGCCGCCATAAATGACTTCACCATTCGCTCCGACGTACGTGCCGTAATTGCCGGTGCTCGTGCTGGTGAAGCTGACACAAGAATAATTGGTATTTCGCCCAAAGCTCGGGGCTCCCTCGATGGTGATGGAATCGCCATCGTCTACGCTGGCGTCGAGCCACGCACCGGACGCGGGAATGGGCGTTGCAGAATTCGTCCGGATGTATTCGGCGGCATGGCAGAGGTGCGCGCCCGGAAATTCCGCATTGCAAATGGCATGGACGGCCGGGCGCCCGCCCATGTTGCCGGTAGACGTCGATGCCGTGAAGCCAGCGAAGACGGTCTTTGGTGCGCCATTACAACAAGCAAGCGGCCGCGCAGTTTGGCATGTGCTTCCGCCGTAGATGCCTTCGCCATTCGCTCCGACGTACGTGCCGTAATTACCGGTGCTCGTGCTGGTGAAGCTCACGCATGAATAATTGGTGTTTCGGCCAAACCGGTAGGATCCCTCGATGGTCACGCTGTCAGCCGGATCGACGCTCGCATCGAGCCACGCACCCGTGGCCGGAACGGTCGTCGCGGAATTGGAAAGAATGTATTCGGAAATATGGCAAAGGTGAGCGCCTGCGAATTCAGACGCGCAAATCGCATGCGCCGCTGGCCGACCTCCTATGTTGCCGGTATGCGTTGACGTGGTGAAACCAGCGAACGACGCGACATCCTCCATGTATGCGCCTGCTCCAGGCGGTCCCGCGGGCCCCTGAGGCCCCGGATTCCCCGCCGGCCCCGTCGCACCCGCGGGTCCCGCCGGCCCCATTGCCCCCGTCGGTCCCACCGGTCCCATTGCGCCCGTTGCGCCATCCGCCCCAGCGGGCCCCATGGCTCCCGTCGGCCCCATTGCGCCTGTCGCACCCGTAGCTCCCGCTGCCCCGGTCGCTCCCGTCGGCCCCATTGCGCCTGTCGCGCCTGTCGCGCCCGTAGCTCCCGCTGCCCCGGTCGCTCCCGTCGCGCCTGCCGCCCCAGTTGCCCCAGTTGCTCCCGCCGCACCTGGCGCCCCCGTGGCTCCCGTTGGCCCCGCAGGCCCAGCCGGCCCCATCAGCCCTTGCGGACCCATCGGCCCAGCCGGACCCATTGCACCTTCGAGGCCCATCGGTCCCATGGGTCCTTCTGGTCCTGTGGGTCCGGTTACGCCTGGCAGACCCATGGGTCCCTCGGGACCTGTTGGCCCTGTTACGCCGATGGGACCTTCGGGTCCTGTGGGTCCTGTCGCTCCAGGTGGTCCTGCTGGACCTTGACCAGGCTCGCCGGCTTGTTCGCCGCTGCTGCATCCCAGGACAAACCCTGGCATCGTGCCGCAAAGAACGAGCGTGAGCAGCGAGATCGAAGACAGACGTTGCAGAACCATGGCGAAGACCTCCGAGCGGTACGGCATCGCCCTTTACGCTCGTGTCCGAGCGGCTGCAAGGGTTACGTGCGGTTCGAGCGAAAGAGGCTTTGGAGCACGTGGGCTCGCCTGTAAAGTTTTGCAAAACCCCTCGCGCAGTGTGGGCGACGTGTTATTTGTACCCTCGTGCTGGCACTATTTCCCTGGTTTTCCGCGGGTCTTGCGGTCCTCGTCGTCCTCTTCGCACGGATCGTCCGTGGTCGTTTGTATGCCACCTTCGTCGGCGTGCTTCTGACGATTCATACGCTCATTGCCATTGCAATGGCGAAGGTATTCGAGCCCATCCTTCCCATTTACGCATTTCTTCATGCCGCCGTGTACGTGCACTTTGCGCTCCTCGCCGTGCCCAAAATGCGGCCCGTTTGGTACCGAGCGCTCGTCAGCGTGCCTGCCTCGTATTTCGCAGCGGCGACGTTTCTCGCGCTCCCATGGGCCATCGTCTCGGCCGTGGGATTCACGCCCCATGGCTTTTTCATTCCTTATTTGATTGCGCTGTTCGGGCTCGTGCAAAGCCTGCGGCATCGTTTCGAAGAAACCGATATCGTGCTCGATGACCAGCATGCTCCGATGCTACAGCGGTATTCTCTGGGATCGGGCAGGCAGGAGCGTCCTTTGCGTATCGTGCAAATCACCGATCCGCATCTCGGGCCGTTCATGTCGGAAAAACGTCTTCGTTCGATTGCACAGCGAGCGGTCGAAGCCGAGCCTGATCTCGTATTGCTCACCGGGGACTTTTTGACCATGGAGTCCCACGAAGCTCGCGCGTCGCTTGCAAGGGCGCTCGAACCTCTGGCGCAGCTTCCGGGGCGAGTATTTGCGTGTCGCGGCAATCACGATCACGAAGCTCCCGAAACCGTCGCGGGAGCGATGCACGACATTGGCGCCACGCTGCTCATCGACGAAGAGCGCACGGTGGAAACACCCGCCGGGCCGGTCCAAATACTCGGTATCGATTTTCATTTCCGCGACCGAGCACAACGGATGAAACGAGTTTTCGCTCGGCACCCGCGCATTGAAGGAATGAAGCGCCTCGTGCTCTTGCATGATCCGGGTGCATTTCGGCACGTGCCCGACGGAGAAGCCGACTTGGTCTTCGGCGGGCATACCCACGGTGGTCAGCTCGGTCTTTTGGTGCTCGGATTGCCCCATACGTTCGTCAGCACGTTCACGCAGATTCCAGATCATGGCCTATGGGCTCTCGGTCGTAATCGATTGTACGTGCATCGAGGGACCGGCCATTATGGATTTCCTCTTCGCGTCGGCGTGCCGTCCGAAGAGAGCCTTCTCCGCGTGCATTGGACATCGGACGAGCGGTAGTAGAGCGCCTCTGAATTGGGGAAAGGCAATTCGGGGGGTATGGGGGGCAGAGCAGTCGGCTCGTCTTTTGGGTCGTAGACCCAAAAGACTCAAAGAGCCGCCTGCGAGCCCCCCATCGTGACCAATCTCGCGAAGCGCGCGTCCCACGCGCGCGTAGCGAGCATACAAATCCTGCCCCGGTCCCGGGTCGATCCCGACCCAGCCTCGAACCCGCTTCCTTGCGCGACGAACCCGTAGTAAGCTCTGCCCGGGCAATGTTGGGTGCTCAGCCTGGCACACTCCTGGTGGGGAAATACCGCATCGAGCGGCAGCTCGGTAGCGGCGGCATGGGCGTCGTCCTCGAAGCGACGCATGTTGCGCTGGGCCAAACCGTCGCCGTCAAGCTGCTCAACGCCGAGCATGCTCGGTCGCCCGATGTCGTCGCGCGGTTCCTCCGCGAAGCGCGGATCGCAGCGACTTTGCCGTCGGAACACATCGCGCGCGTCAGCGATGTCGGCATGACCGAAACCGGCGAGCCGTACATCGTGATGGAGCGTCTCGTCGGTCGTGACCTCGATGCCGAGCTTCACATGCGCGGCAAGCTTCCCATCGCGGAGGCCGTGGATCTCATGCTCGAAGCGTGCGAAGGCGTCGCCATGGCGCACGCATACAACCTCGTGCATCGCGACCTCAAGCCGGCAAATCTTTTTCTCGCCGAAAGGCCGCTGCGCCCGCGCGTGCTCAAAGTGCTCGATTTTGGTTTGTCGAAGGAAGACACCGGAAATCACGCAGGACTCACCGGCTCCGAGACCGTCTTCGGCACCCCGCAGTACATGTCGCCCGAGCAGATCCAAAGTGCAAGAAACGTCGATGCGCGCAGTGATCAACACGCCCTCGGCATGATTCTCTACGAAATGATCGCGGGCCAGCCGGCGTTCTCGGCACCCTCCGTCACGCAGCTCATCGTCGTCATCGCGACCCATCCTCCTCCGCATGTTCGAGTGGTTCGTCCTGACGTACCTGCCAAGCTCGACGAAGCCCTCGTGCGCGCGATGGCGAAACGCCCGGCGGATCGTTTTCCGGATTTGGCAGCATTCGCCGCAGCCATTGCCCCCTTTGGTGGATCCGACGCTCGCACGCGCGCCGAGCTCGTTGCTCGAGCGCTTGTCACGCCAAACGCTCATGTGGATCCCGAGCCGAGCCGGACGTCGCGCGCGCCGACGGACGAAGCACCCACGTTGCCGCGGGATTTGCCGCGACCCGCGATGGAGACCCACTCGGCCCTGACCAGCTCCACGCGCAGCCTCGACGCGCACCGCGCTCGAAACAAACGCACGGCGATCATCGTTGCAGCGAGCGCCGTGGTGGCCGCAATCATCGTCGTCGCCCTCGTATTCGGCATGGGCGACGATGAACCGACGGTCGTTGCGGATAGCTCGTCGAGCTCGGCTGTCGCTGCAGCGCCCATCGTCGAAGCAGCGCCTCAAAAGACCGCCGCAGCGCCCACGGAAAGCGCGACTCCGGCGGCATCAGCGTCTGCTACGAGCGCGGCAAAAACGTCCAAGACTCCGGCTGGCACCAGGCCTGTGCGACAACCCAAAGACTCGGTCAAAACTTCCGTGGAGATGTTTGGTGGTAAAAGGAAATAGCCTCGCCATCGTGCTCGCGTCGATGCTTGCGCTCGTGCCCCATGCAGCTCGCGCCGACGAGCCGCCTGCGGAAACGCCTCCCGTGGAAACGCCTGCGGAAACGCCTCCTCCGGAGATGTCCCGTGCGGATGCGTTGTTCCAAGAGGGCAAACAACTTTTGGAGCAAGGAAAGTTCCTCGAAGCGTGCGACAAACTCGCAGAGAGCGACGCGCTCGATCCTGCGATCGGCACGCTTGGATTGCTCGCGGCGTGTCACGAGCAGCAGGGGCGCACGGCGACGGCATGGCGCGAATACGGCGAGACGGCGGCGCGCGCCGAGGCCGTGGGCGATGAACGCGCAGCGTTTGCCCGGGAACGCGTGAAGGCGCTCGAGCCCGAATTGCCGCGGCTGCTCGTGCGTTTGGCCAAACCTCATCCCAACGTGATGATCTATCGAAATGGCATCCGCCTGATGCCCGAAGATCTCGGCATCGTCGTGCCCGTTGATCCGGGTACGTACGAAATCGTCGTTCGATGGCCGGATAAACCGGAATTCCGTGCGACGCTCATCGCCACGTCGCGCAAGACCGCCGAGCTCGAAGTCCCCGATCCCGATCGAGTTGCGACGGCATCGACGGCGCCCTTTCGCCCCGACAAACCGGTGATACCGACTGCGCCTTCGCCGCAACGTATCGGCGCGATTGTGGCCGGTGGCGTGGGGCTCGTTGGTTTTGGCATGAGCGCCGCGTTCGCCATCTCGGCGGCCAGCAAAAACAGCGCATCCATCCCGATTGAACAGTCCTGCGGTTCGGCGGCTACGTGTCAAAAGGGCAAGGAACTGCGCGAGCAAGCGTTTGCGGCGGCGACGGTGGCCAACGTTGGCTTTGGCATCGGCGTGGTCGGCGCCGGCACCGCGCTCGTGCTGGCACTCTTGCCGAATCGATCGCCCACCCTGGCGCGAGAAAAGACCCAAGCCCAGCATGTTCAGTTCGTTCCATGGGCGGGGCGGGACGTTGCGGGAGCGCAGTTCGTCGGGCGCTTCTAAAAGTCTTGCCAAACGCCCCAATACGGGGAAGAATACTGAACATGCGTTCCATATTTTGCGTTGGCTGGGCGTTCGTGGCCCTTGCTGCAATGGCGGGGTGCGAGCAAGTTCTCGGAGTCGAACCGTGGGAGGATCACAATCGCGTAGACGAACCCGATACAGACGACACGCCGGCGAGTAGTAGCAGCAGCAGTAGCAGCAGTTCTGGGGCGGCGATGACGTGCCTCAATGGCGTGCAAGACGGCACGGAAACCGGTGTCGATTGCGGCGGGGATTCATGTGACGTTTGTTCTGACGGACGTGGTTGCAGCATGGACTCCGATTGTCTGAGTAGCTACTGTCCGGTTTCGCGCGGGTATTGTATCTCGCTGAATGGTCGAGACATGTGCGAAGGCGCAGACCCGGACAATCCCCATTGCGCCGACTGCACACAGAATGCGGCGGAATCCGACGTCGATTGTGGTGGAGATTGCTTGCCATGCCGCGCAGGTAAGGGCTGCACCAATGACGGTGAATGTTGGAGCGGCGTTTGCACGAATGGTGCGTGCGTTGCGGGAGCCAAGGGGACGCGATGCTTCTCGAATGCCGATTGCGCGAGCGGCTCGTGCGGCACGTTGGGATGCCCCATCGACGGCGCGTGCTGTCAATGACCAGTCACCGCCTTCTTTCCGCAAGCCACGCGAGGCCCGCATTGTAAATGATGTCGTGACCTCCTTGAAAAATGGTCACCGTCGACCCAAGGCTCGACCTTTCGAGAAGCACCTTGGCCCCCGCTTGCTCATAAAGCGGTCGTTTCCCTGAAAATACAAGCTCATGGGGGCACGCGACGTGTTCGGTCGAGCTCCCTCAGTTGACCCTCCGGAATACGTTCGTTCGGTGATGCGAGATCATTGAATGCTCGAAGTGCATGGTTTGGCGGAACCAGATGATCCCAAATGCCCAAGCCCAAATAAATGGGAACTCGTCCGCGTGCATTCGACAAATATTGGCTCGGGCTTCGCCGCCGGCATTCCTTTTCGGCCGGGCTTCCCGGAACGGGGCGGCCACCGCAAGCTGCCGCGATCTCGCCCGCATAATGCCGTTCGGGCGACGTTTTTTGCATCCATTCGTACCAATCCACCAAATCATAAATCGGCACCCACGAAACCACACCTGCCCATATATCGGGATGTTTGCCCGCCAGCACGAGCGACGTCATGGCGCTGCCCGAATAACCCACCAAATAAATGCGTGATGAATCGATCCGAGCGCGTTTTTTGGCGTATTCCACCGCATCGAGCACGTCTCCGAGGGAAAGCTCGGAGGCCACCGCTTCGGGTTTGCGATAAGGACCGCGATGATCCGGGTGAATGAGCGCCCAGCCATTTCGTTCGGCAAAAATGGCATAAGGAATGCCAATATTTTGCAAATAGTTTTCGCTCCAGCTATGCAGCACGACGAGCAGCGGCTTTGGCGAATCGCCCGTTGGCGTATAAAACAGAGCTTTTTGTATTGTTTTATCGAGGCTCGAACGAATGTCGACCTCTTCGATTCGGGGGACCCGTGTACGCCATACCGACAGATCCTGCGCGCCAAATGGAAAGGGCCCACCCACGGCACGCGGATATTCCGGGACCAGCATCAGCAAAGGTTGCCCGGTCGTTATGGTTTCGCCACGAGCGGACGCCGGAAAAAGCACCGCAAATGTCAAAATACGCTCACCAGGACGAACTTGATGGCCAGCATTCCACCATGCGCACGCAAAGGCTGTACCGACGAACCGAGCCACCGACCTGGGGCGTGTATTCATGGTGCCGCTCGTATGGCAAGGGCCATCCATTTTGCTAACGTCGCGGCAAAGAGGTTTATCGAATGAAACGTTCCTTGTTTGTCGTGGCACTCCTCACGTGTGCGGTTCTTTTGACGCTCATTTCGGGCCGCGTTGCATCTCGAGCCTACGCAAAGCCCAAGCCCAAAGGACTCGAAGCGAAAGCCATGAGCGTTAAAAGTCATACGCTTGCGTCGCGATTTCCGGGCGGCGAGGGCGCCATGAGCGCCAAAGCATGGAAACGTCTCGTTCCAGGGGCGCGCGATGTCACGCTTCCATCTTCGTCGGATGGATCGGCGCAACGTGCGATGTTTTTCGATTCGGGATCGTCCGCGGAAAAACCGCTTCTCGTCGTCTTGCACAGTTGGAGCACGGATTATCGTCAGAACATCGGCATTCCTTATGCTCTGCACGCGGCAAAAAAAGATTGGGTCTTCATTCATCCGAATTTCCGCGGTCCAAACAGAAACGCCGCCGCTGGCGTATCGGACCTCGTGACGAGCGACATTCTGGATGCCGTGGAATACGCCAAGCGGCATGCGCGTGTGGACACGAATCGCATCTATTTGGCGGGTTTTTCCGGCGGCGGCCTCGCGGCGCTCGCCATGGCGGGCCGGCATCCGGACATGTGGGCCGGCGTCGTGGCATGGTGTCCCATTCACGATATCGTGGATTGGTATCGCGAAAATGTCGCACATGTGCCTCGCCGGCATTACGTGGGCAACATCGAAGCCGTTTGCGGAGGCGCGCCGCGTGCTGGTACGAAAGCTTTTACCGAATGCAAAAGACGTAGCCCGAGCGCCGTTTTGGAGCGAGCTCGGCAAGCCGGCGTGCCCATGTACATTGCCGCGGGTGTTCGTGACGACATCGTGTATCCGCGGCACGCCATTGCCGCGTTCAATCAGCTAGCCATTGCCGCCGACCAATTGGCAGACGATTTTCTGCCGAAGCTGAAATCGTCCACGCGCCCTGCATCCCTACGAAGTCCCGCGGGCGAGCCGACCCATATGCGCTTGCGGGCACGCCCGTGCGCGCGTCGCGCACGTCTGGCAATACGACGCTCGTGCTTTCGATGGCGGACACGACGTCGTCTACGATGCGGGGTTTGCCTGGCTCGAAGGAAAGCGGCGCATTGCGCAGAAGCGCGTCGCTCCCTGACCCAGGGTTCGCGGGTAAGGTGCGCGAAGCTCTTGCTTGACGGTTCCGTTTTGCACGCGCATCGCGGTACAGTCCGCTCGATGTCCAAGCGCGCCTCTGCTCCTCCCTCGCACTCTGGCCCTCCCACAGCGCTCGATCCCATGGCGCCCACGGTCGAATCAGTACCGCAAAGGCCGCTCGACGCCACCATTGCCGCGCTCCCCGACCTACCCATCGTGACGCTCGTCGATGCGACCAGCCACGATCCGTTTTCCCTTGCGAGCGGCGAGGTCAGTGCCGGCGCCGTCGACGTCGGACCCGGCGAGCTCGGCGCGCTCGCATCGCGCTCGTTACGACGCAGGCCCCGTCCTCGGTGTCGGCGGCATGGGCGAAGTGCGCCTGAGCGGCGATACTCGAATTGGCAGGCGCGTCGCGAAAAAAACGCTCCTCGCCGATACCGATTCGCCGACGGCGCGAGCTCGTTTTTTGCGTGAAGCGCGCGTGCAAGGGCAGCTCGAACATCCTTCGATCGTGCCCGTGTACGACCTCGATTTGGACCCCCAAGGTCGCCCATTTTTCACGATGAAACGCGTGCGTGGCGATACCCTCGAACGCGTCATCGAGCACCTTCGGCGCAAGCACGAAGTCTTCAGGTGGACGAAGCTCGGCCTGCTCCGCCCAAATGGGGAAGCTCCGTTCGGTCCCGAGGGCTCACGTCGGACAACGCGGCGCTGACGGTCGAGGGCGCGCTTTTTGGGCACGCCGGCGTACATGGCGCCCGAGCAGATCCCGGGGCACGACGCGGTGGATGCGCGCGCCGATGTGTATGCGCTTGGCGCAATACTATTTGAAATATTGACGTTATCGCGACTTCGTCCGGGGACGCGCGTCGATGAAATCATGCGCGCGGCGCTTTCGGGCGTTCCGACGCAGCCGAGCGAGCATGTTCCATCGATTGCTCCGGAGCTCGACGCGCTGTGCATGCGAGCGCTCGCGCAGGAGCCCGAGGATCGCCTTTCGTCGGCGCGCGAGCTTGCGGAGGGCGTGGAGCGATATCTCGATGGAGATCGGGATCTCAAGCTGCGGCAGGACTTGGCGCGGACGCATGTCGAGCGTGCCAAAGCATTCAAGGAATCGGAGGCGCATGCGGGCGGTCTGGTGAAAGCCGAAGCGAGCGTGGATGTGGCGAATGCACTCGACCAGTCGCCTCGCGTCATGGCGGTGCGCGAAGTGATTCAGGGGCTGGCGCTCGATCCGGAGGATCGCGCGGCGCAGCGGCTCTTTGTGGAGCTCATCGTGAACACGACGGAGGTGCCGCCCGAGGCCATGCCGGAGCTCGAGCGGGCGCGGGACAAGGCGCGAGCCGAGACGTTGCGGAGCGCAGTTTATGGGCTCAGGGCGTGGCTTGCGGTGCTTCCGCTCGCATTCGTCATTGGCGTGCATAGCAAGCTCGCCGTCGGCGCGACGGCGGCCGTGGATGTGATGGCAGCGTTATTTGCATTGTTTTATTCGCGGCGGCAACGTATTGGTGCTGGCGTGCCGATTGCATTGTCCGTGCTCGTGGCGGCGACCGTGGCGTTATCGAGCTGTTATCTTGGGCCGTTTGCGCTCGTGCCCACGTGTGCGGTGTCCGCGATGCTGATTTATGCGATGCATGCGACGCCCTACGAGCGGCGTGTGGGCGTCGTCGTCTTCGTCGCGTTTACGTCGCTGCCCTTCGTTGGCGAATTGACGGGGGTACTTGGTCGGTCGTACGTGTTCGAGGCGGACAGGCTGATCATATTGGCGCGGGCGGTGGCATTGCCGGAGACGGCGACGCTCTTGGCGATGCTGTATTCGACGCTGTCGTTCATCGTGTTTTCGGCGTGGATCGTGGGCCGCATGCGTGACGCGCTTTCGGCGAGCGAGCAGCAGAAGCTGGTGCAATCGTGGCTGTTGCGCAGGCTCTTTCCGGACGCGATGGCGGAGAGGTGAGGTTTTCACGCGGACGTCGTTTTCTTCGCCACGATGAAGCGCCGCCCGCACGCCACGGGACGTATCGAGTGCACTGGTTGCGCGGCGCGGGCGATGTAGAGCGGCGATTGCGTATATGACGACTGCACTTTTGGGCTTTTACCCATGCGCGGTCACCGCGCTGATTCCGCGCATAATTCCAAGAGCTCTGCTTTTGATCGCACCTGAAGCGTCCATGATACAGAGTCATCGGGCACATGCTGCAAGTCGGCACGCGCTTCGGCTTTTCGGCCCAACTGAAAGTACGCTTCCGCTCGCAGGAAGTGGAGCCCCTCGCGGTCGTAATCGTCATTCAGTTCATCACAGAGAACGAGTCCTTGCGTGAAGTCCGCAACGGCAAGATCGTAGTCGCGTGCCATGAGCGCATAGCGACCTCGATTGAAAAACACCGATGGCTTGCGACGTGCAAGTGCCATCACCCGCGTCATGGCTGCAATGGCGGCGACGTAATTGTCATTCCGTGCGTAGCCGTACGCCAGCGCGTTCCAGACGTCCGGCTCATCAGGATATCGGTGGGTAAGTTCTACGGCGGCTTCCAAAGCGGTCGGCTCCTCCGCTCTAATCCGCTCTTTGATGTCCATGATCACGGCTTTCAACCCGTCGTCCATCACGTCCTCCTTCCAGGTCGGCCTGCTCGACCCCAATCGATTTTGTTGCCACCGCATCGCTCATCAACATGGCCGCGCGCGCAATCCTCGCGGTTCTTGTAGCCTCCGGTCAGGTTGCGAGGAGGATTGGGCGAAGATAGCAACTCATCGCATTTCTCGCGCGCGTCTTCCCATTGTTTCTGGCACTCCTTCGACATGTGCCCCGCGACGGCTGCAGCAAGCACGACAACGCCGACGCCCACGACGATCGTCACGCCCGACCCACCAACGACGACCGGAATCAACTCGTACACATGAGGCAGCAGCATCGTGGTGTCACCGATGAGGCTGCGCGAATGCGGTAGGATGCTTTCAGAATTCGTCGATGATAACGATTCATCCTCTGGCAGCACGTCGAGCACCGACATCTGCTCCAGCGCCTCGATCATGCATGCCTCGAGCTCCGCGTCGTCCAGCCGGTTCCCGTTCGGCTCGACGTCCCGGACCACACCATGTGCTGTCACCTGGACCTTGAAGGCGATATCGTACGAGTGGCGCGAAAGTCGGGAAACCCGCCCGTTCGTGCATGCTTGAAGGGCAGCCATGATGCTTGGAGGAAGAGACCGCTCCGATGCCTGAGATAGATCCGATGGCTGCGGGGGCGTCATCGCATGCTCGCCGTTCGCCGCGCATCCTGCCGGCACCACACCATGACCAACGTTGCAGCGAACGACGTCGCCCAGGCAAACCGCCGGCGGCTCGAAACCTTATGGCGCTGGTTGCGTGCGTTTACCATACTTTCCTTTGGTGAAGGGAGTCATGCGGATGAGGTCGAAGTCTTGTTACGCGCTTGGTTCCGCTCGTCGCCGGTAACTCCATTCGGATTCTCGGCGATGCTCGAATAGGTCAGCGATAACGTCGGTGCCATGCCCGCTTTCGAGACGGCGGAACGTCGAGCGGAATATCGATTTGGTATTCGCCTGCCAGAGAAACGCAGACGATTGCAACAACCTCCCCACCGTGAATGCTGCGGGCAGAATGGGAGCTGCAGGCAGCTTTGGCAACACGGCATTGCTTTTCATCACGACCGCAGTTTCAATGTAGGACCGTGCGACGAATCGCCACACGCAACCGTTACGAACACGACGAGCATGGTGAGAGAAGGAAGCGGTAAAGCATGTCCCCTCCGTTGTGCGATGCGTTGTGAGGCTACAAGGAGCGGTAGGATAGTGTCAACGGGCATGCGGCGCCCAACCCGAGAATCTCAGGTAGACACCGTCACCGCGCGGGCGGCGCCATCGTGCCCCGCGCACGCCGCCGATGCGAAGCTGGGCTTTCACCCATGCGCGGTCACCGCGCTGATTCCGCGCACAATGCCAAAAGTTCGGCCTTCGATCGCACCTGGATCGTCCAAAAGACGCAGTCATCCTTTACATGCTCCAAATCGGACCGCGCTTCGGCTTTTCGACCCAATTGGAAGAACGCTTCCGCTCGCAGAAAGTGGAGTACCTCTCGGTAGGGCTCATGCTCCATCTGGTCGCCCAAAACGAGTCCTTTGGTAAAGTCGGCAACCGCACCTTCATAATCCGCTGTCATGAGCAAATATCCACCTCGCGTGAAGTACAGCGCAGGCCTTTCAGGCCGGAGGTCCATTTCCCGCGTAATGGCTGCAATCGCGGCGGTGTAATCGTCCCTCACTTCATAGGCATAAGCGAGTGCACGCCAGACGTCTGGCTCATCTGGATATTGCTCGGCAAGCGCTGCCATGTCGTCGAAAGCAGCCGGATCCTCCGCGCCAAGACGCACTTTGATCTTATTGATCAGGGATTTCAGCGTGTCACTCATCACGTTCTCCTTCCAGGGCGGGCTCCGTGGCCTTCGTTATCGATACGGTTGCCACCGCAACGCACGGAAACAAGGCCGCGAGCACATTCTTTCGTGTCCAGATAACCTCCAGTCACGTTGCGTGGTGGATCATTAGAATCCAGGAGGTCAAGGCATTTCTGCTTCGCATCTTTCCACTCTTTTTGACACTCCTTCGACATGTGCCCCGCGACGGCTGCAGCAAGCACGACAACGCCGACGCCCACGACGATCGTCACGCCCGACCCACCAACGACGACCGGAATCAACTCGTACACATGAGGCAGCAGCATCGTGGTGTCACCGATGAGGCTGCGCGAATGCGGTAGGATGCTTTCAGAATTCGTCGATGATAACGATTCATCCTCTGGCAGCACGTCGAGCACCGACATCTGCTCCAGCGCCTCGATCATGCATGCCTCGAGCTCCGCGTCGTCCAGCCGGTTCCCGTTCGGCTCGACGTCCCGGACCACACCATGTGCTGCTGTCACCTGGACCTGAAGGCGATATCGTACGAGTGGCGCGAAAGTCGGAAACCCGCCCGTTCGTGCATGCTTGAAGGGCAGCCATGATGCTTGGAGGAAGAGACCGCTCCGATGCCTGAGATAGATCCGATGGCTGCGGGGGCGTCATCGCATGCTCGCCGTTCGCCGCGCATCCTGCCGGCACCACACCCATGACCAACGTTGTAGCGAACGACGTCGCCCAGGCAAACCGCCGGCGGCTCGAAACCTTATGGCGCTGGTTGCGTGCGTTTACCATACTTTCCTTTGGTGAAGGAGTCATGCGGATGAGGGTCGAAGTCTTGTTACGCGCTTGGTTCCGCTCGTCGCCGGTAACTCCATTCGGATTCTCGGCGATGCTCGAATAGGTCAGCGATAACGTCGGTGCCATGCCCGCTTCGAGACGGCGGAACGTCGAGCGGAATATCGATTTGGTATTCGCCTGCCAGAGAAACACCAGACGATTGCAACAACCTCCCCACCGTGAATGCTGCGGGCAGAATGGGAGCTGCAGGCAGCTTTGGCAACACGGCATTGCTTTTCATCACGACCGCAGTTTCAATGTAGGACCGTGCGACGAATCGCCACACGCAACCGTTACGAACACGACGAGCATGGTGAGAGAGAGGAAGCGGTAAAGCATGTCCCCCTCCGTTGTGCGATGCGTTGTGAGGCTACAAGGAGCGGTAGGATAGTGTCAACGGGCATGCGGCGCCCAACCCGAGAATCTCAGGTAGACACCGTCACCGCGCGGGCGGCGCCATCGTGCCCCGCGCACGCCGCCGATGCGAAGCTGGGCTTTCACCCATGCGCGGTCACCGCGCTGGTGACGACGTGCGCCTGTTGACCCTTTCGTGGTCACCGCGCTGGCGACGACGATCGCATGTCGACCCTTCCGTGGTCGCCGTGCTGGTAACGACAGGCAGATGTCCAACCTTGCGTTGTGACCACGCGGGTGACGGGCCTCGATGGTGGACCCTTTCTGCGTCACCAACTTGGTGACGTTCGGCGGTCGAGCAGTTTGGACTTGCCATCGTGGTCGTCTTCCGGTGTAATGCGCATCATGTCCAATCCCACTCCCGAGATCGTGGGCTCGCAAAAAGCCTACGAGGAATTTCTTTCTGAGGCCGAAGCGCTGGCCGATGCCGACGTGCGCCCATTTCGCGCGGATGGATCGCTGGCGTTGCACAACGTCGAGATGGGCCTCGACGCGATTTCGCCCCACGCTGATCGGATCAAAGCGGAGCTGCCGACCGTGGATGTCGTTGCGCTGCAAGAGCTCCCCGACTTGGCGCTTGCGGTCATTTACGCGGCTGCGCAGGTGGATCGCACGAGCGACGGGTCGACCGGCGCGTTGATCGAGAAGGCCCGAGCATCGCGCACGTTGCTGCTTGCATCCTCGGAAGCATTGGCCGTCGCCGGAATTTTGCCGGCGCATGAAGCCGAGCGAATTCGAGCGGGCACTGGGCCCATCGATTTGGCGCAAGACAACGTCGATCTCGCGGCGCTCTTGACCAAACACGCGACGGCGATAGCCGGAAAACGGCGGTCACGCCGGAGCAGATCACGGAAGCAGCCAACGTGGGTACCGAGCTGCTCAAACGCCTCAAGCCCAAGGGTACGCGGAGCAAGGATCCGGCGATCGAGGCTGTGGCGTTACGTGATCGATTCTGGACGCTGCTTGCGATGCGCCACAAGGAGCTGCGTCGTGTGGGAATGTGGTTGTGGATGGACGAGGTGGATCGATTCGTTCCTGCGCTGCAATCACGGTCGGTGCGTCGGAAAAAGCCGGAAAACGGTTGAGGGGGTTGGCGCGGGGAATGGGCCACGACGTTACGCGTGCCTGCAGCAAAAAGGTTGCGGCACGCATATGCAAGGGAAGCGCCAGTTGAGCGTCTTGTCGCAACGAGGAAAACAGGGTGCATAGCCGCAGGCAAGTTTTTGGCGCGCTGGAAAGGCTCTGTCATGGTGGGGAGATTCTAGTAACGCTACCGGATGACGTTTGACCAACGGCGATTCGCGTCGCTCGCCGCATCATTCACCGGCGCAAGCCCAATTCTCGACGTCGTTCGTCGAACCAGCGGCGTGCCGGCGCCATATCGTCGAAAAAGCGGACAGGAAAATCGCTTACCCGTCAGGAGCTTTGCCGCGCGGAAAAACATCGTCCCCATCACGCGAAGATGGAAACTTGCGCCAACCCTTCTGAACAGCCAACATACGTCGAATGTCCGCTTCGGTGACTTCGCCGATGTAATGCCCGATCAAGACGTCGGGCTCTTCGGTTGTTGCATACGATCGATCGCTGGACTCGGACATGGTCTTACGCCGACCCCGTCTTCTTTGCCGCGATGAATCGGCGTACGCCCGTGACGACCGCATCGCCCAAATCGAGCGGTATCGATCGACGAATCGTTTTCAGTGCATCTTCCCGAATACGCAATTTCGTCACCCGATGCGCGTGCCTGTCGAGCTCGCCGAATTGCGCGGCCCGTTCATACGCGCGCTCGAGCAGTTTGTCGGGTGACACCACTTCATCGAGCATCCCTGCTGCGACGGCTTCTTCGGGCGTGTACATCGTGGACAGCGTCGCCGCGCGCTGGAAATGCGCCGGCGGCAATCGCAATCGCATCACCTCCACCGCAACCCGCGGCATGGGCAATCCAATGGCAACCTCGTTGGCAACGTATTTGTAGTCGCCAGCAGCGCCGATGCGGTAATCCGCACACAGCAAACCAAAAGACCCATCGCCATCGCGTGACCACTGCTCGCCGCAATGACCGGCCGAGGAAACGACAAAGGCCGCGCCGTCATGGCAAACCCAC
Organism: Polyangiaceae bacterium; assembly: GCA_016715885.1. NCBI lineage: Bacteria > Pseudomonadati > Myxococcota > Polyangiales > Polyangiaceae > Polyangiaceae bacterium. The sequence continues at coordinate 323,624 of JADJXL010000022.1, forward strand.
CGTTGAGCATCCCCACCGCGGCCGGGCCGCCAGACGCATCACCTTGAGGTCGAAGCCTGCCGAGAATGCATCGACCCGACCCGTCAGCACGATCATCGCATCGTCTCGCTCGGCGCGATCGATGGCCTCGTTCAATGCTTTGAACATCTGCGGCGAAAGCGCATTACGCTTGCCGTCGTCCATCGTGATCGTGGCGACTTCGCCGTCGCGATGATAATCGACCGGTGACTGGCTCATGAAACGCTCCTCTTGGGAAGAGCCGCGAGCATAATCCAACATTCATGCTCATGGCTACCAAAAGAATGTCGACGTGAGCGCTTGTGTTCGATCGCGCAGCCGAGGTCTTCGGTCATGCGACCCCTTGCCGTTGCCAGGGACGTCTCCAGACATGACAGTGGGGCGCGCAGGGCGCCTGCCATTGGAGGGGAGGTACCATGACCCGGTTGTGCTCCGTATTTTCTGCGATGTTCGCGACTGTTGCACTTGCCGCACCGGCCGTCGCCGCCGACGGTGCGGTCGCCAAAATGGTGGATCCATCCGGCAAGACCCTGGGCACGCTCGACCTTCGAAGCACGCCCAACGGGGTCCTCATTACGGGTGAGCTATCCGGCTTGCCGCCAGGGCCTCATGGTTTCCACATTCACGAAAAGGGCGCATGCACGCCCAATTTCGATGCGGCCGGCGGACACTTCAATCCGACCGGCGCCGAGCACGGCTTTCGCGATCCCGCGGGCCCACACGCAGGCGATTTACCCAATATCGTCGTTCCGCAAAACGGTCGGATAAAGATCGAAGTGTACGCGCCGGGCGCCATGCTCGACCAAGGAAAAAATAGCCTGCTCGCAGACGATGGCACGGCCATCGTGGTGCATGCACAACCGGACGATTATACGACCGATCCCGCGGGGGCAGCGGGCGCGCGCATTGCGTGTGGCGTCATACAGAAGAAATAGACCTTGCGGCGGTCTTGTCGCTGACCATCGACCCATCGAAGGCGAAGTCGAGGCGGACGGCGCCCGCACCTTGCAATTCATGCAAATCTGGTTTTAGTTCGCCCTACCCGGAGCTTTTGCATGAACACCGCCGTCGAGTTGCCCGATCCAAGCCACGAAGCACCGCACGCCGCGCTTTCCCCCGAAGAGGCGGCCAAGGTCGCCGCGGCGCTTCCATTGAACCACCGCTTCCGCCTCGGCGCCGAAATCACACCAGTCCAGCGCGCCTACCTCGACAAAAACGGCTACCTCGTGTTTGCCCGGGTCGCATCGCCCGACGAGGTCGCACGCATCGTCGCCGAAGTCGACCGCGTGCAGGCAAGTTCCTCGCCGAAGGGCGGCGCAAAGGTCCACGGCATTCCCATTTGGTTCGGTCGCGACGAACAGGGAAAACCTTACTTGCAGCGCACGGGCTTTCTGTCGGTCCATTCCGACTACGTCCGCCAATTCGTCACCGATGCTCGCTTCGAGCCCATCCGGAAGCTCGTCGGCAAAGACGCTCGCATTGGCCACGAGGAAAAGATGGCGTCGTGTTCAACCGATACATCCGCACGAAAGGCAGCCTCCGCCCGGGCCTTGCGTGGCACACCGACTGGCCTGCGCGACGCCTTTATGGACAGCTCCCCGGCCCGATGCTCAACGTGGGCCTGCACTTCGAGCGGATTACCCCGGAAGACGGCGGCCTACGCATCATTCCGGGCAGCCACAATCAGGATGGCGCGATTTCTTGTTTCGCAAGCTTTACTTCGTCGACAATCGGCCCGACCCGGCAGTCATGGTGGAAACATGGCCGGGCGACCTCACCGTGCTGACGGCCGCACGTGGCATCGCGTCGCCGCGTCCCAATACCGGCGCTTCGCAGCCATATGCCGCAGGCATGTACGTGCGTCGTGACCGGGGCGTACCAGCCCAGATCCGGGCAAAGCGACACCGCGTCCGTACCTCAAGCCTGCGAACTCATCACACGACGCCAAAACCTGGCTCCGGGCGCTGACGCGAACCACGGTCACGGCACGCGCATTCGTCGTCGCCCACGCGGACGAGCAAAACGCGGCTGGTGTGCTTGGCCCATTCGGCGCAGTTGTCATTCCACGACGTTGCGGTGAACGGGCGGCCTGGGATTGCGCGCTCTTGCTCCGGGGCGGAAACAGTTATGTCGACAACAGAGGATGCTCCGAGGTCGGCGAGA